>NZ_JBEYBQ010000040.1:0-36012 GCF_040632295.1 Isoptericola sp. NPDC019482
GGGGGGGGGCCCCCCCCCCCCCGCCGGCCAGCCCCCCCCCCCGCCCCCCGCCCCCCCGGGCCCCCGCCACCGGTCGGTGGCGGGCCCGCGGTGTCTCGGCGCGAGGCTCAGGCCTTGGACGGGGCCGGGGACTCCTGCTCGGCGTCGGCGTCGGCGTCGGCGTCGTCAGAGGTGTCCTCGGCGGGCTCCAGCACGTCCGCGTCGGCGGGCTCGTCGTCGGCCGCCGCCTCGGGCTCGACGTCGAGCTCGACCTCGGGCTCGACCTCGGACTGGACGTCGGGCTCGGCGACCGTCGTGGACGGCGGCGCCGGCGGAGCGGGGACGGCAGCCTGCACGACGGCGACGGGCTGGCCGGAGCCTGCCGGCGTCTGCGGCGCGGACTTCTCCGCGCCGAGCAGCCCGCGCAGCTCCTCGAGGTAGGAGTTGATCGAGTCGTGCCGGCGGGTGAGGTCCTCGAGCTGGCGCGTGGCGGTGGACCGGTGGTTCTCCGCCTCGGCGCGCGCGTCGTTGACCATCTGCTCGGTGAACTCCCGGGCCTCGGCCACGATCCCGTCCGCGGTGCGGCGGGCGTCCGCGACGAGGGCCTTGACGTACGCGTCGGACTCCGCGCGGACCTTCTCCGCCTGCTGCAGGGCGAGCGCGACCCGCTGCTCGGCCTCCGCTGCGTGCTCCTCGGCGGCGCGGACGAGCAGGTCGGTCTCCTGGCGGGCCGTCTCGTGCCGGGCGGCGGCCTCGTGCTCCACCTGCTCGCGGCGCTGCGCGATCTCCAGCTCGGCGTCGGCCAGCGCGGCGCGGGCCTGCTCGCGCAGCTGCTCGAGCTCGGTCGTGACGGCGTCCGACGCCTCGGCGGCCTGGTGCTTGGCCTCGGCGATGATGCGGGCGGCCTCCCGGCGGGTGCGCTCCAGGAGGTCGGTCGACTCACGGTCGGCCTCCTCGCGCTGGGCCGCGGCCTCGGCGGCGGCCTGCGCCCGCTGCTGCGCGGTGTCGCGCTCGGCCGAGACGCGCAGCTCCGTCGTCTCGCGCTCCGCGGTGGAGCGCTGGACGCCGATCTCGCGCTCGAGGGTGGCGCGGCGCTCGCTCTCCTCCGCGGAGAGGGTGCTGGTGATGAGGGCGGCCTCGCGCTCGGCGGAACCGACGAGCTCCTCGGCGCGGCGCTGGGCGGCGAGCAGCGTGCCCTCCGCCTCGGCGGCCGTCGTGGACCGGATCTCCTCGGCCTCGCGGCGGGCGCTGCCCAGCAGCTCCGAGGCCTCGGACTCCGCGCGGGCGCGCACCTGGCCGGCGGACAGCTTGGCCCGCGCCATGATGTCGGCGGCCTGCTGGTTCGCCTGCGTGAGCACCTCGGTGGACTGCTCCTCCGCGGACCGCAGCAGGCGCTCGACGCGCGAGCCGAGGCCGGCGTAGGACGGCTTCTCGTTCTCCCGCAGCTGGCGCTGCGCGAGCGCGAGCTCGGAGGAGATCTGCATGGCGCGCGCGTCGGTGCTCTCGACGTTCCGGCGGGCCTCCTCCAGCGCCTGCTCGAGTCGGGCGATGTGACCGTCCACCTGCGCGCGGTCGTAACCGCGCATGGTGATCGGGAAGAGCGTGCGCTCGTCGGACACGTGCAGACCTCCGTACATGGTGGGTGCCCCGGCGTCGCCAGGATAGTGGCGGGGGCAGGGCGCCGATACTCGGGACATTCTTGCCCTGGCGGGACGAGTCGGACATCTTCCCACGCCGGGTCGGTGCGGCACGACGGCGCCGCCCCGGCAGTGTTCCACGGGTCGTGACGACGCGCAGGAGCCGGGGCGAGCCGGTCGTACGCGAGTCGTGAAGGGTTCGTGAACCGCACCCCGCCAGGGCGGTCACGTGGACGGAGCCCTCTGCGCCGTCCCTATGCTGGACTGTCCACGTCGAAGGGAAAGCTCGGTGCTGCAACGCATTCTGGGCGGTGTCCTGGTCCTGGTCGGACTGGCTGCCGCCGCGCTCGGTGTCGCCTCGGCCACGGTCTGGCGCGACACCGACACGGTGGTCGCCACGGCCAAGCCGACCGGTGACGGCACGCTCGTCGTCACCGACCCCGGTGTCCTCGGGCTGGTCGGTGGCGACGTCACCGTCAGCGCGTCCGTCCCCGAGGGGCAGAAGGTCACCCTCGCCGTCGGTCGGGACGTCGACGTCGCGGGGTGGGTCGGCAACGACCCGTACTCGCGCGTGACGGGCCTGAGCGACTGGGAGAACCTCGCCGTCACGAAGGGCGAGCCCGCCGACCCCGACGCCGAGTCCGAGGAGGAGCCGAAGACCGGCGCCGACCCGGCCGGGTCGGACATGTGGGTGGCCGAGGCCTCCGACGAGAACAGCGTCACACTGCGCTGGAGCGACCGCCCGGGCCGCTGGACGCTGCTCGCCGCCGGTGTCGGCGAGGACGCGACGGCGCCGACGTTGGAGCTCAGCTGGCCGCGCGCCGTCAGCACGCCGTGGCTCTGGCCCGGCGTCGGGGTGGGGGTCGTGCTGGTGGTCGGCGGGGTCCTCCTGCTCGTGCTCGGGGGCCGTCGTGCCCGCGCGCACCGGGCCGACCTCGAGGAGCAGGAGTCGCGCGGCGGCACCGACCTGCACGACGACGGACCGCCGTCGGGCGGCCTCGGGGCGCCGTTCGCCTCGGTGCGCACCACGGCGGACGGCACCAGCCCGTGGGCGTCGGCGACGCCCGCCGAGCCCGCGGCGGACGACGACCAGCGTGCCCCCGCCGAGCCGGCGACGGGCGCCGAGGGCGAGGACGACTCCCCGGAGGACGGCACCGCGCGCGACTCGGCCGCCGGCACCGCCGAGGTGCCGCTCGCGGGCCGGTTGCTGCGCCGGTCGCGCCGCCGCCAGCGCGACGAGTCCGCCGACGCACCGACCGACGCGCCTGCCGTGCCGTCGTCCGACCCGGCGCCCGTGGCGGCGCCGACCGCCGTCGACGCGGCGGTCCCGGCGCCCTTCGCGGGCGTGCCCGTGCCCGCCCCGGCGGTGCCGGCGCCGGCCGAGCAGACCGCGCACGAGCCGGTGCCGGCCGAGCCGCCCACGGCGACCGGCGCCCTCCGCATGACGCGGCGGGAGCTGCGCGCCCAGGAGGAGGCCCGGCGGGCCGCGGAGCAGGGCGGGATGACCCGCATGCTGCGCGCCATCACGGGCTCGATCCCCGCCGTGCGTCCCGCCCAGGCCGAGCAGGCGTCCGAGCAGGGCGCCGTCCGACCCGACACGTCCACGCCCTCGGGCCGCGCCGCCGCCTGGCGCGCCACGTGGGGCTTCGGCGACGCCTCCCGCACGGGGCCGGCCGCCGACCCGACGACCGACAACGACGGGGAGAACCGATGAACCGCCGTACCACCCGTGGGCTCGCCGTGGCGAGCGCCCTCGTCGTCTCGACGACGCTGCTCGCCGGCTGCGCCGACGAGCTGCCCCAGCCCCAGGCCGGAGAGGCGTTCACCGGACCCGTGCTGACCAAGGAGCAGGACACCCAGGTGTTCACCGCGGTCGCCGACACGGTCGCGAAGGCCGACAAGGAGCTCAAGAGCTCCGCGCTGAAGCCCCGCGTGACCGGCCCGGCGTACGAGGTGCGCAAGAGCCAGCTCGCCGTCGCCAAGAAGCGCGACAACGCGGAGTTCGTCACGGACATCCCGAGCGAGTCGCAGCAGATGATCATCCCCACCACCGAGGGCTGGCCGCGCACGAGCTTCTCCATCACGACCAGCACGGAGGACCTCGAGACGCCGCGCCTCGTCGCCTTCGAGCAGGCGTCGGCGCGCTCCGACTACAAGATGTGGGCCTGGACGCAGCTCATCCCGGACCAGAGCATGCCCGCGTTCGCGGACGCCGGGATCGGGTCCGAGGCCGTGGCCGCCGACGACGACACGCTCGCGGCGACGCCCGCGGACGCGCTGGCGCAGTACGCCGACCTGGTGACCCTCGGTGCCAAGAAGTCGTCGTTCGCCAAGGGGTTCGAGCTGCCCGACGGCGACCTGGTCGCCGCGGTCGCGGCCGACGCGGCGGCGTGGAAGGAGGTCCCCGGCTTCGAGGAGTCCGGGACCAAGTACTCGCAGAAGTACAAGGCGCGCAAGGACGAGGTGCGCGCGATCCGCACGGCCGACGGCGGCGCGCTCGTCATGGGCGTCCTCGACGGCAAGACGACGGTCGAGGCGGAGGACGAGGCCAAGGTGCCCGCCCTGTCCGAGACGCAGAAGGCGCTGCTCGGCGACGCCGACCAGACCAACATGCTCACCACGCGGTACACGGACATGGTCGCGCTGTACGTCCCGGCCAAGGACTCCGACGGCAAGATCCGCCCGCTCGGCTACTCCCACGTCGCGACGGCCGCCTCCAACTGACGCTCCACCCATCGGTCCCGCTCGTAGGATGTCGCCCATGACCAACCCCACGCCCGACCCGACCTTCAGCACGCGTGGCGCCGTCGACCTGTCGGCGCTGAACCGGCCGCAGTCGCCGCCCCCGGGGGAGCCCGGCGGCGCGCCCTCGGCGGGCGGCTACGTGCTGGACGTCACGGACGCGAACTTCCAGCAGGTGGTGCAGGACTCGACCACGTACCCGGTGGTCATGCTGCTGTGGATCCCCACCGACAAGGCCAACGCCGATCTCGGCGAGCTCCTGGGCCGTCTTGCCGAGGAGTACGCCGGCCGGTTCCTGCTCGGCCGCCTCGACGCGCAGGCGTACCCGCAGGTGGCCGCCGCCTTCCAGGTGCAGGGCGTGCCGACCGTCGTCGCGGTGCTGCAGGGCCAGCCGCTCCCGCTGTTCCAGGGCGCGGCGCCCGAGGAGCAGGTGCGCGACGTCCTGGACCAGGTGCTGGCCGCGGCCGAGCAGAACGGCGTCACGGGCCGGGCCCCGGCCCAGGGCGGCGAGGGAGAGGTGCCCGCGGAGGACGAGGCCGCGGAGCCGGCCGAGGAGCCGCTGCCGCCGCTGCACCAGGAGGCCTACGACGCGATCGAGCGCGACGACCTCGACACCGCCGTCGCCGCCTACGAGAAGGCCATCAAGCAGGACCCGAAGGACGCTCTCGCGGTGGCCGGGCTGGCGCAGGTGCGGCTGCTGCAGCGCACGCGCGGCGCGGACCTGCAGGCGGCCCGGACGGCCGCCGCCGACGCCCCGGCGGACGTCGACGCGCAGCTCGGTGTGGCGGACATGGACATGCTCGGCGGCAAGGTCGAGGACGCCTTCGCCCGCCTGCTCGAGCTGCTCCCCGGCGCCGACGCCGACACCAAGGAGAAGCTCCGCGTGCGGCTGGTCGAGTACTTCGAGATCGTCGGGCCCACCGACCCGCGCGTGGTCAAGGCCCGGCAGCGACTGGCGATCAGCCTCTACTGACTCCGGATTCCAGACCCGGCTCAGCCGGCCGGCCGGAGGACCAGGGCGCCGAGCGGCGGCACCCGCAGCGTGACGGAGTGCCGCCGCCCCTTCCACGGGACGTCCTGGGCCTCCACCCGGCCGAGGTTGCCGACGCCGGAGCCGCCGTAGGTCTCGGCGTCCGTGTTGAGCACCTCGTCCCAGGCGCCGCCGTCGGGCAGCGCGAGGCGGTAGCCCTCGTGCGGGACGCCCGCGAAGTTCACCACCACGACCACGGGGTCGCCGGCGGCGGACCGGCGCACCCACGAGAGGGTGTCGTGGTCGGCGTCGTCGGCGTCGAGCCACTCGAAGCCGGCGGGGTCGAAGTCCCGCTCCCAGAGGGCGGGCGTGACGCGGTACAGGGCGTTGAGGTCGCGCACCAGGCGCTGCACGCCGGCGTGGCCGGGCGTCTCCAGCTGCCACCAGTCGAGGCCGGAGCCCTCGTCCCACTCGGCGTCCTGCGCGAACTCCTGGCCCATGAACAGCAGCTGCTTGCCGGGGTGCGTCCACTGGTAGGCGAGGAAGGAGCGCACGCCGGCGAGCTGCTTCCAGCGGTCGCCCGGCATCCGGCGCAGCAGGGTGCCCTTGCCGTGCACGACCTCGTCGTGGCTGACGGGCAGCACGTACTGCTCCGAGAACGCGTAGACCAGCGAGAACGTCAGCTCGTGGTGGTGGTAGCGCCGGTACATCGGGTCGTGGGCCACGTACCGCAGGCCGTCGTTCATCCAGCCCATGTTCCATTTCAGCCCGAAGCCGAGGCCGCCCGCGTCGGTGGGCCGGGTGACGCCGGGGAAGGCCGTGGACTCCTCGGCGATCATCATCACGCCGGGGGAGCGGCGGTAGGCCGTCGCGTTCGCCTCCTGCAGGAAGGCGATGGCCTCGAGGTTCTCCCGCCCGCCGCGCACGTTGGGCTCCCACTCGCCGGGCTTGCGCGAGTAGTCCAGGTAGAGCATCGACGCGACGGCGTCGACGCGCAGGCCGTCCGCGTGGAACTCCTCGAACCAGTAGGTCGCGTTCGCGACGAGGAAGTTGCGCACCTCGCGGCGGCCGAAGTCGAAGACGTACGTGCCCCAGTCGGGCTGCTCCCCGCGGCGGGGGTCGGGGTGCTCGTACAGGGGGCCGCCGTCGAACCGCGCGAGGGCGAACTCGTCGCGGGGGAAGTGGCCCGGCACCCAGTCGAGGATGACGCCGACCCCGGCCTGGTGCAGGCGGTCCACCAGGTACCGGAAGTCGTCCGGGTGCCCGAACCGCGCCGTCGGCGCGTAGTAGCCGGTCACCTGGTAGCCCCACGACCCGCCGAAGGGGTGCTCCGCCACGGGCATCAGCTCCACGTGGGTGAAGCCCTGCTCGAGGACGTACGCCGTGAGCTCCTCCGCCAGCTCGCGGTAGCCGAGCCCCGGCCGCCACGACCCGAGGTGCACCTCGTAGACGCTCACCGGTCCGGCGTGCGGGTCGGACGCGGCGCGGCGCTCCAGCCACTCGCCGTCGCCCCACGCGTACGCGGAGTCGACGACGACGGACGCCGTCGCCGGCGGCACCTCCGTGCCCTTGGCGAGCGGGTCCGCCTTCGCCCGCCACACGCGGTCGGCGCCCAGCACCTCGAACTTGTACCGGGTGCCCGCGCCCACGCCGGGCACGAAGAGCTCCCACACCCCGCTGGCGCCGAGCGAACGCATCGGGTGCACCGTCGTCCAGCGGTTGTGGTCGCCCACCAGCCGCACGCCGCGCGCGTTCGGCGCCCACACCGCGAACGCCGTGCCCTCGACGTCGCCCAGCGCGCTCGGGAAGCGGCGCGGGTTCGCACCGAGCGCCCGCCACAGCTCCTCGTGGCGGCCCTCGGTGATCAGGTGCAGGTCCACCTCGCCGAGGGTGGGCAGGAAGCGGTACGGCTCGTCGACCGTCTGCACGTCGTCGTCGTACCGCGTGCGCACCCGGTAGTCCGGGGCGTGCCGAGCACCGGCGGCGTCGACGCCCGCGGGCACCACCGCCTCCCACACGCCGGCCGCGACGTGCCGCGCCGGGTGCTCGTCGTCCGCGGTCACGACCGTCACCTCGTCCGCCAGCGGCCGCAGCACGCGCACCACCGCCCAGGCCCGGTCGTGCGGGGGGTCGTCGTCCAGCAGGTGGGGCCCGAGCACGGCGTGCGGGTCGTGCAGGGTGCCCTGGGCCAGGGCGGTCAGCACCTCGGGGTCGACGGGCGGTGGTGCGGGGGCGGCGGCGGACCCGGTCATGGCCTCACTGTTCCACGTCGGTACGGTCCCTACCGGGTGGACACGTCGGGGGCGTCGGCCCGCGGCGGCGGTGCGGTCGACCCGCGGACCAGCAGGCGGGGGAAGGGCGCGGTGCGCGTGGTCGGCACGGTGCCCTCGACGGCGTCGAGCACGGCCTCGCCGATCAGCCGCCCCATGCCGTGCACGTCGTGGTGCATCGCGGACAGCGGTGGCGAGGACAGCCGGCAGAGCGCGGAGTCGTCCCACGCGACGATCGACAGGTCCTCGGGCACCCGCAGACCGGCGGAGCGGGCGTGCTCGAGGCCGCCGATGGCCATGACGTCGTTGTCGTAGACGACGGCGGTGGGCCGCGGGTCCAGCGCGAGCAGCTCGTCCGTGGCGCGGGCGCCGGACTCCTCGGTGTACTCGCCCTCGACGACGTGCGGGACGACGCCCGCGGTGCGGCAGCGCTCCAGGAACGCGTCGGTGCGCGTGCGCGTGTGCGCGAAGACCGCCGGCCCGGTGACACGGGCGACGACGGCGTGGCCGAGGTCCGCGAGGTAGCCGACGGCGTCGCGGGCGGGGCGGGCGTTGTCGATCCACACGTGCGGCGCGTCGTCGGCGGGCTGCGGGCCGCCTGCGACGACGTACGGCAGGCCGAGCTCGCGCAGTGAGGCGGGCCGCGGGTCGTCGGTGCGGACGTTGGTGACGACGACGGCGCCGACGGTGCCGTTGCGGGTCCAGCGGGCATACGTGGCGAGCTCGGCGTCGAGGTCGTGGACGACGTGCAGCAGCAGGGACCGGTCGGTGGCCGTGAGCACCTCCTCGATGCCCGCGACGAGCTCCATGAAGAACGGCTCGATGGCGAGGAGCCGGGCCGGTCGGGCGAGGACCAGGCCGACGACGTCGGGGGACGGGGAGGGCTGCACGGCCACACGGTACCCGGCGAGACGCGCGACATCGCTAGTTCGGCTCGCGAACAAAGATCTGGCGCCTCGGTCCACCGGTGAGATCGCGCGTTCCCGGTGGCGTCCCGCGCTCGAGCCCGGTATTCCGCGGATCTCGGCGGGCATCTCGCCGGCGTCGTCCCGAATCGCGGGCCACCTCTTGCGCAGACTTTCTTCGACGCGCTACAAAAGTTCCTGCCGGCTCGCAGGCTCGCCGCACCGATGGGGGTGCGGGCTCGAGGAGCGGCGCTCAGGTGTCGCCAAGGACGGCGACCGACAGAAGGACTCCTGATGACCGACATGACACGACGCCGTGCCCGTCGCCGGGTGCTCACCGGGATCGCCGCGGCCTCGGCCGCCCTGCTCGCGCTGACCGCCTGCTCGGGCGGTGGCTCCGGCGGGGGCGGGGCCTCGCCGTCGGGCGGGGGCAAGGACGCGTCGATCACCGTGTTCAACGGCTCGACCGGCACCATCAACGAGAACTGGAACCCGTTCTCGCCCACGGCCCTGCAGCCCACCCTCGGCGTGATCTACGAGCCGCTGTTCTGGTACAACCTCGCCGAGACCTCCGACCCCACGCCGCTGCTGGGCACCGAGTTCGCCTGGAACGACGACGGCACCGAGCTGACGATCACGACACGCGAGGGCGTGAGCTGGTCCGACGGTGAGCCTTTCACGGCCAAGGACGTGGCGTTCACCTTCAACCTCATCCAGAAGACCCCGGAGCTCAACACGTCCGGCCTGTCGGCCACCGCCGAGGCCACGGACGACACGCACGTCGTGCTGACGTTCCCGGAGAAGAACTCCTTCATGCAGGAGGCGCAGGTCCTGGGCAACCAGGCGATCGTGCCCGAGCACGTGTGGTCCGCCATCGACGACCCGATCACGACGATCAACCCCGACCCCGTGGGCACCGGCGCGTACATGCTCAAGGACTTCACCCCCCAGAGCTACCTGCTCGAGAAGAACCCGGAGTACTGGGAGGAGGGCAAGCCGTCCGTCTCGGAGGTCCGCTACATCTCGCTCGACACGGCCGACGCCGCGTCCGCCGCGCTGCTCGCGGGCGACGTCGACTGGATGAGCTCCTTCCTGCCGGGCCTCGACCAGATGCTCAAGGACAACGAGGAGATCTCGTACGTCAACACCCCGGCGCTGACGACGTCGATCTACACGTGCTCGAGCACCGACCTCGGCTGCGAGGGCCCGCAGACGGACCCGGCCGTGCGCCAGGCCATGTACTGGGCGCTCGACCGCGACCAGCTCAACCAGCTCGCGGGCGGCGGCTTCGCCGGCACGGGCTCGCCCACGCTGCTGCTGCCGGAGCGCGACGCCGACTGGATCGCGGACCCGGCCAACCTCGAGACGCCCGCCGGCGCCGACGTCGACAAGGCGAACCAGATCCTCGACGACGCCGGCTGGGTCAAGGGCGACGACGGCGTGCGCGCCAAGGACGGCGAGCGCCTGAGCATGACGATCCAGACCGTCACCGGCTGGTCGGACTTCATCTCGCTGAACGACACGATGAAGCAGCAGCTCGCCGCCGTGGGCATCGAGCTGGAGCCGTCGCAGCTCGCGTGGAACGAGTGGAACGACAACCAGCTCAAGGGCACCTACCAGCTCTCCCTCGACTCGATCGGGCTGGGCGCGTCCGACAACCCGTACTTCACCTACAACCCGAAGTACTCCTCCGTGAACACCGCGAAGGTCGGCGAGATGGCCTCGGGCGGCAACTACGCGCGCTACGCGAACGAGAAGGTCGACGCCGCGATCAAGGCGGCCTCGGAGACCTCGGACGAGGCGGAGCAGAAGGCGCAGTACGCGATCGTCCAGGAGGAGATCGCCCGCGACCTGCCGTACGTCCCGATCTACATCAACTCGACGCTCACGGAGTTCAACAACACCCGGGTGACGGGCTGGCCGGACAACGACGACAAGTACGCGTTCGCCGCGTCCTGGAAGGCCTGGGACAACGGCATCGTCCTCAAGACCATCCAGCCGGCCGGCTGACGTGCGGGCGCCGAGGAGGAAGACCGCGAGGTCAACGACATGACGTTCGTCGCACGCAAGCTCGGGTTCTACGTCGTCGCCCTGTGGGCGGCGCTGACCCTGAACTTCCTGATCCCACGGCTCATGCCGGGCAACCCGGTGGACCAGCTGGTGTCGAAGCTGGCCCAGAAGGGCCAGGTCACCCCGGCCACCCGGCACGCCATCGAGCTCCTCCTCGGCGCCGACTCGTCGTCGCCGCTGTGGCAGCAGTACGTGGACTACCTGCGCCAGCTCGCCCACGGCGACCTCGGCGTCTCGGTCTCGTACTTCCCCGCGCCGGTGACGCAGGTGATCGGCCAGACCCTGCCCTGGACGGTGGGCCTCATCGGGCTGTCCACGATCATCTCGTTCGTGCTCGGCGTCGGGCTGGGCACGCTGGCGGGCTGGCGTCGCGGGTCGTGGCTGGACAACCTCATCCCCGTCACGACGATGTTCCAGTCCGTGCCGTACTTCTGGTTGGCCCTGGTGCTCCTGTACGTCTTCGGCTCGATGTGGCAGGTGTTCCCGCTCAACGGGGGCTACGACGTCTACACGACGTCGCCCGGCTGGAACGCGCCGTTCATCGGCTCGGTGATCTACTACGGCACCTTGCCCGCGCTGACCATCGTGCTGTCGTCCATCGGCGGCTGGATGCTCGGGATGCGCAACATGATGGTGTCCACGCTGTCCGAGGACTTCATCGTCACGGCGGAGGCCAAGGGGCTGCGGCGCGGCCGCATCATGCGGACGTACGCGGCGCGCAACGCCGTCCTGCCGTCGATCGCGGGCTTCGCGATCTCCCTCGGCTTCGTCGTCGGCGGCTCCATCGTCACGGAGGCGGTGTTCAGCTACCCCGGCGTCGGGTCGGCGCTGCTCTCCGCGGTCAACAGCAGCGACTACGCCCTGATGCAGGGGATCTTCCTCGTCATCACGCTCTCCGTGCTGGGCGCCAACCTCCTGGTCGATCTCCTGTACTCGGTGATCGACCCCCGAACCCGCGCGCGCGGCTGACCCGCGACCCGAGAAAGGACGGATCGATGTCGATCACCTCCTCCGAGATCGTCGGCAGCGTCGAGACGGGGACCGCCGACGCGCCCACCGGGGCGGCGCCCCCGGGCGTCGGCCGGCGCCGCATCCCGCTGCCCCCGCTGACCCCGAAGCTCGTCGTGGGCACGTCGATCGTGGTGGCCTTCGTGCTCTTCGGGCTGCTGGGCCCGCTGTTCGTGCAGGACCCGTCGGCGGTGGACAGCATCGGCATGACCCCGCCGAGCGCCGACCACCTGCTCGGCACCACGCAGACGGGCCAGGACGTGCTCGCCCAACTGGCGTACGCGACCCGTGGCTCGCTGCTGATCGGCGCGATCGTCGGCGTGCTCACGCTGGTGCTGTCCGCGTTCTTCGGCGTCGTCGGCGCCTACGCGGGCGGGCTCACCGACGAGGCGTTCTCCCTGCTGTCCAACGTGATGCTCGTGATCCCGGGCCTGCCGCTGGTCATCGTCATCTCCAGCTACGTGCAGGACAAGAGCATCCTGCTCGTGGCCCTGGTGCTGGCGATCACCGGCTGGGCCGGGTCGGCCCGCGTGCTGCGCGGCTTCACGCTCAGCGTGCGGGGCCGCGACTACGTGCTCGCCGCCCGCGTGGCGGGGGAGCGGCCGTGGCGCGTGCTCGTCGTCGAGATCCTGCCGAACCTCATCCCGCTGCTGGCCTCCCAGGTGGTCATGGCCGTCATCTTCGCCATCCTCGGCGAGGCCGGCCTGTCGTTCCTGGGGCTGGGCGCCACGGGCTCGTTCACGTGGGGCACGATGCTCTACTACGCGCAGAACGGCCTGGCCCTGCGGCTCGGGGCGTGGTGGTGGTTCGTGCCGCCGGGCCTCGCGATCGCCGTCTTCGGCGCCGCCCTGTCGCTCGTCAACTACTCGATCGACGAGATCATCAACCCGAAGCTGCGCAGCCAGACCCGCGCCGAGCGCAAGGGCTGGCGACGCCGCGCCCGGACCGCCACGGTCGCGACCGACCCGACGGAGGTGGCCGCATGACCGCGGCGACGCAGGCGGCGGTCCCCTCGACCGGGACGGCCCGCCCCCCGGTGCTCTCGATCGAGGGGCTCAGCATCACCTACCAGACGGCGACGCCGGTGCACGCGGTGCGCGACGTCAGCCTCGAGCTCGGCCGCGGCGAGGTGCTCGGCCTGGCCGGCGAGTCCGGCTGCGGCAAGTCGACCCTCGCCTACGGGGTGACGCGGCTGCTCAAGCCGCCGGCGGAGGTGACCGCGGGCTCGGTCGAGTTCCACTCCCGCGAGGGGTACGCGCTCGACGTCATGCGCATGGACGGCGAGGAGCTGCGACAGTTCCGCTGGTCGAAGATCTCGATGGTCTTCCAGGGCGCGATGAACTCCCTCAACCCGGTGAAGAAGGTGCGCGACCAGCTCGACGACGTGCTCACCACCCACCGGCCGGGCATGTCGAAGGCCCAGCGGCGCACGCTGTGCGGGGAGCTGCTCGAGCGGGTCGGCGTCGAGCGCAACCGGCTCACCGCCTACCCGCACGAGCTGTCCGGCGGGATGCGGCAGCGCGTGATGATCGCGATGGCGATGGCGCTGGACCCGCAGGTGATGATCATGGACGAGCCGACCACCGCGCTCGACGTCGTCGTGCAGCGGGAGATCCTGCAGGAGATCGCGCGGCTGCGCGACGAGCTCGGGTTCGCGGTCATGTTCATCACGCACGACCTGCCGCTGCTGCTCGAGATCAGCGACCGCATCGCCGTGATGCGGGAGGGCCGGGTGGTGGAGCTCGCCGACGCGCTCACGCTCTACACCACCCCGCAGCACGAGTACACGCGCACGCTGCTGTCGTCGTTCCCCAGCCTCACCGGGGACCGCGGCGGGTTCGTGCGGCACGGGTCGCGGGCGGTGCCCGCGGGCGCCACGACCGGGCACGACGCCGAGGAGGAGAGGGCATGACCACGCTCGAGGTGCGCGACGTCACCAAGGTGTACAAGCTGCGCTCCGGCTTCCGGTCCGCCGACCTGCGGGCCGTGGACGGAGTGTCCTTCCGGCTCGAGCCGGGGCGGACCACCGCGCTGGTGGGGCAGTCCGGCTCGGGCAAGTCGACGATCGCGAAGATGCTCATGCACCTGGAGCGACCGACGTCGGGCCAGATCCTCGTGGACGGCGCCCCGGTGGGCCGGGGGCGCCGCGCGGAGGTGGCGTACCGCAGCCAGGTGCAGATGGTGTTCCAGGACCCGTTCGGCTCGCTCAACCCGTACCACTCGGTGGGGCACCACCTGGAGCGCCCCGTGCGGCTGCACCACCCGCGGCTGGGCGACACCGAGGTGCGGGAGCGGGTGCTCGCGCTGCTGCGGCGCGTGCGGCTCGACCCCGCGGAGGACTACGCCCAGCGGCGCCCGCACGAGCTGTCCGGCGGCCAGCGGCAGCGCGTGGCCATCGCCCGCGCGCTCGCGCCGGAACCGGGCATCCTCGTGGCCGACGAGCCCGTCTCCATGCTCGACGTGTCCATCCGGCTCGGCGTCCTCAACCTGCTCGCCTCGCTGCAGGAGGAGGACGACCTGGGCGTCCTGTACATCACCCACGACCTGGCGACCGCGCGGCACTTCTCCGACGAGATCCTGGTGATGCACCGGGGGACGATCGTGGAGCGCGGCCCGGCCGACGACGTCATCCTGCGCCCGCAGCACGACTACACCAAGACGCTGCGGGCGGCCTCTCCCGACCCGGAGCGGCGTCTCGCGGAGCTGTCGTGACCGTGCCACGTGCCCGGGACGATGCGCGGGACCGTGCGCGGTGCCCGGGACGTGACACCCTGAGCCGGGAGGTTGACCATGACAGAGGTGCTCGGGCCCGCGGGCCCGTCGGCGGGGGTGCCGTCGAGCCGCGCGGCCGTGCTCGACGCGATCCGCGCCGCGGGGACGATCAGCCGCGTGGAGCTCACGGCCGCCACCGGCCTCACCGGGGCCACGGTGTCCACCACGGTGCGCCGGCTCATCGAGGACGGCCTCGTGCAGGAGACGGGGCTCGCCGAGTCCACCGGGGGCAAGCGCCGGGTGCTCCTCGAGCTCGTGCCCACGAGCCGGCACGCGGTGGGGGTGCACCTCGACGGGACCGACGTCACCTACGCCCTGGTCAACCTGGACGGGGCGGTCGTGGCGCGGCTGCGTCGCACGTCGCCGGTCGGGGACCCGGAGACGGTCGTGCACGCGATGGCCGAGACGGTGCGGGGACTGGTCGACAGCGCCGGCGCCCGGTGGGAGAACGTCCTGGGGCTCGGCGTGGTGTCGCCCGGTCCGCTGTCGCGCGGCTCGCGCCTGGTGCTCACCGGGCCGGCCATGGGCGGCTGGGCGGACTTCCCGCTCGGGCGCCGGCTCGGCGAGGCGACCGGACTGCCCGTCGTCCTCGACAACGACGCGACCGCCGCCGCGGTGGGGGAGCACTGGACCGGTGGGGCGGGCGGCAGCTCCGCCTTCGCCGCCCTCTACCTGGCGACCGGGATCGGCGCCGGCGCGGTGCTCGACGGCGTCCCGCTGCGGGGCGTGAGCTCCAACGCGGGCGAGGTCGGGCACGTGTGCGTCGAGGTGGACGGGCCGGAGTGCTGGTGCGGATCGCGGGGCTGCGTGGAGGCCCTGGGCGGGCCGCGCGCCGTCGTCGCGGCCGCGGAGGCGGCCGGCTTCGACCTCGGCGGCACGGACCGGCCGGTCTCCGTCCGGTTCGCGGCCCTGGCCCGCGCCGCGCTCGCGGGCGACGCGGTGGCCGCCAACCTGCTGCACCGGTCCGCGCGCTACGTGGCCGTCGCGGCCCAGACCCTCGCCCAGGTGCTCGACGTCGACCGCCTGGTGCTCACCGGCCCCGCGATGGCGCTCGCCGGCTCCGTCTACCTGCCCGCGGTCCGGGAGCGCCTCGCCGCGTCGTCGATCGCCCGGCACGCGCACGACGTCGAGGTGGTCATCTCGTCGGCGGCGGCCGAGGCCGCCGCGATCGGCGCGGCCGCCCTCGTGCTGCAGGGCGAGCTCGTCTCCCGCGCCGGCGGCGTCCGCATCGCCGTCCGCTGACCCCGGCACCCTCGGCCGGCCCGACCCGCCCGGGCGCCCCGACCAGCCCGACCGGCGCGGCCCCGGCCCGCCCCACCCTCGTCACGACCGTTCCCGGAGGATCCGCATGACCCGCACCACCGCCGTCCCGCTGCACGACGGCTGGACCGTCCGCGCCGTCGCGGGCCCCGTCCCCGCGGCGCTCGCCGCCGCCCTGCACGACGAGCGCGGCGTGCCCGCGACCGTGCCCGGCACCGTGCACACGGACCTGCTCGCCGCCGGCCTGATCCCCGACCCGTACCTCGACGACCACGAGGCCCTGCTGAAGTGGATCGGGGCGTGCGACTGGGAGTACCGCACCACCCTCGGGTGGCAGCCCGACGGGCACGAGCGCCAGGACCTGGTCTTCGACGGCCTGGACACCGTCGCCACGGTCACCCTCAACGGCGTCGAGGTGGCGCGCACCGCCAACCAGCACCGCCGCTACCGGTGGGACGTCACCGCGCTGCTGCGGCCGGGCGCCAACGAGCTGGCGGTGCGGTTCGCGTCGCCGGTGCGCGAGGCCGACGCCCGCAGCCTGGCCCTCGGCTACCGGCCGCAGGTCAACCACCACCCGTTCAACGCGCTGCGCAAGGCCGCGTACAACTTCGGCTGGGACTGGGGCATCGACGCCGCGACGGTCGGCATCTGGCGCGCGGCGCGGCTCGAGTCGTGGAGCGGCGCCCGCCTCGCGGAGGTCCGCCCGCTCGCGACGGCCGACGTCGCCCGCCGCGCCGGCCGGCTGGACGTGCACGTCGAGGTCGAGCGCGCGTCCCACGACGGGCCGCTCGACGTCGCGGTCCGCGTCACCGGGCACGGCGCGGACGTCGCCGCGTCGGCGCGCCTGGCCGCCGGCGAGAGCGCCGCCGTCGTGCACCTGGAGGTCCCCGATGCCGCGCTGTGGTGGCCGCGCGGGTACGGCGACCAGCCGCTGCACGACGTCGCGGTGACGCTGGCCGAGGACGCCGCGGGCGGCGCGGTGCTGGACGCCCACGCGGCACGCACCGGCTTCCGGTCCGTGCGGCTGGCGGTCGAGCCCGACGACGACGGCACGTCGTTCACGTTCGTGGTCAACGACCGGCCCGTGTGGGTCAAGGGCGCCAACTGGATCCCCGACGACGAGTTCCTGCCCCGCGTGTCCCGGGAGCGCTACGCCGCGCGGCTCGGCCAGGCGGAGCTGGCCGGCATCAACCTGCTGCGCGTGTGGGGCGGCGGCGTGTACGAGGCGGACGAGTTCTACGCCGAGTGCGACGAGCGCGGCGTGCTGGTGTGGCAGGACTTCGCGTTCGCGTGCGCGGCGTACGCGGAGGAGGAGCCGCTGCGCGCCGAGGTGGAGGCCGAGGCGCGCGACAACGTCTCCCGTCTCGCGCCGCACCCGAGCCTGGTGCTGTGGAACGGCAGCAACGAGAACGTCTGGGGGCACCGGACCTGGGGCTGGATCAAGCGCCTCGACGGCAGGACGTGGGGGCTGGACTACTACGAGAACCTGCTGCCCGCCGTCGTGGCGGAGCTGGACGGCACCCGCCCGTACACGCCGTCGAGCCCCTGGTCGGGGGACCTGCCGATCGAGCCCGACCTGTTCCCCAACGACCCCCGGCACGGGTCGATGCACTCGTGGGAGCTGTGGAACCGGGAGGACTGGCCGCACTACCGCGACATCGTGCCCCGCTTCATGGCGGAGTTCGGCTGGCAGGGTCCGCCCACCTGGTCCACGCTCGTGCGCTCGGTGAGCGACGACCCGCTGACCCCCGAGTCGCCGGGGATGCAGGTGCACCAGAAGGCGATGAGCGGCAACGACAAGCTCACCGACGGCCTGCTCTCCCACCTGCCCCTGCCCGACGACATGGACGACTGGCACTGGGCGATGTCGTGGAACCAGGCCACGGCCGTCCGCGTCGCGGTCGAGCACCTGCGCTCGTGGAGCCCGCGCTGCATGGGGTCCGTGGTGTGGCAGCTCAACGACTGCTGGCCCGTGACGTCCTGGGCGGCCGTGGACGGCGACGGCCGCCCCAAGCCGCTGCTGCACGCCCTCGCCCACGCGCACGCCGACCGGCTGGTGACGATCCAGCCGCGCTCCGCCGCGGGCGGGGAGCCCGTCGGGGACGGCACGGACGGGCTGGCGGCCGTGCTCGTCAACGACACGGACGAGCCGTGGTCGGGCGCGCTGCGGCTGCGGCGGGTCGGGTTCGACGGCGCCGAGCTCGCCGCCGTCGAGCGGGACGTCGAGGTGGGCGCGCGCGCCGCGGTCACCGTGCCGGTGCCGGCGGACGTCGCCGTGGCCGGGGACGGGGCGGCCGAGCTGCTCGTCGCCGACGTCGACGGCGCCCGCGCGGACTGGTTCTACGCCGAGCCGCGCGACTCCGCGCTCGCGGCGCCGGAGCTCGCGACGGACGTCGACGAGATCGCCGGCGGGTACCTCGTCCGGGTCACGGCGCGCGCCCTGGTGCGCGACCTCACGCTCCTCGCGGACAAGGCGCACCCCGACGCCCGGGTGGACGACATGCTCGTCACGCTGCTGCCAGGCGAGTCGGCCGAGGTGCGCGTCACGGTGCCGGACGGCGTCCGGCTCGACCCTGCCGCGCTGGTCGCGCCGCACGTGCTCCGGTCCCTCAACCAGCTCGTCGGATCGCGGTGACGACGGCCGCCCCGCCCCGGCACGTGCACCTGCGTGCCGGCGGCGTCAGCCTCCTCCTGCGCCTGGACGGCGACCGGCTGCCCGTCGTCGCGCACTGGGGCGCGGACCTCGGGGAGCTCGACGACGACGCCCTGGCGGCGTTGACGCTCGCGACGGCGCCGCAGCCGTTCGGCTACCCGGTCGACGGGCCGATGCCCGTGTCCCTGCTGCCCGAGGCGTCCGCCGGCTGGCCCGGCGTGCAGGGCGTGACCGGGCACCGGGCGGGAGCCGCCCCCGCGCCGCGGTTCGTCGTGACAGGGGACGAGGCGGCGGAGCGGCCCGCGCCCTGGGCGTCCGGGGTCGTGGTGACCGCGACGGACGGCGACGCCGGCCTCGCCCTGCGGCTCGAGGTGGAGCAGGCGCGCTCGGGCCTGGTCCGGCTCCGGGCGGCGGTGCGCTCCACGGCCGAGGACCGGGGAGCGGGCGACGGCGCGCCCTACGACCTGGCCGGCGTGCTGCCCGCGCTGCCCGTGCCGGCGCGCGCCGTCGAGCTGCTCGACCTCACCGGCCACCAGCTGCGCGACCGGTCCCCGCAGCGGCTGCCGTTCGCGCACGGCCGGCACGAGCGCGGCAGCCTGCGCGGCCGCCCGGGCTTCGACACCGGCTTCCTCCTGTGCGCGGGCGAGGCCGGGTTCGGCGCCCGGCACGGCGAGGTGTGGGCCGTGCACGCCGGCTGGTCGGGCAACCAGCGGATGGTCGCGGAGCGCTCGCCGCACGGCGTCGGCCTGCTGGCCGCGGGCGAGGCGCTGCTGCCCGGCGAGGTGCGGCTCGAGGCGGGGGAGGAGTACGTCTCGCCGTGGACCTACGCCGTGCACGGCGTCGGGCTCGACGGCGTGAGCGTGCGGGTGCACGACTGGCTGCGGGCGCGGCCGGAGCACCCCCGCGCGCCGCGGCCCGTGGTGGTGAACACCTGGGAGGCCGTGACGTTCGACCACGACCTGGGCCGGCTCACGGCGCTGGCCGAGGCGGCGGCGCAGGTGGGCGCCGAGCGGTTCGTGCTCGACGACGGCTGGTTCGGCGCGCGTCGGGACGACGCCGCCGGGCTGGGCGACTGGGTGGTGTCGCCCGACGTCTGGCCCGACGGGCTGTGGCCGCTCGTGGACCGGGTGCGCGCGCTCGGCATGGACTTCGGGCTGTGGGTGGAGCCCGAGATGGTCAACCCCGACTCCGACCTGGCGCGGGCGCACCCGGACTGGGTCCTCACCGGGGCCGGCGGGCGGGCCCTGGGCACGGCGCGGAACCAGCAGGTGCTCGACCTGGCGCACCCGGGCGCGTACGCCCACGTGCTCGGGCAGCTCGACGCCCTGCTCGACGAGTACCCGATCGCGTACCTCAAGTGGGACCACAACCGCGAGCTGGTCGGCGCCGGGCACGCGCCGTCGGGCCGCGCGGCCGCGCACGCGCAGACGCTCGCGCTCTACCGCCTCGTCGACGAGCTACGCGCGCGGCACCCCGGCCTCGAGGTCGAGACCTGCGCGTCGGGCGGCGCCAGGGTCGACCTGGGGATCCTCGCCCGCACCGACCGGGTGTGGGCGTCCGACTCGACGGACGCGCACGAGCGGCAGGAGATCCAGCGCTGGACGAACCTCCTCGTGCCGTACGAGCTGCTCGGCGCGCACGTCAGCGCCCCCGTCGCGCCGACGTCGGGCCGCGCGCTGCCGCTCGACTTCCGTGCGGCCACCGCCCTGTTCGGGCACCTGGGCGTCGAGTGGGACCTCACGGAGGCGACGGCCGCCGAGCGCGCCCGCGTCGCACAGTGGGTGGCGTACGCCAAGGAGGTCCGGGGCCTGCTGCACGGCGGGACGGTCGTGCACGCCGACCACCCGGACCCGGCGTACCGGCTGCACGGCGTCGTCTCGCCCGACGCCGACGACGCGCTCTTCGCCTGGGTGAGCACCGCGACGTCGGACTCCTGGCCGCCCGGGCCCGTCCCGCTGCCGGGCCTGGACCCGCGCCGCGAGTACCGTGTGCGGCTCGACGGGCCCGCCCGCGACCTCGACGGCGTCGCCGCCCGCTGGGGCGCCGACCTGCCGTGGGCGGTCTCCGGCGACGTCACGCTGCCGGGGAACCTGCTGGCCGGCGTCGGGCTCGCGCTGCCCGTGCTCGACCCGGACCGTGCGCTCCTGCTGCGGGTGACGGCGACGGGCCGGGTCAGCGGGGAGCGTTGAGCACCCGGTCGACGGCCGACAGCGGGATGTGCACCCACGTCGGCCGCTGCCGGGTCTCGTAGACGACCTCGTAGAGCGCCTTGTCCAGCACGAGCGCGGCGAGGGTGGCGTCGGCGGTGGGCGGGTCGAGCTCCGGCGGCCGGCGGGTGGCCAGGCCGCTCACGGCGGCGGAGGTGTCGGCCGACTGGCGGTAGCGGGCGAGGAAGGCGTGCACGGACTCGGCCTCCCAGGGGTCGGGCGCGCCGCCGACGGCCGCGGCGTACGCGAACGAGCGGACCATGCCCGCGACGTCGCGCAGCGGGAGGTCGGGGGCCGTGCGCTCGGCAGCGGGCCGCTGCGGCTCGCCCTCGAAGTCGAGCAGCTTCCACCCGGTCTCGCCGTGCAGTGCCTGGCCGAGGTGCAGGTCGCCGTGCACGGTCTGCAGGCGCAGCCGCGGCAGGCGTCCCTGCAGGTCGTCGAGCAGCGCGTCGATCGCGGGTGCCCGGGCCGCCAGGCCGGGCGCCTCGGCGACGGCGAGCGCGGCCCGGTCGCGCAGGCCCCCGACGAACGTCGCCGGGTCGAGGAGCGGCCCGGGCGGCATGGCCTGGCGCAGCACCGCGTGCAGCTCCGCCACGACGCGGCCGAGGTCGGCGGCGAGGTGCGCGAACGACTCGCCGCGGCCGGCGTGCTCGCAGGCGAGCTCGAACCCGTCGCGGGCCCGCGGCACCAGCTCGCTGAGGACGGCCAGGGCGGTGGTCGTGCCGGGCTCCGTCGGCACCTGGAGCGCGCCGAGGAAACGCGGCACGCCGTCCCAGCCGGCGCGCGTCAGGGCGCGGGGGACGACGACGTCGGGGTGCGGCCCGGGGGTCACGGTGCGCAGGATCTTGAGCATCCCGCCGGTGCCGTCCGGCGACGGCACGCCCGGCAGCACCACGCTCGTGTTCGACTGCTCGCCCGCGACGACCTGCCCGCCGGCGACGAGCTCGTCGCCCGCCACGCCGTCGCCCACGCCGGCCGCGCGCAGCAGGGCGAGCCAGCAGGCGGGGTGCGCGCCGCCGTCGTGCACGGCGACGTCGCCCGCGGCGGTGCGGACCTCGGCGACGAACCCCGGGCCCCGCGCGCCCGGGTCGGTGAGCACCAGCGGGACCTGCGCGACCACCTCGCCGCCCGGCACGCCCGTGCCGCGCAGGCGCACCAGGAGGACGACGACGTCGGCGTCGTCGGGGCCCGGGACACCGGGGGCGGCGTCGTCGAACGTCACCGCGAGCCACGGCTCGACGCGCACCGTGGCGGCGCTCGCGCCGCCCGCGGGGAACCACCGCCGGCCGGGCAGCCAGGCCGCGAGCAGCTCACCGACGCTCGGGTCGGGGACGCCCGCGGCCGGCCGCACGGCGGTCATGCCGGCTCGCCCCCGGTCGATGGCGCGGAGGGGTCACCGTCGACGGGAGCCGGCGGGCTCAGCAGCAGCCAGTAGAAGTCGCGCGACCCCCAGGTCATGGTGACGGCGCCGCCCGGGCCGACATCGGGGAACCGTGCGCCGCCGAACAGGTCGGTGAGCGACCATCCCTCCCGCCCGGGCACCCGGACGACCGACGACCGGGCCGTCGCGGACAGGTTGGCCGCCACGAGCAGCGTCTCGTCCGCCGACGTGCGGGTGAACGCGATCACGGCGTCGTCGTCGGCGTCCAGCGGCGTGAACGCCCCGGTGCCGAACGCGGGGTGCAGCCGACGCACGGCGAGCATCCCGTGCACCCAGTGCAGCAGCGAGGACGGCTGCGCGAGCTGCGCCTCGACGTTGACGTGCTGGTAGTGGTGCACCAGCGACTGCACGAGCGGCAGGTACAGCTTGCCGGGGTCGGCGGTGGAGAAGCCGGAGTTGCGGTCGGGCGTCCACTGCATGGGCGTGCGCACGGCGTCCCGGTCGGGCAGCCAGATGTTGTCGCCCATGCCGATCTCGTCGCCGTAGTACAGGCACGGGCTGCCCGGCAGGCTGAGCAGCAGCGCGTGCGCCAGCTCCACCTCCTTGCGCGAGTTGTCGAGCAGCGGCGCGAGGCGGCGGCGGATGCCGATGTTGGCCCGCATGCGCGGGTCGGGCGCGAACCACCCGTACATCGCCGCGCGCTCCTCGGTGGAGACCATCTCGAGGGTCAGCTCGTCGTGGTTGCGCAGGAACGTGGACCACTGCCCGCCCGGCGAGGGGATGTCGGGCGTGTCGGCGAGGATGTCGAGCAGGGGCCGGGCGCGCTGGTCGCGCATCGCGTAGTAGACGCGCGGCATCACGGGGAAGTGGAAGCACATGTGGCACTCGGGCTCCTCCGCCGTGCCGAAGTAGTCCACCACGTCCTGCGGCCACTGGTTCGCCTCCGCCAGCATGATGCGGCCGGGGAACTCGTCGTCGATCATGCGGCGCACCCGGCGCAGGAACGCGTGCGTCTCCGGCAGGTTCTCGCAGTTGGTGCCCTCGGCCTCGAACAGGTACGGCACGGCGTCGAGGCGGAAGCCGTCCACGCCCACCCCGAGCCAGAACCGCGCGACGTCGAGCATCGCGTCCACCACGCGCGGGTTCTCGAAGTTGAGGTCCGGCTGGTGATGGAAGAACCGGTGCCAGAAGTACTGCCGCCGCACCGGGTCGAACGTCCAGTTCGACGTCTCCGTGTCCACGAAGATGATGCGGGCGTCCTCGTAGCGCGTGTCGTCGTCCGACCACACGTAGAAGTCGCCGTACGGGCCTTCCGGGTCCGACCGCGACGCCTGGAACCACGGGTGCTGGTCGCTGGTGTGGTTCATCACGAGGTCCACCACCACGCGGATGCCGCGCGCGTGCGCCGCCTCGATGAGCTCGGTGAAGTCCCCGATCGTGCCGTACTGGCCCGCGATCGACGTGTAGTCGGCGATGTCGTACCCGCCGTCCCGCAGCGGCGACGGATAGAACGGCGGCAGCCACAGGCAGTCGACGCCCAGCCACTGCAGGTAGTCGAGCCGCTCCGTGACACCGCGCAGGTCGCCCGTGCCCGAGCCGTCCGTGTCCGAGAAGGCCCGCACGATGACCTCGTAGAACACGGCCGTGCGGTACCAGTCCGGGTCCTCGGTCAGGCCGGGCTTGTCCAGGGGCGGCGGCGCGGGCTGCCGCCGGGTCGGCAGCGCCTGCACCGGCACCTGGCGCGTGACGGGGCGGGGTACCTGCGTCATGTCCGGCCCGTCATGCCAGCCCGATCGTCAGGACGTGCGCCACCTGCTCGCGCGGGTCGAGGCGGACGTACGGGTGGGCGCCCCACGGGTAGGTCGCGCCCGACAGCTCGTCGTGGGCGACGAAGAACGCCTGGTCCTCCACCCCGTCGGGCCGCGTGAGCCCGAGCGCCTCCAGGTCGAGCAGCACCGTGGACTCCTGCGTGCCCCACGGGTCCAGGTTGAGCACCACCAGCACGACGTCGTCCTGCGTGGCGCCCGGCCGGCCCGCCGCCGGCAGGTGCTCGGCCCGCACGCGCCGCGAGAACGCGACGACCTGGTCGTTCGTCGTCGGGTGCACGGTGAGGTCGCGCAGCTGCTGCAGCGCCGGGTGCGCGCGCCGGATCTCGTTGAGCCGGCGCAGCAGGGTGGAGACGCCGATGACGTCGGCCTGGGACCAGTCGCGCGGCTTGAACTCGTACTTCTCGTTGTCGATCTGCTCCTCGACGCCCGGGCGGGGGACGTTCTCCACCAGCTCGTACCCCGAGTAGATCCCCCAGGTCGGAGAGCCGAGCGCTGCCAGCACGGCCCGGACGGCGAAGCCCGCCACCCCGCCGTGCTGCAGGTACGGGGGCAGGATGTCGTGCGTCGTGGGCCAGAACGACGGGCGCAGCACGGAGCCCTGCGGGCCGGACACCTCCTGGAGGTACTCCTCGACCTCCTCCTTGGTGTTCCGCCAGGTGAAGTACGTGTACGACTGGTGGAAGCCGATCCGCGCCAGCGTCTGCATCATCGCGGGCCGCGTGAACGCCTCCGACAGGAAGATCACCTCGGGGTGCGCGGCGTGCACCTCCGAGAGCAGCCACTCCCAGAAGTCCAGCGGCTTGGTGTGCGGGTTGTCGACGCGGAACGCCGTCACCCCGCGGTCGATCCACAGCTCGACGATCCGCAGGATCTCCGCCGAGAGCCCCTCGGGGTCGCGGTCGAAGTTCAGCGGGTAGATGTCCTGGTACTTCTTGGGCGGGTTCTCGGCGTACGCGATGGTGCCGTCCGCGCGCACCGAGAACCACTCCGGGTGCTCCGTGACCCACGGGTGGTCGGGGGAGCACTGCAGCGCCAGGTCGAGCGCGACCTCCAGGCCCTCGGCCCGTGCCGCGGCGACGAAGTCCCGGAAGTCCTGCTCCGTGCCGAGGTCCGGGTGGATCGCGTCGTGCCCGCCGTCCGGCGAGCCGATGGCGTACGGGCTGCCCGGGTCGCCCGGCTGCGGGTCCAGGGTGTTGTTGCGGCCCTTGCGGAACGTCGTGCCGATCGGGTGCACGGGGGTGAGGTAGACGACGTCGAACCCCATCTCCGCGATCGCCGGCAGCCGCTTCGCCGCCGTGGCGAACGTGCCCGAGCGCCATGATCCTTCTGAACGGCCCGTGCCGACCTTGCCCGCCTTCCCTCGTCCCCGTGTCGCGCCCTCGGAGCGCGGGAACAGCTCGTACCAGGCAGCGGCCAGCGCGAGCGGGCGGCTCACGCGCAGCGGGTACGCGGCGCTCGCGGTCACCAGGTCGCGCAGCGGGTTCCGGCGCAGCGCGTCCTTGACCGCCGCCGTCATCGCCATCGCGAGCCGGGCCTCCGGCGGGCGCGTGGCGTCGGCCAGCTCGCGGGCCGCGGCCTCCAGCGCGGCGGCGTCGGCGGCGGGGCGGGTCGCCTGGAGCGCCGGCGCGACGATGCGCTCGAAGAGCAGCCGCCCCTCCGCGAGCACCAGGTCGACGTCCTGCCCGGCGTCGAACTTGATCACCGCGTCGTGGGACCACGTGCCGTACGGGTCGGACCACGCCTCGACGCGGAACGACCAGTCGGCCGCGCCGTCCGAGGGAGCGTCGGGCTGCAGGAAGCCGCGGAACCGGTCCAGCCCGGGTGCGACGTCGGTCATCGGCGCGGCGGAGTGCACCGTGCCGTCCGGTGCGAGGAGGACGGCGGTGGCCCCGACGGCGTCGTGCCCCTCCCGGAACACCGTGGCCTCGACGGGCACCACCTCTCCGACCGCCGCCTTCGCCGGCCAGCGCCCTCCCTCGACGACGGGGGAGAGCTGCAGGACGGGGATCCGTCCGATGGGCACGTGCGGCGTGGGCTGCGGAGACGTCACGGCCTCCACGCTAGCCAGGCGGTCAGCTCGGCGCGCGGGGACCCGCCCGCAGTCGAGGTAGTCCCACCCACCGCGAGGTAGTTCCACTCGCGCCGAGGTAGTGGTCTGGTCCACTACCTCGCGGAGGTTCGAACTACCTCGGCAGGGTGTGAACTACCCCGCGGGAGGAACGACCTCGCGGGAGGACGACGGCGGCGTCAGGCGTCCGCGGCCAGTGCCCGTCCGGTGGTACGGCCGGTGTGCAGGCAGCCGCCGAGGAACGTGCCCTCCAGGGCGCGGTGGCCGTGCACGCCGCCGCCGCCGAACCCGGCGGCCTCGCCGACGGCCCACAGCCCCTCCAGCACCGACCCGTCGGCCTGCAGCACGCGGCCGGACGGGTCGCACCACAGGCCGCCGAGGGTCTTGCGGGTCAGCACCGACAGCCGGACGGCGAGGAGCGGGCCGTCCTTCGGCGTCGTCAGCGGGCGCGGCTTCGCGACCCGGATGAGCTTGTCGACCCGGTAGTCGCGGGCGGCGCGGGTGGCCACGACCTGCGGGTCCTTGCCCAGGCCGGAGGCGACCTGGGCGTCGCGGGCCGCGACGAGGGCGGACAGCGCGGCCGGGTCCACGTGGCCCGTCGAGCCGGGCGTCGCCTCGACGAGCGCGTTCATCTTCGCGGCGAGCTCGTCGGTGGTGTCGGCCCAGAGGAACTCGGGCGACTCGGCCGCGAACTTCGCGACCGGCCCGACGGCGCGCGGCAGCACCCGCTGCGCGAGGAGCTTGACGTCCTTGCCGGTGAGGTCCGGGTTCTGCTCCGACCCGGAAAGGGCGAACTCCGACTCCATGATCGCCTTGTTGAGCACGAACCAGGAGTGGTCGTCGCCCCGCCGCGTCACGTGCTGCAGCGCCCCGAGCGCGTCGAAGCCGGGGAACAGCGGGGCGGGCAGGCGGCCGCCGTCGGCGTCGAGCCACAGCGACGACGGTCCGGGCAGGATGCGGATGCCGTGGTTCGTCCAGACCGGCGAGTGGTTGGCGATGCCTTCCGGGTAGTGCCACATGCGGTCCTCGTGCACCAGCGCGGCGCCGGCCTCGGCCGCGATGCCGAGCATCAGGCCGTCGGTCGAGTCCGGGACGCCGGACAGCATGCGCTCGGGCAGCGTCCCGGCGTCCGGGTCCCAGTGCGCGCGCGCCAGGTCGTGGTTGGCGCCGATGCCGCCGGTCGCGACGACGACGGCGCCCGCCGCGATCTCCTCGCTGCCCACCACGTCGCGGTTCGACGGCGTGCCGCGGCCGCCGAACGGCAGCCCGGCGAGCGGCTGGTCCGCGAGCAGGTCGGCGCGCACCCCGGTGACCCGCCCGCCGGTGGTGACGAGTCCCGTGACCCGGCGGCGGAAGCGCAGGTCGAGCAGGCCGGCGTCGCGGGCGGCGAGCGCCGCCTCCACGAAGGGCCGGATGATCCCGGGGCCGGTGCCCCAGGTGACGTGGAAGCGGGGCACGGAGTTGCCGTGCTCGGTCCTGCTGTCGTCGTGGCCCACGGTGTACCCGCCGCGCTCGGCCCACTGCACCAGTGGGAACCAGCGCACGCCCTTGTCGTGCAGCCAGGACCGCAGGTCGCCGGCGGCGAACTCGACGAACCGCCGGGCCCACGCGTACCCGTGCCGGTCGGGGCCCTCGCCGCGGTCCGCGCCGGGGGCGAACTGTGCGGAGCCGAGCCAGTCCGACCACGCCAGGTCGGCGGAGTCGTGCACGCCCATCGCGCGCTGCTCGGGCGAGCCGACGAGGAACAGCCCGCCGAACGACCACCAGGCCTGGCCGCCGAACGACGCCTCCGGCTCCTGGTCGAGCAGCACCACCCGCCGACCCGCGGCGGTCAGCTCCGTGGCCGTGACGAGCCCCGACAGGCCCCCACCGATGACGACGACGTCAGCATCCATGCGCGCAGTCTGGCAGAGCTGGGACGCGGCGTGAACAGGGCGAGCGGGTGGTGCGCTCTCGGGCGGTACGGGGACCGACGGCACCCTCGACGCCGTGCATCCCGAAGCGGTACCGTTCTGGGATGACGACGCAGATCGCCGTCCGCCTGCCCGACGAGCTCGTCGCGTGGGTGGACCAGCAGGTGGCCGAGGGAAAGACGCGGAGTCGCGCCTCCGCCGTCGAGCGCGCCCTGCGC
The DNA here is from genome assembly GCF_040632295.1 of Isoptericola sp. NPDC019482. NCBI lineage: Bacteria > Bacillati > Actinomycetota > Actinomycetes > Micrococcales > Promicromonosporaceae > Isoptericola > Isoptericola sp. NPDC019482. The sequence goes on from NZ_JBEYBQ010000040.1 coordinate 27,883, forward strand.
CGCGAGGTGCGGCGGCAGCTCGCCGAGCGGGACGCGCAGATCTACGCGGCGATGAGACCGGAGGACGACGAGCTCGCGGACATGGTGCGCTGGGTGGAGAAGAACTCGAGCTGGGACCACCTCGACTAATGCGACCGATCCACATCGTCCACCTGGAGAAGCCGCGCCCCGCAGTCGTTCTCACCCGCCCTGGCGTGCGTGACCGGATGTCGCACCTCACGGTCGTGCCGATCACCAGCACGGCGAAGGGCCTGTCGGTGGAGGTTCCCGTCGGTCCCCGCAACGGGATCGATCACTCGTGCGTCGTCAACTGCGACAACATCGAGACCGTCCCCGTGGATCGCATCGGCCGCCAGGTCGGCTTCCTCCTCGACGACCAGGAGGAGGACCTCGCCCGCGCGATCTCGACGGCGTTCGACCTGGAGGACTTCGGGCTCCTGTAGCTACCGCCCGAGGAAGACCTCGACGCTGAGCGAATCGAGCACGACGTCCTCGGCCTCGTCGTCGAGCGCCTCGGGCCGGTCCCACGCGGAGCTCCACACCCGCTCCCACGACCCGCCACCGGGCGCGGGCGGCAGGGTGACCTCCGCGTCGTCGAGCCCGCCGTTGAGGACGAGCAGCACGTGCGCGTCGCCGTCGTCGGGCCCGGGCCGCAGCATCTGGAGGACGCGGCGCCCCGCCACCGCCCAGGCGTCGCGGTCCATGGGCGCGCCGTCGGCGGCGAACCAGAGCAGGTCGGTCTCGTCCTCGCCCGGGCGGGGCGAGCCGAGGAAGAACGAGTCCGCGCGCAGGGCGGCGTGCTCGCGCCGCAGCCCCACCAGGAAGCGCGTGGTGTCCAGCAGGTCGCGCGCGGCGTCCTCGAGGTCCCACCCGATCCACGAGATCGGGTTGTCCTGGGCGTACGCGTTGTTGTTGCCGCGCTGGGTGCGGCCCAGCTCGTCGCCGGCGGTGAGCATGGGGGTGCCCGCGGACAGCAGGAGCGTCGCGAGCAGGTTGCGCTGCGAGCGCCGCCGCAGCGGCACGACGGCGGACCACGGCTCGGTGCCGGTGTCGCCCGCGCCCTCCCCGTCCTCGGCGCCGGGCGCGTGCCCCTCGACGCCGTGGTTCCAGGACAGGTTGTGGTCCGAGCCGTCGCGGTTGTCCTCGCCGTTGGCCTCGTTGTGCTTGTGGTCGAAGGCGACGAGGTCGGCGAGCGTGAACCCGTCGTGCGCGGTGACGTAGTTGACCGACGCCACCGGCCCCCGCGCCAGCGGCGGGTCGGAGTGGCCGAAGAGGTCGGCCGAGCCCGCCAGGCGGGTGGTGAGCTCGCGCAGCCCGTGCATGGGCCGGCCGTGGGACCCCTCGCGCGCGGCGTCGAGCCAGAACCCGCGCGCGGCGTCGCGGAAGCGGTCGTTCCACTCGGCCATGGGCGGCGGGAAGTTGCCCGTCTGCCAGCCGCCGGGCCCGACGTCCCACGGCTCCGCGACCAGCTTGAGGTTGTTCAGCACCGGGTCGGTCTGCAGCGCCACGAGGAACGGGTGGTCGGGGGTGTAGCCGTGGTCACCCCGGCCCAGGGTGACCGCCAGGTCGAAGCGGAACCCGTCGACGCCCACCACCTCGGCCCAGTAGCGCAGCGAGTCCAGGGCGAGCTGCACCACGCGCGGGCGGCGGAAGTCGAGCGAGTTGCCCGTGCCGGTGACGTCGGCCAGCGCGGCCGGCGACGCGCCGTCGTGCAGGTAGTAGCCCGCGTTGTCGAGGCCGCGCCAGCTCACGTGCAGCGCGTCGTCGCCGCCCTCGCACGTGTGGTTGTAGACGACGTCGAGCAGCACCTCGATGCCCGCGTCGTGCAGCAGGTGCACCATGCCGCGCACCTCGTCGAGGACGGCGGCCGGGCCCGCCTCGCGCGCCGCCCGGGTCGCGTAGGCGGCGTGCGGGGCGAAGAACCCGAGGGTCTGGTAGCCCCAGTAGTTGGTGAGCCCGCGGGCGACGAGGTGCGGCTCGCTGGCGAACGCCTGGATCGGGAGCAGCTCGAGCGTGGTGACGCCCAGGCTCGTCAGGTGCGCGATCGTCGCCGGGTGCGCGACGCCCGCGTAGGTGCCGCGCAGCTCGGGAGGCACGTCCGGGTGGGTCGCGGTGAGGCCCTTGACGTGCGCCTCGTAGATCACCGTGTCCGCCCAGGGCACGCGTGGGCGGCTCAGCGGCGGCGGGCCGGGGTGGGACGCGACGACGACGGAGTGCGGCACGAAGGCGAGCGAGTCGCGGTCGTCGGCGGCGCCGTACCGCTCGGCCACCCACGACCGGCCCGCCGGGGAGTCGGGGTCGTCGGGGTCGACCACCGCCCCCACGGCGCCGAGCGTCTCGGGACCGTAGGTGAGGTCGCCGAGGAGCCCGCGGGCGTACGGGTCGACGAGCAGCTTGGCCGGGTTGTGCCGGTGCCCCGCCTCCGGGTCCCACGCGCCGTAGGTACGGAAGCCGTACCGCTGCCCCGGCCGCACGTGCGGCACGTGGGTGTGCCAGACGCCGTACACCGGGCCGTCGAGCGGGATCCTCCGCTCCGCGTAGCGCGCGGGATCGTGGGGGTCACGGTGCGGCTCGACGACGTCGATGAGGCACAGCTCCACCGCGTCCGCGTGCGCCGCCGCGACGGCGACGTCGACCCCGCCGTCCGGCGTCGGGTGCACCCCGAGCGGCGGGACGTGGCTGCGGCGCGCCGTCGGGCGCGTCAGCGGTGTGACCTTGGGTCGCGACTCCATGGGGGCCTCCATGGGGGACATGGTGCCCGTGGTCGCCGACAGCCGCGCGGGCGCAGGTGGGGAACGCCCAGGGTCGGGCTCAGGGCAGGACCGAGCCCACGTACCCGTCGTCGACGCGCACGGCGCCGACGGTGGTCGCGGACGAGACAGTCGACGCACCCTCGAACCCCTCGACGTCCCGGGCGAGCTCGTCGAGCGCCCGCGCGGCGGAGGCCTGCGAGCGGCCGTCGATCCAGACTTGTGCCCCCGCCGAGGCCAGGCCGCGGGCGACGGCGAGGCCGATGGCCTGCGTCGGTCCGGGCACGAGCGTCGTCCTGCCGGTGAGGTCGATCCGCATCCCTCGACCGTAGGCGGCGTCACACTCCTGCGCCCGCGGACACGGGGCCGGTCCGGGGAGGGCCGCGGGTAGGCTCGGCACCGTCGGTCGCGGTGTCTGCGGCCGCCGTCACCACCGTGAGCTGGAGGTCGCGCCCGTGCGCATCGTCGTCGCCGTGAAGTACGTGCCGGACATCAACGCGGACCGACGTTTCGTGGACTGTCGCGTGGACCGCGACCCGGGCGTCGGCACCCTCAACGAGCTGGACGAGAACGCCCTCGAGGCGGCGCTGCGGATCCTCGACGCGCTGCCCGAGGACGAGCGTGCGGCGAGCGAGGTCGTCGCCCTCACGGTCGCGCCCGCGGACGGCGACGTGGCGCTGCGCAAGTCGTTCCAGATGGGCGTGGACCGCGCGGTGCGGGTCACGGACGACGCGCTGGCCGGCTCGGACTACTTCGGCACCGCCGCGGCGCTCGCGGCCGGGGTGCGGCGACTCGAGGCGGACGGCGCGCCCGTCGACCTCGTCATCACCGGTATGGCCGCCCTCGACGGGCTCGGCTCCGTGGTCCCGGCGCTCGTCGCGGCCGAGCTCGGCCGGCCGGCTCTCACGCTGGCGAAGAAGGTCGACGTCGCCGGCGGCACCCTGACCGTCACGCGCGAGACCGACGAGGCCACCGAGACGCTCGCCGCGCCGCTGCCGGCCGTGCTGTCCGTCGCCGACACCGCGAACACGCCGCGCATGCCGAACTTCAAGCTGATCATGGCGGCCCGCACCAAGCAGATCGAGGCGTGGTCGGCCGCCGACCTCGGCCTCGACCCCGCCGCCGTCGGCACCGCGGGCGCGCGCACTGAGGCGGTCTCCGCCGAGCCGCGCCCCGCCCGCCCCGAGGTCGAGCTGGTGGTCGACAAGGGCGAGGGCGGCACCGCGCTGGCCGAGTACCTCATCCGCAACGAGCTGGTCTGAGAGGACGCGACCGTGACGACATCGACCGAGCCCACCCGCAACCGCACCGTCCTCGTCCTCCTGGACCCCGCCACCGAGGTGCGCTCCAGCGCCCTGGAGCTGCTCACGATCGCGCGGGGCCTCGGCCGCGTCGAGGCGGTGACGCTGGAGGCGCCGACCGTCGAGGCGCTCGCCCAGCTCGGCGCGTACGGCGTCGAGACGGTGCACCAGGCCGAGGTGCCCACCGACGTGCTCGCCGCCGGAGGGGGCGACGGCGCCCGCCACCTGCCCTCCGTCGTCGCCGCGACGCTCGCCTCCGCCGTCCGGCGTACCGACGCCGACGTCGTGCTGGCGCCCGCCACGTTCGGCGCGAAGGAGGCCGCCGCCCTGGCGGCGCACGCCCTCGGCGCGGGCCTGGTCATCGACGCCGCCGCCGTGGGGGAGGACGCCGACGGCCGCATCGTGGCCGGCAAGCGCGTCTTCGCCGGCGCCTGGGACACGCGGTGCGTGGTCACCGCCGACGTCGCCGTCCTCACGGTGCGTGCCAACGCCGTCGTGCCCGAGCCCGCGGCGGCCGCGGTCGCGACCGAGGTCGACGCCCTGCCTGTCGAGCTGCCCGGCACCGCCGGCGTCGTCGTCACCTCCCGCGAGGTCAAGGAGCGTGCCCCGGGCCGCCCGACGCTCGAGGAGGCCGCAGTCGTGGTAGCCGGCGGGCGCGGCACCGGCGGCGACTTCGGCCCGGTCGAGGAGTTCGCCGACGCGGTCGGCGCGGCGGTCGGCGCGTCGCGCGACGCCGTCTTCGAGGGCTGGTTCGACCGCTACATCGGCCAGACGGGCGTCACCATCGCGCCGCGCCTCTACGTGGGCGCGGGCATCTCCGGCGCGCCGCACCACCGCGGTGGCATGCAGGCGTCGCAGGTGATCGTGGCCGTGAACTCCGACCCCGAGGCGCCGATCTTCGAGATCTGCGACTTCGCCGTCGTCGGCGACCTCACGGACGTGCTGCCGCAGGCGGCCGCCGCGATCCGCGCGCACCGCGCGGGCTGACCCGACCGGGTTCGAGAACGGTCAGCCGCCCGCGAAGGGCGGCAGCAGGTCGAGGCTCGCGCCGTCCGGCACGACGTCGGACGGCGCGGCCCGGCGGCCGTCGAGCAGCACGCTGCAGCGACCCAGCACGGGCCCGGCCGCGGGCGTCGCGGCGGCCAGGCGGGCGACGACGTCGGCGACGGTCGCGCCCGGCGGGACGGCGAGCGTCTCCTCCGAGCGCCCGAGGGCGGCGCGCGCGGCGGCGAAGTACCGCAGCGCGACGGTCTGCTCCATGGCCTGCGTCGTCTCCAGCTGATCCGTCATCGTCATCCTCCGATGGCGCTCATGGTGCGCTCGGGCTGCGTGAACCCCGAGCTGTCCAGGTCGGTGCCGGAGCCCGAGTCGCTCATGCCGTGCCCGGCCTGCTTGGCCCACATGGCGGTGCGCCACAGGTCGGCCAGCACGGCGTCGTCGGCCCCGGCGCGCAGCGGCCCGAGCAGGTCGGTCTCCGTGTGCGCGAACAGGCAGTCGCGCACGCCGCCCTCCGCGGTGAGGCGGGTGCGGCGGCAGTCGTCGCAGAACGGCTCCGTGACCGACGCGATGATGCCGACCCGGCCCAGGCGGTCGCCCCGCGCGTCCCGCACGACGAACCGTTCCGCGGGGGCGCCGTCGCGCGGCTCCTCGTCGGGCTCCAGGGCGAACCGGGTGCCGAGCTGCTCGCGCACCTCCGCCGCCGTCACCATCGCGGCGCGGTCCCACGCGTGGTCGGCGTCCAGCGGCATCTGCTCGATGAAGCGCAGCTCGAAGCCGCGCTCGAGGCACCACGCCAGGAGCTCGGCCGCGTGGTCGAGGTTGACGCCGCGCACCAGCACCGCGTTGATCTTCACCAGGTCGAACTGCTGCGCCGCGGCGTCGATCCCCGCGAGGGTGCGCTCGAGGAACGGGCGCCGGGCGAGGGTGGCGAACGTGTCCGGGTCGAGGGTGTCGAGCGAGACGTTCACGCGGTCCAGCCCGGCCTCGCGCAGCGCCGCGGCGCGGGAGTCCAGCCCGACGGCGTTGGTCGTGAGGCTCAGCTCCGGGCGCTGCGGGAGTGCGGCGCACTCCCGCACGATGTCGACGAGGTCGCGGCGCAGCAGCGGCTCCCCGCCGGTGAAACGCACCTGCCGCACGCCCAGGTCGCGCGTCGCGATCCCGACGAGCCGCACGATCTCCTCGCGCGTCATCACCGAGTCCTTCGGCAGGGTCGGCAGACCCTCGGCCGGCATGCAGTACGTGCAGCGCAGGTTGCAGCGGTCGGTGAGCGAGACGCGCAGGTCGGTCGCGACCCGGCCGAACGTGTCGACCAGCCCGCCGGTGGCCGGCCGGTCCGCAGGCAGCCGCACGTCGGGCACGCCCACGCCGGGCAGGCGCGGCATCCCGAGGGAGACGGTCGTCATCCGATCAGCTCCCCGCCCCGGTCTCGGTGACGGACACGGCGCCGGGGCCCGGGTCCTGCCAGGAGAGCGCGGACGACGTCGCGCGGTCGAGCGCGTCGGACGCCTCGCCGCGTGCGGCGGCCAGCCCGGCCGCGTACCCGACGGCGTACGCGGTGACCGGCGCTGCCGGCCGCGCGACCTGGTGCGCGGCGTCGCGCGCGAGGTCGAGCACCGCGCCGACGTCCACGCTGCGTGGGGGCAGCCCGAGCTCCGCCTCGAGGGCGTCCACCCACCGGTCCAGCACGCTGGAGCCGGGCTCCGCGCTGCGGGGGGTGGCGGGGGGAGTCTGGTCGGTCATCGGTGTCCTCCCGGGCGGTGCGGTCGGTGCGGCCACGACCGTGTGGCTTCCTGTGTGGAGTCCTACCGTAAGCCGTCGCAGGTCGTCCCAGGTGTCGACGTCCGCGCTCACCGCGTCGTCGTCCGGGACCTCGACGCAGGACAGCTCCGCGACCAGCCGGCGCACCGGCACCCCGGTGAGCCCGGCGACGCCGCCCGCTGCGGCCAGGCCGTCCAGGGCGCGGCGCAGGGCGTCGCGACGGTACAGCCCGACGAGCCACTGCGCGTGGCCGTCGCGGACCAGGTACGCGCCGTCGGCGGCGGTCGTGTCGGAGTCGGAGCCAGGGCCTGGCCGGGCGACGGCGGCGCGCAGCAGCGGCACCGCGTCGCCCGCCCGCGGCACGTCCACGGCGAGCACGAGCACCCACGGCGGCGCGTCCGGACCGGACGGCCGGTCCAGGGCCCGCAGGCCGGCGTCGAGCCCGGCCACCGGCCCGCCGAACGGCGGGTCCTCGCGCGTGACGAGCACCTGGCGGCCGGGCGGCACGACCGGGTCGGGGCCGACGACGACGGTGCGGCCGGCGTCGCGGGTCGCGGCGAGCGCCCGGTCGAGCAGGGTGGCGCCGTCGAGCACCACGGTCGGCTTGGGCACGCCGCCGAGCCGCGTGGCACGCCCGCCGGCGAGGACGACGGCGTCGTGCCGGACGTCGGGCGATACGGGGGCTGCGCCGTCGGGGGCCACGTCAGGCCCCGGCGCCGAACGGCAGGTCGAGGGGCAGGACGTCGAGCTCGTCGCCGGCCTCGACCTTCTCGACGTCGGGCGGGACGAGGGCGAGCGCGTCCGCCCCGAGCAGGGCCGACGTCGCGTGGCCGCCCGTCCGGTCGTCGGCGCCCGGCGCCGTGGCCCGCGCGACGGCGCCCGACGGCAGCGTCCGGACCGGCACGACGTGCGTGCGTCCCGGCGGGCTGGGCCACGCCTCTGCGGCGGCGCGCAGGACGGGGCGCGCGGGCTCGCGCCCCGCGAGGACGGCGAGCGCGGGGCGCACGAAGAGCGCGAACGACACGAATGCGCTCACCGGGTTGCCGGGCAGCGCCACCCACGGCACCCCCCGCCAGCGGGCCAGCGCCTGCGGGCGGCCCGGCCGCACCGCGACGGCGGCGACGTCGACCTCCGCCAGCCGCGCGTCGTCGGCGTCCAGCACCGCCCGCACGACGTCCGACGCCCCCGCCGACACCCCGCCGGTCGTGACGACCAGGTCCACCGCCGCCGCATCACCGGAACCCGTTGTGGGGGGGGCGGGGGGGGGTGGTGGGTGGGGGGGGTGCGCCACGCACCCAGGCCCCCGCCGCACGCGACGGGGC
>NZ_JBEYBQ010000041.1:0-35931 GCF_040632295.1 Isoptericola sp. NPDC019482
GACTATCAAACACACTGTTGAGTTCTCAAACAACCGACGCACACCGCAGAACCAGAACCTTTCTCAGTTCCGACCCCGCCGGGGCAACCCCTCAAACTTACCAGACTTTTTCGGCCGTTCCGACCGCCTGTTTCCAGCCGATCGAACTGCCCGACGAAGTCGGAAAGCCCCTCATCGATGCTCGAGGCGCACGAATGCGACCCGATCCTCGATGTGAGTTCCAGCCCCGGTCGGCCACCTGAGCTCCGGTCTCCCGGATCTGCTCTTCGGTGTCCGTCTCCCTGTCGGGCTGACGTCGTAGAACATTACACGCTCCGCAGCGCCCGGCCAACTCCGTCCGCGGTGACGCGGGGCACACCCCTCCCCGACCTCGGACGCCGGCCCGGAACCGGGTCCAGAATCGTGCCGTGAGCACCCCCCAGACCGCCTCTCAGCCCCAGGCGTCCGTCGTCGTCCGTCCCGCCCGTGCCGACGAGAGCGCCCACGTCGCGTGGCTGGCCGCGCTCACGTTCCCGCTGGCGTGCCCGCCCGGGACCTCCGTGGCCACCATGGCCGCGCACGTGGCCACCCACCTCTCCCCGGCCGCCGTCCACGGCTGGGTGCGGTCCGACACGCACGCGCTCCTGGTCGCCGTCGACGGCGACCAGGACTCCCGCGGCGGGCGCGACGAGCCCACCACGCCGCTCGGCTACGCACTCGTGTCCTGCGGAGAGCCCGGCGGCGACGAGGAGCGCCGCGTGCTCCGCTCCGCCGTCGGACCCGGGCCGTACGTCGAGCTGTCCAAGATCTACGTGCACCCCGACGTGCTCGGCGGCGGGGTCGCGGCGCGGCTCCTCGACGCGGCCGTCTCGGCCGCCGCGGAGCTCGGGGGCCGCGCTCCCCTGTGGCTCGGCACCAACGGGCAGAACGCACGGGCCCAGGCCTTCTACCGCAAGCACGGCTTCGAGATCGCGGGCACGCGCACCTACGACGTCGGCGGCGCGCGGCACGACGACGTCGTCATGATCCGCCGGCCGGCCTGACCACACGCGAGACGACGGGCGGGCGACACGTGCCGCCCGCCCGCCGCGGTCACTCACGCCGCCGTCGCTCCTGCCGTTCAGCCCCGCAGCGCGAGGATCGCGTCGGCGCTGCGCTCCGCGTTCCCGAAGGAGTCCACGGGGAATGGCGGCTCCGCGACCGTCGACGCGTTGTCCTGCTCCCAGATGCCGTGCTGGCGCCCGGACCCGTTCAGCGCGCCGAGGAACGCCTGGTAGTCGAGGTCGCCCACCCCGAACTCGACGATGTCGTAGCCGTTCGACGACTGCGGGTTCACGCGCCCGTCCTTGAGGTGGAACATCGGGTACCGGTCCCGGTGGGCCAGCACGTACTCCACCGGCTCGAACCCCGGGTAGAGGTGCCGGCCGACGAACGCCCAGAACACGTCCATCTCCAGGTAGACGGCCGCCGGGTCCGTGTTCTCCAGGAAGACGTCGTACAGCCGCGTCGCCGGGTCGTCGGTCGCGAAGCCGAACTCGTGCTGGTGGTTGTGCTGGTAGAACTTCAGCCCGCGGGCCGCGGCCGCCGCGCCGAACCCGTTGAACTGCTCCGCCGCCGCGAGGTAGCCGCCGACCGTGCGGTCGTTCGTCGGGGCGTTGGCCGTACCGACGTGCGACATCCCCAGCGTCTCGGCGATGTCGAGCTCGGCCTCCATGTTCACCGCGAAGTCGCGGATGCTCCGGTGCGATCCCACCGCGACGAGGCCGTTGTCGTCGAGCAGCGCGCGGATCTCGGCCGGCGTGATCGCCCCGACCGCACCCTGCGTGTACCCGGCGAACTCCACCTCCCGGTAGCCGAGCGTCGAGAGCCGCTCGAAGACCGCGCGGAACCCGAGCGCGTTGACCTTGTCCCGGATCGAGTACAGCTGGATGCCCAGCTTGCCCGGCGGGACGAGACGGCGTCCGCCGCCGGCGGCGGACACCGCCGACGCCGTCGCGGCCGTCGATGTGACGGCCGCGGCCCCCACCGCGACCGTGGAGCCCGCCAGACGCAGGAACGTCCGGCGGTCGAGCTCGGTACGACCGGTCATGCTGATCCCCTTTGATCAGGACGCCGGACCACCCGGCGCCACGCTGTCGCCCTCGCCGACGGACCGCCCGTCAGCGACGCTGGGAGAACGCCGCGTCGAACGCCGCGGCGGGCGGGTCGAACGCGAGCCCGCGGACGAACTCCAGGGCCTGCGGCGCCCCGACCAGCCGGTCCATGCCGGCGTCCTCCCACTCGATCGAGATCGGACCGGCGTAGCCGATCCTGTTGAGCATCCGGAACGCGTCCTCCCACGGCACGTCGCCGTGCCCGGTGGAGATGAAGTCCCAGCCGCGCCGCAGGTCGGCCCACGGCAGGTGCGACGACAGCCGACCGTTGCGACCGTTCGTCATGCGCTTCTTCGAGTCCTTGCAGTCCACGTGGTAGATCCGGTCCTTGAAGTCCCACAGGAAGCTCACCGGGTCGAGGTCCTGCCACACCATGTGCGACGGGTCCCAGTTGAGGCCGAACGCCTCCCGGTGGCCGATCGCCTCGAGCGTGCGCACGGTGGTCCAGTAGTCGTAGGCGATCTCGCTCGGGTGCACCTCGTGCGCGAAGCGCACGCCCACCTCGTCGAAGACGTCGAGGATCGGGTTCCACCGGTCGGCGAAGTCCTGGTAGCCGGCCTCGACCATCGCCTCCGTGGCCGGCGGGAACATCGCCACGTACTTCCAGATCGACGACCCTGTGAAGCCCACCACGGTGTCCACACCGAGCCGCGCCGCCAGCCGCGCGGTGTGCTTCATCTCCTCCGCCGCGCGCTGCCGCACGCCCTCCGGGTCGCCGTCGCCCCACACGACGTCCGGCAGGATGTCGCGGTGCCGCTCGTCGATCGGGTCGTCGCAGACGGCCTGCCCCTTGAGGTGGTTGGAGATCGCGTACACCTTCAGGCCGTGCCGCTCGAGCAGGTCCAGGCGGGACTGCACGTACGCGTCGTCGTCCCACCGCCACGGGTCCAGGTGGTCGCCCCAGCAGGCGAGCTCCAGGCCGTCGTAGCCCCAGCCCGCAGCCAGCCGGGCCACCTCCTCCAGGGGCAGGTCGGCCCACTGGCCCGTGAACAGGGTGATCGGTCGTGCCATGGTGCGGTTCTCCTCGTCGAGATCGGCGGTGCTGGTGCTGGTGGTGGCTGGGAGGTCAGCCGGGCAGGTCGACCCAGGTGTGGCCGGCGTCGGAGCTGCGCTCGACGGCGTCGAGCACGCGCTGCACCGCGAGCCCGTCGGCGAACGACGGCGTCGGCTGCTTCCCCGCCGCCAGGTCGCCGACGAGGTCGACGACCTGGTGGGTGAACGCGTGCTCGTAGCCGAGCCCGTGCCCGGCGGGCCACCAGTGCCCGCCGTACGGGTGCTCGGGCTCCGTGACCACGATGCGACGGAAGCCCGCCACCTGCGCGTCGTCCTCCGCGTCGAAGTAGTGCAGGAGGTTCATGTCCTCGAAGTCGAAGGCGATCGCGCCGCGGGTGCCGCTGATCTCCAGCCGGATGGCGTTCTTGCGCCCCCACGCGTACCGCGTGGCCTCGAACGTCGCCGTCCCGCCGCCCGACAGCCGCCCGAAGAAGATCGCCGCGTCGTCGACCGTCACCGGGCCGGTGCCCTCCCCCGCCTCGCCCGACAGGCCCGAGAACGACGCCGGCACCGGGCGCTCGCGCACGAACGTCTCGAGCATGCCCGCCACGCCGACCAGCCGCTCCCCCGTCACGAACTGCGCGAGGTCGACGACGTGCGCGCCGATGTCGCCCAGCGCCCCCGAGCCCGCCTTCGCCTTGTCGAGCCGCCACGACAGCGGGGTCGACGGGTCGGACAGCCAGTCCTGCAGGTACTGCGCCCGCACCTGCCGCACCTCGCCGATCCGACCCTGCTCCACCAGGCGGCGGGCGAGCTGGATCGCGGGGACGCGGCGGTAGGTGAACCCCACCGCCGCGAACACCCCGCGCGCGGCCGCGGCGTCGGCCGCCCGCACCATCTCCTCCGCCTCGGCCACCGTGTTCGCGAGCGGCTTCTCGCACAGCACGTGCTTGCCCGCCTCGAGCGCCGCGACCGCGATCTCGGCGTGCGTGTCACCGGGCGTGCACACGTCGACGAGGTCGACGTCGTCCCGGGCGACGAGCTCTCGCCAGTCCGTGACGGCGTCGTCCCAGCCGAGCCGGTCCGCCGCCGCCCGCACCCCGTCGGCGCTGCGGCCCGCCACGACCCGCATCCGCGGGGCGAGCGGGAGGTCGAAGAACCGCGGCGCCGTCCGCCACGCGTGCGAGTGCGCGGCTCCCATGAACGCGTACCCGACCATCCCGACGCCCAGCGTCGGCGTGCCCCCTGCCGTGGCGTGCTCGCTCATCGAGCGACCTCCGTTTCCGTCGTTCTCGTGCTTCCGTGCGTGCGGGTCGTGCCTGCCTGCGGACCCTCGGTCCTCAGGGTCTCAGGACCGGAACCCGATGGACATGTACTGGTCGACGTTGTCCGCCGTGACGACCGGCGCGAACAGCTGGGTGGTGCGCGGGACGCCGGCCGAGACCAGGTCGCCCATGTTCTTGTTCTGCACCACCAGGCGCGCCAGCTTGATGCCGTCGGCCGCCTGCGTCGACGGGTAGACGACGGTCGCCTGCAGCGGCGTGTCCCCGGCCTGGATGTGCTCCATGACGTCGAGCGAGCCGGCGCCGCCGACCATGAAGAACTCGTCGCGCCCGGCGTTCTCGATCGCGGCGAGGACGCCGACGCCCTGGTCGTCGTCGTGGTTCCAGATGGCGTCGATCTTCGGCTCCGCCTGCAGCAGGTTCGACGTCGCCGTCTCCCCGCCCTGGACCGTGAAGTCGGCGGCGACCCGGCGGTCGACGTCGAGACCGCAGTCGGACAGCGCGTCCTCGAAGCCCTTGCTGCGGTCCTGGGTGAGCGGCAGCGACTCGATGCCCTGGATCTCGGCGACGATCGCGTCGGGGTTGTCGCCCAGCTGCTCGCAGATGTACGTGCCGGCGCTCACCCCCATGCCGTAGTTGTCACCGAGGATCGTGGCCCGAGCCGCGAACGGGCTGGAGAACTCGCGGTCGACGTTGATGACCGGGATCCCGGCGTCCATCGCCTTCGTCGCGACCTCGGTGAGCGCGGCGCCGTCGAACGGCAGCAGCACGATGGCGTCGACCTTGTCGTTGATGAACTGCTCGATCTGGCTGATCTGGACGTTGACGTCGTTCGTCGCCTCGGCCTGCCGGAGCTCGACGTCCGAGTACTGCTCGGCGGTGTCGACCGCCGACTGGGTGATGGCGCCCATCCAGCCGTGGTCGGCGGCGGGGGCGGAGAAGCCGATGACGACCTGGTCGCCCGGCTCGTCGTTGCCCTCGGCCGCGACCTGCGGGGCCGCCGAGCCCTCGTCCTCGGGCGGCTCGTTGCTGGTGCAACCGGCGGCGAGCAGGACGGCGGACACGGCCACCGCGGCCACCGCGGCGGTGCGCCGGGCGGGACTGTTCGGCAAGGTGCGTGCGGACATGTGATCATCCTCGATTCGGTCCGGCCGTGCCGGGCGGGTGGCCCGGTGCGGGTGGTGCGGGGTGGTGCGGGGAGGTTCAGGACGAGCCCTGGGCGTCAGGGAGACGTGGCACGGCGGGCGAAGCGCTGCTGGAGGAGGACGGCGATCACGATGATCGCGCCCTTGGCCACGTTCTGGGCGGAGATCGACATGTTGTTGATCGTGAACACGTTGGAGAGCATCGCGAAGATGAGGACGCCGATCACGGTCCCGACGATCGTGCCGCGGCCACCGATCAGCAGGGTGCCGCCCACGACCACGGCCGCGATGACCTCCAGCTCGTAGTACAGGCCGTTCGTGGAGGTGCCGGCCGTGGTGCGGCCCAGCATCATCACGCCCGCGATGCCGGCGGTCAGCCCGGACAGCGCGTAGACGTACAGCAGGTGGCGCTGCACCTTGATGCCCGCGAGACGCGACGCCTCGAGGTTGCCGCCCACCGCCACGGTGCGGCGACCGAAGGTGGTGCGGTTGAACAGGAACCACCCGGCGACGGCGACGAGAGCGAAGATCCACACGAGCACCGGCACGCCGATGAAGTCGGCGCGGAAGAAGTCCATGAACCCGTCCACGCTGACGACCTGGGTCTGGCGGCCCGAGATCATCTCCGCGAGGCCGCGGGCGGCGATCATCATCGCCAGCGTCGCGATGAACGACACGACCTTGCCGTACGCGATGATCAGGCCGTTGACGATGCCCGCCGCGGTGCCGACCGCGAGCGCCGTGAGCACCATGACGGTCCAGTGCACGTCCTCCGCCATCGTCTGTGTGGCGAGCGTGCTCGCCCACACCGAGGACAGCCCCACCAGGGAGCCCACGGAGAGGTCGATCCCCCCGGCGGTGATGACGAACGTCATCCCGATGGCGAGGACCCCCGTCACCGACGCGAGCCGGAGGATGGTCATGGCGTTGTCGAGGCTGGCGAAGCGTTCGCCGCCCGTGATCACGCCGACGACGGCGACGAGGGCCAGGGCCACGACGAGCCCGATCGTGCGGCCCGCCGGGCCCGACAGCCACGAGGGCCGCGACGTGCCGGCGGCCGGCGACTCCACCTGGGTGCTCATGCGGCGGTTCCTTCCATGACGAGGTCGAGCACGCCGTGCTCGTCGATGTCCTGCGCGGGTGCCCGGTGCACCACGCGCCCTTCGGAGACCACGAGCACGTGGTCGGCGAGCCCGAGGACCTCGGGGATCTCGCTGGAGACGACGACCACCGCCGTCCCGGCGTCGGCGAGCCGGCGCACGAGGCCGTAGAGCTCCGACCGCGCGCCGACGTCGACGCCGCGGGTGGGCTCGTCGAGGAGCAGCACGTCGCAGCCGTGGACGAGCCACCGGCCGAGCAGCGCCTTCTGCTGGTTGCCGCCGGAGAGGGTGCGCGCCGCGCGGTCGACGTCGGCGGGTCGCAGGTCGAGGGCGGCGGCCTGCTCGCGCGCGGCTGCGCGCTCCGCGCGCTCGTCGAGCCAGCCGCCACGGGCGAACCGGGCGAACGTCGAGAGGGTGACGTTCCGGTAGACGGGTTCGTCGAGGACGAGGCCCTGGCTCTTGCGCTCCTCGGGGCACAGCCCGATGCCGGCAGCCACCGCGGCGTCGACCGACCCCGCGCGCAGGGCGCGGCCGTTCACCGCCACGCTGCCCGCCGTGCGCCGCCGCGCGCCGTAGAGCGTCTCGAGGATCTCCGACCGTCCCGCGCCGACGAGGCCGGCCAGCCCCACGATCTCCCCGGCCCGGACCCGGAACGAGACGTCGTCGAACGTGCCCGCGAGGCCGAGGCCCTCGACGTCGAGCACGACCGGAGCGTCGACGGGCACGCCGGGGCGGTCCGGGAACGCGTACTCGACGTTGCGGCCGGTCATGAGGCGGATGAGCTCGGTGGTGGGCGTGGTCGCCGCCGGGAGGTCGCGGCCGACCGTGCGCCCGTTCTTGAGGACCGTGATGCGGTCGCCGATCTCGCGGATCTCCTCCAGGCGGTGGGAGATGTACACGACGGCGACGCCCTGCGCCGTGAGGGCGCGGACCACGCGGAACAGGTTGCGCACCTCACCGGCGTCGAGCACGGCGGACGGCTCGTCCATGACGATGACACGGGCGTCGTGGGAGAGCGCCCGCGCCATCGACACCACCTGCTTGCCCGCCGCCGACAGCTGCCCGACCTCGCGGTGCGGCGAGATCTCGGGGTGCCCGAGCCGCGCCAGCAGCTCGCGCGTGCGCCGGGTCGCCTCGCGCCGCTGGGTGAAGCCGCCGCGGTCGAGCTCGTGGCCCAGGAAGACGTTCTCGGCGACGGTGAGCCCGTCCACGACGTCGAGCTCCTGGTAGATGGTCGCGACGCCGAGCCGCAGCGCGGCGACCGGGTGCGGGACGACGACCTCCTCGCCGTCGATCAGCACCCGCCCGGACGTGGGCTGGTGCGCTCCCGCCAGCACCTTGATGAGGGTGGACTTCCCGGCGCCGTTCTGGCCGAGCAGGCAGTGCACCTCGCCCGGCAGCACGTCGAGATCCACCCCGTCGAGCGCCTTGGCGCCCGGGAAGTGCTTGACGATGCCCTCCATGCGCAGCAGAGGGGCGGGGGCGTCGCTGCCCTCCGGCGGTGCCGCGTCGTCGCGGTCCACGTCGACCATGGGTCCGAACCTAGGACGCACTTCTGTCGAGCGTCAAGCAAAAGACGGGTGTTATTCGATCGTGATTGACTACGGTCATGACGGAAGGTGCAGCGGTCGGACCTCGCACGCCCGGGGCCGGCGAGATGTTCCAGCTTCTGCGCGACGGCCGGGCTCGCACCCGCGCCGAGCTCGCGACCCTCACCGGGCAGGCGCGGTCCACCGTCGCCGGACGGATCGACGCGCTCATGGCCGCCGGCCTCATCGCCCCCGCCGGCGAGGCCACCTCGACCGGCGGTCGCCCGCCCGCCACCTTCGCGTTCAACCCGTCGTCGCAGGTGGTGCTGGGCGTCGACCTCGGCGCCACCCACGCCCGGCTCGCCGTGACCGACCTGGCGTCCACCGTGCTCGCCGAGCTCGACGCGCCCCTCGCCATCGCCGACGGGCCGGAACCCGTGCTCGACTGGGTCGCGGACGCCGGCCGCAAGCTGCTCGAGACCGCGGGCCGCGACGTCGGCGACCTGGCCGGCGTCGGCGTCGGCCTGCCGGGCCCGGTCGAGCACGCCACCGGGCACCCCAACAACCCGCCGATCATGCCCGGCTGGGACGACGCGGACGTGCCCGGAATCCTCCGCGGCCACTTCGACGCGCCGGCCCTCGTCGACAACGACGTGAACATCATGGCGCTCGGCGAGCACCGCATCGCGTGGCCCGACGTCTCCGACCTCATCCTCGTCAAGGTCGCCACGGGCATCGGCGCCGGCATCATCGCCGACGGCGCGCTGCGGCGCGGCGCGCAGGGCGCGGCCGGCGACATCGGCCACGTCGCCGTGCCCGGCGCCGAGGAAGTGGTGTGCCGCTGCGGGAACGTGGGGTGCCTCGAGGCCATCGCGAGCGCGCAGGCCCTCGCCGTGCGGCTGCGCGCCGAGGGTCTGGACGTGTCCGGCCCCGCCGACGTCGTCGCGCTGGTCCGCGGGGGCGACGTCACCGCCGGCCGCGCCGTGCGCCAGGCCGGCCGAGAGATCGGCAGCGTCCTCGCTGCCACCGTCAGCCTGCTCAACCCGTCGGTCATCGTGCTCGGCGGCATCCTCGCCGAGGCGGGCGAGCACCTGCTGGCCGGGATCCGGGAGGTCGTCTACCGGCGGTCCCTGCCGCTGGCCACCCAGCACCTGCGCATCGCCGTGGCGCGCACGGGCGCGCAGGCCGGGGTGCTCGGCGCCGCCGCCATGGCCGCCGACCACGCCCTGTCGCCCGAGGCCGTGGACGCCCTGACCGCCTGAGACCGCCCCGCCGACGGCGGGCGCGTGGCTCGCCGCCCGGTCAGGCCTCGAGGACCGCGACGTGCAGGTCCAGCAGGGCGGCGGTGCGCTCGGCGGGGCCGCGACCGAAGCCGCACTCGGTCGCGACGCCGACGGTCCGGCCGCCCAGCACCTGCGCGGCCGCGGCGAGGCGGCGCGCGGCGCCCTCGACGCCGTCCTCGTGGTGCAGGAGGCCGAGGTGGAGCTCGGTGGCCTCGTCGAGCCGCAGCTGCGCGAGCGGAGCGACGTAGGCGACATCGTCGCGGTCGATCGGCACCGGCAGGTGCACCCAGGTGATCGGGCGCGGGAGGGCCTCCACCAGGGCGTTCGCCATCGCAACGAGGTGGCCGGTGTCCGCCGGCTCGACGAAGTGCTTCTCCGCCACGTCGCCGTAGCAGAGGTGGAAACCGAGCTCGACGCCGTCCGGCACGTGCGCCGCGACGCGCGCGGCGCGGCGGGCGCAGCCGAGGACGACATCCTCGTCCCCGCCCGCGTCGCGGTCGAACCACGCCCGCGCGGCGCCGCCGCCCAGGTTGGCGCCCTCGACGAACGCGAAGTCGGTCGCGAGCTCCACCTGGATCGCGAGGTCGGCGGCGGGGACGGTGGCGAGGATCTCGTCGAGCTCGCGCAGCACCGCCGCCTCGTACGCCGGGTACACCGCGGCGCGGTCGGCCGGCGCGACGAACGTCGTCACCGCCGCGAGGGGCGACGGGATGCCGACCTGGAACCGCGTGCCCCGAGCGATCACGCCCTCGGCGCGCAGCGCCACGAAGTCGGCGTAGGACGCGAGCGCCGCCTCCGCGTAGCCCAGCGGCCCGAACCTCAGCCCGTCGGCCGGCACCGAGCCGTCCAGCACGTGCGGCCGCAGGTCGAAGCCGGCCACGACGACGGGCTCGTCGCCCACGCGCGCCAGACCGTCGACCGCCTCGAACCGGGTGCCCTGGAACAGGATCCAGTGGAACCGCTCGCCCACCTCGCCGTCGGGGATGCGGCGGGCGTGCGCGCCGAGCCGCGTCGCGACGGTCCGCAGGGTGTCGCGCGCCGTGGGCAGGTTCACGGAGCCCACGAGGTGGGCGCCGCGCAGGGTCAGGTGAGCAAGCGGGCTGTCGTGCACCCGCGCATCGTAGCCGCGGGCGTCAGTCGTCCCCGCCCTCGTCCGTGCCACCGCCCAGCGCGGCCGGGCCTCCCTCGAGCAGGCGCGTGAACGCCGCCTCGTCGAGGATCGGCAGGCCGAGCTCCTCCGCCTTGGCCGCCTTGGAGCCGGCGTTCTCGCCCACGACGACGTAGTCCGTCTTCTTCGAGACCGACCCGGCCGCCTTGCCGCCCGCCGCGAGGACCGCCTCCTTCGCCCCGTCGCGGCTGTACCCCTCGAGCGAGCCGGTGACCACCACGGTGAGCCCGGCGAGCGGGCCGGTCGGGCCCTTGTCCGCCTCGGCCGCCATCGCCGCGGGCCCCGGGTGGTCGGGGATCCAGGTGCGCACGCCCGCCGCCTGCCAGCGGTCGACGATCTCGCGGTGCCACTCGACGTCGAACCACGCCAGCAACGCGTCCGCGATGATCGGCCCCACGCCCTCGACGGCGGCCAGCTCCTCGCGCGAGGCGGCGCGGACCGCGTCGAGCGAGCCGAACCAGCCCGCGAGCGCCCGGGCCGCCACGGGCCCGACGTGCCGGATGTTGAGGCTGACGAGGATGCGCCAGAGGTCCTTGGTCTTGGCGAGCTCGAGCTCGTCGAGGAGCTTGGTGGCGGCGGCCGTCGGCTCCCACTCCGGCAGGGCCTCCCCCGCCGCCTCCGCCTGGGTGCGGCGGGCCTTGGTGTACGTGACCTTCTTGCGGAACGGCGTCCGGCGACGGGCCACGCCGTCGTCGTCCACCTTGGGCAGACCGGTCTCGGCGTCGCGCACGACGACCTCGATGGGCAGCAGCTCGTCCAGCGTGAGGTCGAACAGGCCCGCCTCGGTGCGCAGCGGCGGGACCTCCGGCACCTCGGGCTGGGTGAGCGCGGACGCCGTCACCTCGCCGAGCACCTCGACGTCCAGGCCTCCGCGCGAGCCGATGTGCTCCACCCGGCCGCGCACCTGCGCCGGGCAGGACTCGGCGTTGGGGCAGCGCAGGTCGACGTCGCCCTCCTTCATGGCCCGCAACGGGGTGCCGCACTCGGGGCACCGCTCCGGCATGACGAACTCCTCGCGCGGGTGGCCGTCGTCGGCCAGCGCGGTGACGGGCCCGAGGATCTCGGGGATGACGTCGCCCGCCTTGCGCAGCACGACCATGTCGCCGATGCGCACGCCCTTGGCCTTCACCACGTCCTGGTTGTGCAGCGTCGCCTGCCGCACCGTGGACCCGGCCACCAGGACCGGCTCCATCACGGCGTACGGCGTCGCGCGCCCCGTGCGGCCCACGCCGACCTGGATCGCCACGAGGCGGGTGGTGACCTCCTCCGGCGGGTACTTGTAGGCGATGGCCCACCGGGGTGCGCGGCTCGTCGCGCCGAGCCGCTGCTGGTCGCCCAGCGCGTCGACCTTGACGACGATGCCGTCCAGCTCGTGCTCGATGTCGTGGCGGTGGGCGCCG
This sequence comes from Isoptericola sp. NPDC019482, assembly GCF_040632295.1. Taxonomy (NCBI): domain Bacteria; kingdom Bacillati; phylum Actinomycetota; class Actinomycetes; order Micrococcales; family Promicromonosporaceae; genus Isoptericola; species Isoptericola sp. NPDC019482. The sequence goes on from NZ_JBEYBQ010000041.1 coordinate 12,034, forward strand.
AACCACTCGATCATCTCGACGACGCCGTCGACGCCCTCGACCACGCGGTTGTGCGGCGAGACGGGCAGCCCCCACCGGGCGAAGTGCTCGTACGCCTCGGACTGCCGGGCAAGCTCGGTGTGCTCCCCCGCCGTCCACTGCAGGGCGCCGATCCCGTGCACGTACAGGCGCAGGGACTCCACGCGGGCGACGCCGGCCTCGAGCTCCATGCCCTCCTTCTTGTCGAGCAGCTGGCGCAGCCCGCCGGCCGCCGCGTTGCGCGGGTTGGCGAACTGCGGGAAGCGACGGAGCGCCGCGACGCGGGCGCGCTCCTCGTCGAACGGGCGCGCGGCCGTCGCGCGCCCGTCGTGCCGCGCCCGGGACTCGGCGACGACGCGGTCGCGGAGCTCCGCCTGCAGCGCGTTGAGCCGCTCGAACGAGGCGACGGGGATGAACACCTCCCCGCGGATCTCGACGAGGTCGGGGTGGCCGTCGCCCGCCAGCCGCCGCGGGATGTCCGCGATCCGCAGCGCGTTCTGGGTGACGTCCTCGCCGGTGCGGCCGTCGCCGCGGGTCGCGGCCCGCACCAGGCGGCCGTTCTCGTAGAGCAGGGCGATCGCGAGGCCGTCGATCTTCACCTCGGACAGGTAGCCGACGTGCTCAGCGCCCAGGTCGCGGGCCACACGGGCGTCCCACGCCCGCAGCTCCTCCACGGAGAACACGTTGTCGAGGCTGAGCATGCGCTCGACGTGCTCGACCGTGGCGAAGCCGGCCGCGGCCGCCCCGCCCACCCGCTGCGTCGGGGACTCGGGAGTCTGCAGCGCCGGGTGCGCGGCCTCGATCGCCGCCAGCTCGTGCATCCGCGCGTCGTACTCGGCGTCGGACACCCGGGGGGCGTCGTCCTCGTAGTAGGCCCGCTGGTCCTCCTCGACGAGGGCGACCAGCTCGGCCCAGCGACGCTGGGCGGCGGCTTCGTCGAGCAGGGTGTCCGGCCCTGAGTCGAGGCCTGTGTTCTCGGTGTCCGTCACGGGTCCATCCTGCCGCGTGCCGCCGACACCGGCCGGGTCGGGCGCCCCGACCGGCCCGACCTGCGAGAGGGCCTGTCCCGACGCTGTCCGAACCGCTACGATTCTGGCGATTTGGCCCCCTCTCGACCGACAGCAAGGACGCTCATGAAGATCGCCGTCGTCGGCGCCGGCTTCGCCGGCCTGGCCAGCGCCAAGGTGCTCCGCGAGTTCGGGCACGACGTCACCGTGCTCGACAAGGCCCCCGACGTCGGCGGCGTGTGGAGCGCGAGCCGCCGCTACTCGGGCCTCACCACGCAGAACAACAAGGGCTCGTACGCCTTCTCCGACCTCCCGATGCCGAAGGACTACCCCGAGTGGCCCAGCGGACAGCAGGTCCAGGCCTACCTCGAGCAGTACGTCGACCTCCACGACCTGCGCGGCACGCTCCGGCTGTCCACCGAGGTCGTCCGCGCCGAGCTCACGCCCGCGGAGGACGGCTGGTCGGTCACCGCGCGACGCGCCGGCGAGCCGGTGGCCGAGCCCGAGCGCTTCGACCACCTCGTGGTCGCGAACGGCATCTTCTCCGACCCGGTGATCCCCCGCTTCGAGGGCCTGGCCGAGCTCCTGCGCGCCGGCGGCAAGGTCGTCGCCTCGAGCCAGCTCACGTCCCTCGAGGACGCTCGCGGCAAGCACGTCGTCGTCGTCGGGTACGGCAAGTCCGCGTGCGACGTCGCCGCCGAGGTCGCCCCCGTCGCGGCGAGCACGCAGGTCGTGGCGCGCCACCTGCTGTGGAAGCTGCCCAAGCGGCTCGGCAACGCGCTCAACTACAAGTACCTGCTGCTCACGCGGATGGGCGAGGGGCTGTTCCGCTACGAGACGATGTCCGGCGGCATGGAGAAGTTCCTGCACGGCCTGGGCGACGGCGTGCGGAGGTCGATGCTCGCCAGTGTCGGCGCGGTGTCCGTCAAGCAGTTCCACCTGGAGAAGCTCGGGCTCGTGCCGCGCGGCGAGTTCGCCGACATCGCCCGCTCCACCGTCTCGCTCGCCACCGACGGCTTCTTCGAGCAGGTGGCCGAGGGCAAGATCGACGTGCGCCGCGAGGCCGAGATCGAGCGCCTCGACGTCGACGAGGAGGGTGCACCGGTCGCGGTGCTCGACGACGGCACCGCGGTGCGGGCCGACCTCGTGGTGTGCGGCACGGGGTTCCACCAGCGCGTGCCGTTCCTCGACGACGACCTGCAGGCGCGTCTGCTCGACGACCGCGACAACTTCCAGCTCTACCGGCAGGTGCTGCCGCACGACGTGCCCCACCTGACGTTCGCCGGGTACAACTCGTCGCTGTTCAGCCCGCTGTCGGCCGAGGTCGGCGCCCTGTGGACGGCCGCGCACCTCGCCGACGCCGTGGACGTGCCGCCCGTCGAGGAGCGGCGCGAGCTCGTCGCGAGCCGCGTGGACTGGATGGAGAAGCGCACCGAGGGCAAGCACGCCCGCGGCACCAACGTCATCCCGTTCTCGCTGCACCAGATCGACGAGATGCTCGCGGACCTCGACCTGCAGCTGCCCGCGGCCACCCGCGCCGGCCAGTGGCTGCTGCCGGTGGACCCGAAGGCCTACCGGCACCTGCCCGGCCGGCTGCGCGCACGGATCGGCTGACCTCGCGGATCGGCCGGCTCGCGCGGGTCGGCCGATCCCCGGTCACCGGAACCGGACGGGCAGCTCCCGCGGGTAGCGCGCCCACGCCGAGCGCACCGGCTCGACGTCCGTCGGCGCGACGGTGAGCTCCAGGTCCGCGACCCGGGCGAGGAAGTGCCCCACGACCGTCCGCGTGATCAGCGGCGCCATGCGGTGCGCCGGGCACGCGTGCGCGCCCGTCCCCCACGTGAGGTGGAAGCGCGAGTCCGCCTGCTCCCACGGGTCGGCGCCGCGGACGGCGCGGTCGGCGTTGGCCGCCGCCACCGCCGGCACGACGGCGTCGCCCGCCGCGATCGCCTGGCCGCCCAGCTCGCCGTCGGCGAGGGCGTAGCGCGGCCGCAGGTGCGGCAGCGGGGGCGCGTCGCGGGCCACCTCGTCCAGCGCGTCGTCCAGCGAGAGGCGGCCGCCGTGCAGGCGGGCGGCGAACGCCGGGTCGGCCAGCAGTCGCTGCAGCGCGGTGGCGATCCACGCGATCTCGGCGTCGTGCGCCGTCGCGAACACGAGCGCGACGGCGCCCATCACCTCGAGGTCGTTCTCGTGCGCGGGATGGGCGAGCAGCGCGGACGTGAGGTCGTCGCTCGGCTCCGCGCGGCGCCCGGCGACGAGGCCCGCGAGCAGGTCCTCCGCCTCGACGGACGCCGGGTAGGCGTCGTCCGTGCCGGAGCGCTGCGCGACCGTGAGCTCGTGCATCCGGCGCGCGTCGGCGAGCGTCATGCCGAGCAGGTCGGCCAGCACCCGTACCGGGACGTCGACGGCGTACTCGGCCACCATGTCCGCCGTGCCGCGGGCGGCCAGCCGGTCCAGCACGGACGCGCAGGCGACGTCCGTCGTGCGCCGGACCCGCCGGTCCTCGACGGCGTCGAGCGCGTCGGCCAGGGGCGTGCGCAGCCGCCGGTGCTCCGCGCCGTCGCGGTCGTGGGCGCCGTCGCGCGGCGCGAGCAGAGCGCGGGTCGCCGAGCGCCGACCGAGCAGCCCCTCCGCCTCGTACCGCCAGTGCCGCGCGTCGCGGGAGAACATCGCCTCGTTGCGCAGGACGGCGGCGACCTCCGCGTGTCCCAGCGCGAGCCAGGCCGGCACGCCCGGCTCGAGGTCCACCGGCGCGAGGGCGCCCCACCGCGAGCGCAGGGCCTCGTAGCCGGCGGCCGGGTCGGGCGCTCCCGCCAGGTCGGCGAGCAGCGGCCGGTCGGCCACGTCCTCGAGCCGGACCACGCGTACTGCCCCGGTGAGGCTCACGCGGCCCGGCCCGCGCGGGCGAGGCGCACCGCGTGCGCGACGAGCGCCTGCAGGGCCTCGACGGCCTGGCGGCGTTCGCGCAGGTCGCCCGCCACGACGGGGGTGTCCGGCGGCAGGTCGAGCGCGGCGCGCACCGCGTCGGTGGCGTGCCGCGGCGCGTCCGGGAACTCGTTGACCACGACGGTCACAGGCAGCGCCGTGTGCTCCTCGAGCTGGTCCAGCACCTCGAAGCTCTCCTCCAGGCGGCGCGTGTCCACGACGACGAGCGCGCCGACCGCGCCCTCCGCCAGGCCCGCCCACAGGTCCCAGAAGCGCTTCTGCCCGGGGGTGCCGAACAGGTACAGGGCCGTGGTGCCGCCCACCGTGACGCGCCCGAAGTCCATCGCGACCGTCGTCGTGGTCTTCTCCCCGAGCCGCGGGTCGACGCCGATGCTGGCCGCCGTGATCGTCTCCTCCGTGCTCAGCACGGGGATCTCGCTGACCGCGCCGATGAGCGTCGTCTTGCCCACCCCGTACGCGCCCACGACGAGCACCTTGACCGACCGCTCGACCGTGGGCGCGAGGTGCAGCGAGGCGGGGTCGAGGAGCACGGAGTCGTCGGGCGCGGGCTCAGGACCGGCGGAGACCATCGAGGACCTCCTCCAGCAGGTCGACGCCCGGCAGGTCGTACGCCTGCGGCGACCGGATCGCGAGGTAGCCGGCGTCGACCAGGTCGGAGGCCAGGACCGCGACCAGGCTGGTGGGCAGGCGCAGGTACGCGGCGAGCTCGGCCAGCGCGAGGGTGCCGCGGCAGGTCTCGAGCAGCGCGCGCTCGTGCCGGCCCGCGCCGACGGGCAGCTCGCGGCCGTCGTCCACCGCGCTCAGCAGCGTCTCGGGCCGCAGCGTGTTGCGGCTCGGGTGCGCGCGCCCGCCCGTGAGGACGTACGAGCGCACCGGGTGGTCGCGGTAGCCGTCGGTCATCGCGTCTCCTCGGCTTCCCGTGCTGCGGGACGCAGGACGTCCGTGCCGAGCGTCCGCTCGCCGATCATCAGCACCTGGGCCTGCATCTGCTGGGCCACCAGCCCCGGGTCGACGGCCGCGTCGGTGACGACCGCCAGCCGCGAGCCGTCGCCCGCGCCGCGCACGAAGAGGAAGCCGCCGTCGAACTCGACGAGGACCTGCCGCAGCGCGTCGCCGGCGCCGAACTCCCGCCCCATGCTCATGCCGAGCGCGACCAGGCCGGCGCACGCCGCCGCGACCTTGTCGGCCGTGTCCGGGGGCGTCACGTCCGTGCGGACCTTCACGAGGCCGTCCGAGCTGAGCACGACGACGTGCCGGACGCCGCGCACCCCGGCGACGAGGTCGAGCATCCAGCTGTCCGGGTGCGCGGGCGCGGGAGTCGCGTCGGTGGTCGGGGTCGTCATGAGTCCTCCGAGATCACGTCCGGCACGGCGGACGGCTGCTGGCTGGGATGGGCGGTGGTCGGGGTGCCGTCGTCGGTGCCGGCCGCGCGGCCGGCGGAGAAGAACGCGCCCATCCACGCGCCGGCCTCCTCCGCGGTCTGCGCGGGGACGACTGCGGTCGGGGCGGACGGCGGCGCGGCGGGCACCGCGCGCTGCGCGCCCGTGGCCGGGTCGCCCGCGCGGCGCGAGCGGCGCTGCGGCAGGGCGGGCGCGCCGTCCGGTGGGGGTGTCCCGTCGCGGGCCTCGGGGGCCGCCGTCCTCGGGGTGGCCGGAGCGGGCGGCTGAGGCCACGGCTCCTCGAGGCCCGGGGCGAGCGTGTCGGGCGCCGCGGCGGCCGCGGTGACGAGCTCGGCGGGCACCATGACGACGGCCCGCAGGCCGCCGTACACCGACTCGCTGAGGTCCACGCGCAGGTCGAGGGCGCGCGCGTACGACCCCACGACCGCGAGGCCGGTCTGCGGCACCTCGCCGAGGTCGGCGATCCCGACGGGCCGCGCGCCGGAGGCGACGGCGCGCACCCGTTCCAGCTCGCGGGCGGCCATCCCGACGCCGCAGTCGTCGATCTCGACGACCGCGCCGCGCTGCACCTGCCGGACCGCGACGAGCACCTGGGTGCTCGGCGGCGAGCACTGGGTGGCGTTCGCGAGCAGCTCGGCGAGGACGTGCACGACCGGCTCGACCCCGCGGCCGACCACGGCCAGTCCCGGGTCGCCGGACACCTCGACGCGCTGGAACGCCGTGATGCGGCCCGCGGCCGCGCGCACGACGTCGGGCAGGGCCAGCGGGTCGTCCCAGGTCTGGCCGGGGCGCCGGCCGCAGAGCGCGACGAGGTTCTGCGCCTGGCGGGCGTGCTGCGCGGCGGCGTGGTCGATCCGCATGGACGTCTGGAGCACGTCGGGGTCGGCCGCGTGCCGCTGCACCATGCGCGCCGCCTCCTCCTGGATGCGGTGCGCCGACGCCTGCACCTTGCGCCCGAGCGCGACCACCGCGGTCTCGACGGCGGCGCGCTCGTCGTCGCGAGCCTCGCGGGTGCGCGCGAGCTCCGCGGTCGCGTCGTCGAGCGCGCCCGTGGCGGCCGCGAGCTCCGCCGCCCGGGTGTCGAGGTCCGCCCGCAGCGCGGCGCGGTCGCGGTCGCTGCGGGCGACGGCGCGAGACAGCGCCGCGACGGCGACGACGACGAGCAGCGCGGAGGCTCCCGCGAGCGCCGCGATGCCCGCGGCCGAGAGCCGGTCGCCGAGCACCGGCACGGCCGCGACGGCGAGGACCGCCGCGGCCCCGCAGAGCTGGGCCGGAAGCCGCGCAGCGACGCGCGCCGTCGCGCGCGAGCCGGCAGAGGTCGTCGTGCTCACCGCACCCCCGTGGGTGGTGGAAGGGAGGGGCTCCGGCGGCGCAGCGACCGTGCCGCGAGAAAGCGGCGTTCTCCGCGAAACCCCTGGGAACGTCCAAAGCAGGATCAATGCCCTGACCAGGAGTTTCTACCACGGGCACCCCGCGGGTGAAAGGCACCCGTGCCCGTCGGCGCGCCCGGCGGCTAGGGTGCCGAGCATGACCGCCGAGCACGTCGACACCGCCGCACCGTCAGCCCCTGCCGCCGCCCCGCCGACCCCGCTCGACCCGACCCTGCCGGACCCGTTCGCGTGGCTCGAGGAGGTCGAGGGCGCCCAGGCGCTGGACTGGGTGCGCGGCCGCAACGACCACGCGCACGCGACCGTCGGCGCCGCCCCGGGCTTCGCCGCGACCGAGGCGGCGGTCCGCGAGGTGCTCGACTCCGACGAGCGCATCCCCGACGTGTCGCGGATCGGCGACCACCTGTACAACTTCTGGCGCGACGCCGCGCACGAGCGCGGCCTGTGGCGGCGCACCACCCTCGACTCGTACCGGACCGACGCCCCGGAGTGGGAGACCGTGCTCGACCTCGACGCCCTCGCCGCGGCGGAGGGCGAGAGCTGGGTGTGGCACGGAGCCTCGCTGCTGCGGCCGACGCCTGACCAGCTCGAGGCGGGCGAGCCCTGGCGCCGCGCGCTGGTGGACCTCTCCCCCGGCGGCTCGGACGCGGACGTGACGCGCGAGTTCGACCTCGTCGACAAGCGCTTCGTCCCCGCCGCCGAGGGCGGGTTCGAGCGCGACATCGTGCGCGCCGACGGCCGCACCGGCGCCAAGGGCGGCCTGGCCTGGGCGGACGAGGACGCGGTGTACGTGTTCACCGACTTCGGGCCCGGCACGACGACGCCGTCCGGCTACCCCCGGATCGCGAAGCTCTGGCGCCGCGGCACGCCGCTCGAGGACGCCGTCGTCGTGTACGAGGGCACCGACGACGACATGTACATCTCCGCGCGCCGCTCGCGCACGCCGGGCTTCGAGCGCGACCTCGTGAGCCGTTCCATCGCCTTCTACCGGTCCGAGACGTTCCTCGTCGAGGCGGTCGGGACGCCCGAGCAGCGGCTGGTGAAGATCGACGTGCCCGAGTCCGCGGAGGTCGGCTTCCACCGCGAGTGGCTGCTGGTCGAGCTGCGCGACGACTGGACGCCCGCGGGCACCACGTATCCCGCCGGCTCGCTGCTCGCCGCGCGAGCCGACGCGTTCCTCGCCGGCTCGCGCGACCTCACCGTCCTGTTCGAGCCCACGCCGTCGACGTCGCTGGTCGGCGCCTCGTGGACGCGCCACCACCTGGTGGTCAACGTGCTCGACGACGTGAAGAACGCCGTGCACGTGCTCACCCCGCCCGCCGGCATGTCCCCCGACGCCTCCCTCGACACGGCACCCGGCGCACCCTGGACCCGATCGGAGCTCCCGCTCGGCGGCGGGCTGCTCACCGTCGGGGTGCGCGCCGTCGACCCGCTCGAGAGCGACGACGTCTGGGTCACGACGACCGGCTACCTCACGCCGTCCACCCTGGGCCTCGCGACCGTGGCCGCACCGGGCGCGCAGCCGGGCGAGCCCGAGCCGCTGAAGGCCGCCCCGGCGTACTTCGACGCCGACGGGATGGCCGCGGTGCAGCACTTCGCGACGTCGGACGACGGCACCCGCGTGCCGTACTTCGTCGTGGGCCGCGAGGACCTGGTCGAGGCGGCCGACCCGGCGACGCCCGGCACCGCGCCGACGCTGCTGTACGGGTACGGCGGCTTCGAGATCCCGCTGCTGCCCGGCTACTCCGGCACGGTCGGGCGGGCGTGGCTGGCCCACGGCGGCGTGTACGTCGTCGCGAACATCCGCGGCGGCGGCGAGTACGGCCCCGCGTGGCACCAGGCCGCGCTGCGCGAGCGGCGGCACAAGGCGTACGAGGACTTCGCCGCCGTCGCGCGCGACCTCGTGGCCCGCGGCATCACGACGCCCGCGCACCTCGGCGCGCAGGGCGGCTCCAACGGCGGGCTGCTGGCGGGGAACATGCTCACGCGGTACCCCGACCTGTTCGGCGCGGTCGTGGTGCAGGTGCCGCTGCTCGACATGAAGCGGTACTCCCACCTGCTCGCGGGCGCGTCGTGGGTGGCGGAGTACGGCGACCCCGACACCGACGACTGGGAGTTCGTCCGCACCTTCTCGCCGTACCACCTGCTCGACGGCGACCGCGTCTACCCGCCGGTCCTCTTCACGACGTCGACCAAGGACGACCGCGTGCACCCGGGGCACGCGCGCAAGCTGGCGGCGCTCATGCTCTCCGCGGGAGCGCACGACGTGACGTACTACGAGAACGTCGAGGGCGGCCACGGCGGCGCGGCCAACAACGCGCAGGCCGCGCACATGTCCGCCCTGGCCTGGACGTTCCTGCGCGAGCGCCTCGGCTGACCGGCCTGGGCCCGGCGGGAGAGCCCGCCGGGCCCCGGTGTCAGGACGTCCCGAGGGCCGCGCGCACCGACGTCCACGACGCGAGCTGCGCGCGCACGTCCTCCCGCGTCTCCGTGGCCAGGGCCTCCGTGTACGCGCGCTCGAGCACGTCGTCGACGAGCACCTTGGCGCCGGTGGCGGCCGACTCGACGGCCGCGGCCACCATGACGAGGCTGAGCACGTTCTCGTGCACCTCGCCCATGGGCGTGGGGCCGCCGTCGAGCGCCGCCAGGAAGGTCGCCAACGACCCGGCGATCCCGTCGCCGGGGTCGGCACCCTCCACCTCGTCGTGCGGCCTGTCGCGCGGCCCGTCGACGACCGGCTCGTGATCGCCGTCCCAGAGCGCGGTCCCGTCGCGCCCCGAGAGCCGCCAGGACCCGTTCCACGACGTCTCCCGGCCGGGGCTGCACCAGCTGCCCGTGTAGGCGTAGCGGACGCCGCCCGTCATCTCGAAGACGGCGGTCGCCGCGGCGTCGCCGTCGTACCAGCTCCACGACGGGTTGAACTCCTCGCAGTACACCGAGACGGGCTCGGCGCCCAGCAGGAAGCGGGCGGTGTCGAACGGGTGGATCGCCATGTCGAGCAGCAGCGGGTGCGCCATCGCGTCGCGGAACCCGCCGAACCGGGGCGCCTTGAAGAACTCCGTGGTGAGCACGCCCAGGTCGCCCAGGGTGCGCGCCTGCTCCCGGAAGGCGAAGAGCTGCCGGTTGTAGCGGCGCGACTGGCTCACGACGAACAGCTCCCCGGTCACCTCGGCGGCCGCGGCGAGCGAGAGCGCGCGCGGCACCGACTCGGCCACCGGCTTCTCGCCGAGCACGGGCAGCCCCGCGAACAGCGCCGCCGTCGTGACGGGGTGGTGCGCGGCCGGGACGGTGACGTTCACGATCGCGCGCGCCCCGGTCTCCCCGGCGAGCGCGACCGCGTCCGTCCCGACCGGGACGCCGTCCAGGCCGGCGTCCGCGAGCGCCCCGCGGGCCGCGTCGAGGTCGAGGTCGACGACGCCGGCGAGCTCGGCGCCCGGGTCGGCCTGGATGGCCCCGAGCCACGCGCGGCCCATGCCACCGGCGCCGACGAGGACGAGCGGGGTGCTCACAGCCCGGCCTCCGCCGCGGCGGCGCGGGCCTCGTCGTTCAGCGCGCCGCCATAGCCCTGGCCGCGGTAGAAGTCCTCGGTCTCGTAGCGCAGCAGGGTGGGGGTGGTGCGCTCCGGGCGCAGGGTCACGGCCCACTCGACGGCGTTGGAGATCACCTTGCGGACGCCGTCGTGGAAGTACGTGGGGTACTCCTGGTCGCCGGGACGGAAGTAGAAGATCTTGCCGAAGCCGCGCCGGTAGGTGATGCCGGAGCGGAAGACCTCGCCGCCGGAGAAGGTGCTGAGGAAGACGGTCTCGTCCGGGGCGGGGACGTCGAAGAACTCCCCGTACATCTCGTCCTCCTCGATGATCATGGGGTGCGGGATGCCCTGGGCGATCGGGTGGGTCGGGTCGATCGTCCACACCAGCTCCCGGTCGTGCTCGGCGCGCCAGCGCAGGGTGCAGGTGGTGCCCATGAGCTTCATGAAGATCTTCGACCAGTGGCCGGAGTGCAGGACGATCAGCCCCATGCCCTCCAGCACGTGGCGGTGCACCCGCTCGACCACCTCGTCGGAGACCTCGCCGTGGGCGGCGTGCCCCCACCAGGTGAGCACGTCGGTGTCGCGCAGCACCTCCTCGGTGAGGCCGTGCTCCGGGTCGTCGAGCGTGGCGGTGCGCACGCGCACGCCGTCGCCGAGGTTCGCCTCGATGCCCTGCGCGACGGCGCCGTGCATGCCGTCGGGGTAGCGCGCGGCGACCTCCGGCTCGAGCTGCTCGTGGCGGTTCTCGCCCCAGACGGTGACGCGGATCGGTGCGGGAGTGGTGGTCATGGGGGTGCTCCGTTTCTGGTGGGTGGTGCTCGGGGGGTGTGCGGGCGTCACTTGACGGCCCCGCCGGTGGCTCCGGCGGCGACGTACTTCTGCGCGACGACGAGGAGGACGATCGCGGGGACCGACGCGAGGACGGCGGTCGCCATCACGGCGCTCCAGTCGTTCACGTAGGCGCCGAGGTAGTTGTAGATCCCGAGCGTGACGGGCCGGACGTCCTCGGTGGTGGTCAGGGTCAGGGCGAACAGGAAGTCGCTCCAGGTGAACAGGAAGGTGAAGAGGCCGGCCGTGATGAGGGCGTTGCGGCTGATCGGCAGCACGACCGAGACGAACGCGCGCACCGGCCCGGCGCCGTCGACGAGGGCCGCCTCCACGACGGCCGGCGGCAGCGACTGCATGAAGGCGCGGCAGATGAGGATCGCGAACGGGATGCCCGCCGTCGAGTCCGCGAGGATCAGCCCGGGGATCGAGTTCAGCAGGCCGAGGTCGGCGTACGCGCCGTACAGGGCGTTGGCGATGACGATGCCGGGGATCATCTGGCTGATGAGGATCCCGAACAGGACCAGCCCGGCCCAGCGCAGCCGGAACTGGGCCAGCGCGTAGGCCGCCGGGACGGCGATCAGCAGGCTCAGGGCGACGCTGCCGACGGCGACCACGAGGCTCGTGACCAGGTTGGCGCCCTGGTCCGCGAGCGCCGTGCGGTAGCCGCTGAGGTCCGGGGACAGCGGCAGCCAGCTCGTGTCGACGGTCGCGCCGTTGGGCTGCAGCGACGCGTTGACCATCCAGTAGATCGGGAACAGCAGCACGGCGATCACGGCGATGCCCGCCGCGGTGTGGAGCCAGGGGTGTCGGACGGTGCTCATGGGCCTCACTCATCCACGGCGCGCCGGTTGAGGCGCAGATAGACGGCAGCGAAGATCAGCGAGATCACGATGAGGATGTTGCTCACCGCGGCCCCCTGACCGAAGTCGAAGGTGGCGAACGACAGCTGGTAGGACTGCGTGGCCAGCGTCTGGGTGGCGTTCGCGGGCCCGCCGCCCGTCAGCCCGAGGATGATGTCGAGCACCTTGAGGGTGTAGACGACGCCGAGCACCAGCACCACGGTGACGACCGGCCGCAGCATGGGCCACGTGATGTGCCGGAAGGCGCGCCAGCGGGTGGCGCCGTCGAGGGCGCCCGCCTCGTAGAGCTCGTCGGGGATGCCCTGCAGCCCGCCGTGCAGGATGACGGCGTTGAAGGGGATGCCGATCCAGACGTTGACGGCGATGACCGTGACCAGTGCCAGCGAGGTGCTGCTCAGCCAGGGCACGCCCGTGTCCACGAGGCCGGCCCCGACGAGCACGCGGTTGAGGACGCCGGACTCGGTGTCGAGGATCCACTTCCACACGGCGCTGGCCGCGATGAGCGGGATGAGCCACGGCAGCAGGATGAGCGACCGCAGGAAGCCGGAGAGCGGGAACCGGCGGCGGAAGAACACCGCGACCGCGAGGCCCAGCACGAACTGCCCGGCGATGGACCCGACCGTGAACAGGGCCGTGTTGAGCAGGGCCGTGCGGAACAGCGGGCTGCCGACGACCTCCCGGTAGTTGTCGAGGCCGGCCCACGGCGCCTCGCCCGTGAAGAACGTCGAGATCGTGTAGTGCTGGAAGCCCATCACGACGTTCTGGACGACGGGATACCCGTAGAACAGCAGCAGGTAGAGGACCGCGGGGCCCAGGAACAGCAGCGTGACGAGGCGGCGGTTGCGGTGCCTCGCCCCGGGCCGTCGGACCGGCGGGGGCGCCGTCGCGAGCGCGGGCGAGGCGGCACGGATGGTCGTCGTCGTCATACGTACTCCTGGGCTTCCGCGAGGGCGTCCTGGGCCGTGGCCTGGCCGGAGACCGCGAGCTGGACGGCGGTGTACAGGGCGGTGGCGGTCGCCGGCCACTCGGCGCCGAGCTCGGCCGTGCGGGCGCGGGCCCCGCGGACGAGGTCCGCGAACGCGGCCATCTCGGGACGACGCTCGAGGAACGGCTCGATGAGCGCCGGCCGGCCGGGCACGGTGGAGCGCTTCGCCGCCATGGACACGAGGCTCTCGTCCGAGAGGAACTCCGCGAGGACCCGGCCGGCGAGACGTTCCTTGGAACGGTCCCCGGTGGCGGGCACGGTCCAGACCTCGCCGCCGAGCGGCGCGACGGGCCGCTGGCCGGCCGGGTCGCGCACCGGCAGGGTGACGACGGCGTACTCGAGGCCCTCGACCGACTCCAGCTCGGGGATCTGCCAGGGGCCGTTGACCATCATGGCGGCGCGTCCGGCGACGAACTGGTCCTTGACGTCCGCCTGGCTCCAGTTCAGCACCGACGTGGACGCGTGGCCGTCGGCGACCGTCCCGGCGAGGAGGTCGAGCCCGGCGGCGGCCTCCGGCGTCGCGATGTCGCGCTCGTCGGCGCCGTTCGACCAGAAGAAGGGCAGGTACTGCCAGGTGCCCTCGTACGTGGCGTTGCCGCAGAACGCGAGGCCGTAGCGCGAGCCCCGGGTCAGCGCACCCGCCGCCTCGCGGAGCTCGGACCAGGTGGTGGGCGGCGCGACGCCCGCCTCGTCGAGGGCCCGGACGTCGTAGAAGAGCGCGATGGTGTTCACGGTCGGGGCGAGCCCGTAGACCCGCCCGTCGTACGTGCCCGCCGAGGTGACGCCCTCGGTGTACCCGTCGGTGGGCACGCCGACCTCGTCGAACGGGCGCAGGGCCGTGGTGGCCGCGATCTGCTGCAGGTCCGGGTTGTCGAGCATGAGGATGTCCGGGAGCGTCCCGGACGACCCCTGCTGGAGCACCCGCTGGATCAGCGAGTCGCCGGCGACGGAGACGCGCTCGAGCGTCACGCCGACCTTCTTGGCGGCCGCGTCGAGCGCACCGCCGATGACGGTGCGGTCCGGGTCGTTGGTGTACGTGTCGAGGACGCGCAGCGTCCGCGGCGACGTCGACCCCTGGTCGGCGCCGCACCCGGCCAGGAGCGCGGCCAGGGGCGCCAGCAGCCCGGCGGCGGTGACGGCCCGGCGCGAGACCGGGCGGCCGGGCCGGGCCGGAGCCCGGCCGGGCGCTCCTCCCGTCGTCGATGCGCATCGATGCTGCATACGTCTCCACCTTCCTCGTCATCGGTTCGGGTAGTGGTGCGGACGACCGTCAGGCTGGGCGGGTCGACCCCCGCCTGACGATCCTGGCGGGCACCAGCTCGGGCCCGTCCGCGCTCGGCCCGTGGCGGTCGACGAGCGCGAACACCCGCTCCATCACGCGCCGCGACACGTCGCGGGGCTCGGTCGGTACGGCGGTGAGCCCGTACGCCTCGCCCTCGGCGTCGGTGGCCAGGGCGACGACGTCGACGTCCCGCCCGGGGCGCAGGCCACGCTCGGACAGCGCCCGCAGCGTCTCGGGGATCGCCGCGGTGAGCACCAGCCCGGGCGCCGCCGCGCCTGCCCCGCCGTGCCCCACGTCGCCTCCGACGGCGCGGTCGAGCACCGCCTGGCGGTCCCGCTCGTCGTCCGGCTGGTGCCACCGGAGCTCGACGCCGTGCGCCGCGGCGGCGCGGCGGGCGCCCGCCGCGAACCGCGGCACGTAGTTGAAGTCCTGCGCGACGACGTCGGCTCCCCAGCCCAGCACGTCGACCGTGTCGTGGCCGAGGCCCGCGAGCTCCGCCACGAGGAGCTCTCCGGCGCCGTCGAAGTCGAAGTCGAGGCAGTGGATGCCCTCGCGGTCGTCCGGGATCCCGACGAACACGACGGGGAGCTCGAGCGACCGGGCCAGCCGGACCCGCTCGTCGGAGCTGCCGACCTCCATGACCACCACGGCGTCGCAGAGCGAGCGCCCCGCCACCCGCCGCAGCCCGGACGGGCCCTCGTCGGCGGTCACGAGGAGCACGTCGTGGTCCCGGACGCGGGCGGCCAGGGTGATCTCCTCCACGAACGTCATGAGGCGCTCGGCTCCCGACGCCTGGCGCAGCGGCATGACGACGGCGACCGTGCTGGTCCGGTGGCCCGCCAGCGCGCGGGCCCCGGCGTGCGGCTCGTAGGTGAGCCGGGCGATCGCGTCCTCGACGCGCTGCCGGGTCTTCTCCGAGATCGGCCGCTTGCCGCTCATGACGTACGAGACCGTCGACTGCGACACCCCGGCCTCGCGCGCGACGTCGGCGCTCGTGGGCATCTTCGCCACCGTCGTCCTCCGTCCGCGCCGTCGGTCATCGATGCGCATCGATGCGCATCGCCGACGAATGTACCTGCCGCCTCCGGGCGTGACAAGCGTCACCCCGGAGGCGCGCCGAACGGTCGGAGCACCTCCGGGGTTGCGGGGTCAGGAGTGCGGCACCGTCGCGGTGATGAGCGTGCCGTCGTCGCGACGGTTGCCGGACAGCGCGCGCAGGCTGGGGCGGCCGGGCCGCACCGGGCCCTGGCCGTCGAGCGCGACGACGACGGGCTCGTCCGCGGTGACCGAGACCTGCTCGCCGCGCACCAGCACCTTCGCGCCGTCGCCCGTCTCGGTGGCCAGCTCGAGCTCGTCCGGCCGCACGGTGACGCGCAGGCGCGAGCCGTTCCACTGCACGCGGAAGGTCAGCGCCTCCCAGCCCTGCGGCAGGCGCGGGTCGAACGACAGCACGCCGTCGTGGTCGCGCATGCCGCCGAAACCGAACGCGAGCGCCGACCAGGTGCCGCCCGCGGACGCGACGTGCACGCCGTCGGAGGCGTTGTCGTGCAGGTTCGCCAGGTCCACGAGCAGCGACGACACGAAGTACTCGAGCGCGAGCTCGTGGTACCCGACCTCGGCCGCGACGATCGACTGCACGACGCCCGACAGCGTCGAGTCCCCGGTGGTCAGCGGGTCGTAGTACTCGAAGTCGGCCAGCTTCTGCTCCGCCGAGAAGTGCTGCCCCTGCAGGAACAGCGCGAGCACGACGTCCGCCTGCTTGAGCACCTGGTACCGGTAGATGACCAGCGGGTGGTAGTGCAGCAGCAGCGGCCGCTTGGTCACCGGCGTCGCGGCCAGGTCCCAGATCTCCCGCTCGAGGAAGTGGGAGTCCTGCGGGTGGATGCCGATGCTCTCCGCGTACGGGATCGACATGTGGTCGGCGGCCCGGGTCCACTCGGTGGTCTCGTGCACGCCCAGCGACAGCCGGTCGGCGAGGCGGGCGTAGTCGTCCGGGAAGTCCTCGCGGATCCGCTCCACGACGAACGCCGCCGCGCGCAGGTTGAACCGCGCCATGACGTTGGTGAACAGGTTGTCGTTCACCACGGTCGTGTACTCGTCGGGGCCCGTGACCCCGTGGATGTGGAAGTTGTCGTCGCCGTTGGCCCGCCAGAAGCCGAGGTCCTCCCACATGCGGGCCGTCTCGACGAGGACGTCCACGCCCTCGCGCCGCAGGAAGTCGGTGTCGCCCGTGGCCCGCACGTACTGCACCAGGGCGAAGCTGATGTCCGCGTCGATGTGGTACTGCGCGGTGCCCGCCGCGTAGTACGCCGACGCCTCCTCGCCGTTGATGGTGCGCCACGGGAACAGGGCGCCCTTCTGCGACAGCTCCTTGGCGCGCCGGCGCGCGGCGTCGAGCATCTGGTAGCGGAACCGCAGGGCGTTGCGGGCGTACCGCGGGCTCGTGTACGTGAGGAACGGGAGCACGTAGATCTCCGTGTCCCAGAAGTAGTGCCCCGAGTACCCGCTGCCGGTCAGGCCCTTGGCGGGGACGCCGGACCCCTCCGCCCGCGCGGTCGCCTGGGCGAGCTGGAACAGGTTCCACCGCACCGCCTGCTGGATCTCCGGGCGGCCCGCGATCTCGACGTCCGACCGCGCCCAGAAGTCGTCCAGCCAGGTGCGCTGGTGCGTGAACTGCTCCTCGATGCCGCCGGCGCGCACCCGGTCCAGGGTGCGGCGGCAGCGGTCGACCAGCTCGCGCGTCGGGACGCCGCGGGACGTGTGGTACGTGACGACCTTGGTGAGGCGGATGGGGTGCCCGGCCTTCGCGTCGACGCGGAACACGTGCTTGGCCAGGTCGTCGTCGACCTGCGTGCGCACGTCCCACTCGTCCACGGTCTCGAGGCGGTGGTCGGCTGCGACCGCGAGAGTCATGCCCGAGTTGGTGCACCGGTACGACAGCACGAGCCGCTCGTCGTCGCCCCAGCGGGTCTGCGGCTGCAGCACCCGGCCGGCGAAGGCCTCCGCCTTGCGCGGGTCGAAGCCCTCCCCCAGCGACGCGGCGGGGACGTGGTACTCGTCCTGCCCGTCCTGGCGGTTGAGGATCTGCGACGAGATCGCCACGGGCCCGTCGGCGTCCAGCAGCGTGACCTCGAACGTCATGACGCCCAGGTGCCGCTCGACGAACGACACCATGCGCTCCGAGGCCACCTTGACCCGCTTGCCCGACGGCGTGCGCCACAGGATCTCGCGGCGCAGGACGCCGTCGCGCAGGTCGAGCGCGCGCTCGTAGTCGACGAGGTCGGCCACCGGCAGCAGCAGCGGCTCGTCGTCCACGTACAGCCGGATCACCTTGGTGTCCGGGGCGTTGACGATGGTCTGCCCCACCTTGGCGAAGCCGTACGCCTCCTCGGCGTGCCGGATCGGCCACGTCTCGTGGAAGCCGTTGACGAACGTGCCGTGCGAGTGGGACTCGCGCCCCTCCTCGACGTTGCCGCGCATCCCGAGGTAGCCGTTGCCGACCGCGAAGAGGGACTCGGTGACCCCGATGTCCTCGGCGGAGAACTCGGCCTCCACGAGCCGCCACGGCTCGGCGGGGAAGCGCAGGCGGTCCACGGACCGCTGCTCGTCGGCGGTGCGGCGGATCATGCCCGGTCCCCCTGCCGGTCGGCGGGCTCGTCCAGGACCGACGCGTCCAGCTCCCCCAGGTCGGCGACGACGCGGTCGGCGCCGTGCGCGGCGAGGGCCTGCGCGCCGACGCCGCGGTCGACGCCGAGCACCAGGCCGAACGGCCCGGCCGCGCCGGCCTGCACGCCGGACAGCGCGTCCTCCACGACGACCGCCTCGCCCGCCGGGACGCCGAGCAGCTCGGCGGCGCGGAGGTACGTGTCCGGCGCGGGCTTGCCCGGCAGGTGCTCCCGGGCCGCGACGTTGCCGTCCACGACGACCCCGAACCGCTCGGTCAGCCCGGCCGCGGCAAGCACGGCGGGCGTGTTGCGCGACGACGACACGACGGCGACCTGCGCGCCCGCGGCCGTGACGGCGTCGAGGAAGCGCACCGAGCCCGGGTAGGGCGCGATGCCCTCCTCCTCGAACATCCGGTTGACGATCGCGTCCTTGCGGTTGCCGAGCGCGCACACCGTGTCCTCCCCCGGCGCGTCGTCGGCGGTGCCGCGCGGCAGCTCGACGCCGCGCGAGGCGAGGAACGTCGCCACGCCGTCGTACCGCGGCTTGCCGTCGATGTGCGCGAAGTAGTCCGCGGACGTGTACGGCGCGAGGCCACGCGCCTCGCACCAGGGCGCGAACAGGCGTTCCCACGCCCGCATGTGCACCTCGGCGGTCGGGGTGAGCACGCCGTCGAGGTCGAACAGCACGGCACGGAGGCTGGTCACGGGCGTCCTTCGCAGGTCGGGGTCGGGTCGCGGGCACCGTCCCCCTGCGGGCCGACGCCGAGGTTCAGCCTACGCAGTCAGCCGGGCCGTGCAGGAGCACGCGCCGCGCCTCGGCGGGATCTTCGCGGATCGGTCCCACGACCGTCCCGCCACCGTCGCGCTCAGGACGCAGCGCGCTCCGCGAGCGCCTCCGCCACCCGGCCGAGGTTCGCCAGCTCGGCGCGATGGGTGTCGACGCCGGCGAGGCTCCGGCGCGGCGCGGCGAGCAGGGTCACGTCCGCGAGCCCGGCCGCGGGCAGACCGATGCGGCGCCACGGCTCGGCGACCAGGCGCACGAGCTCCCCGAGCTGCGGCCCCGAGCACTGCGAGACCGTGGCGGGCGGCAGCCCGGCCCACAGGCCGACGCCACGCTCGGTGGCACGGGCGAGCAGCTCCCAGGCGCGCTCGTTCCAGCCCGGGGTCTCCCCCGCCCCGCCGACGTCGGCCAGGTCCAGCCCGACGGCGTCCGCCCCGGCGAGCGCCACGGGTGGCACGCCCACCCAGGTGGCGCCGAGGTGCACGACGACGCGGGCGCCGGCGTCGTGCGCGGCGTCGACGACGGGCCGCAGCCCCTCGACGACGTCGGGCCCGGGCACGGCCCGCAGCCGCGAGTAGCCGGAGAAGCTGGGCAGCACGCCCGCGTGCACCTGGCCGAGCAGGGGCTCGGTGAGCTGCACGACCGGCGCCGCCCCGGGGACCTGGGCGCGCACGTCCGCCAGGTGCGCGCGCACCGCCTCGGCGAGCGCGAGGGACAGGTCGCGGCGGGCCCCGACGTCCGCGAGCACCCGGTCTCCGCGCGCCGACCACAGCCGCGCGGCGAGCGTCCACGGGCCGGTGAGCTCGACGGCGAGCGGGCCGTCGTACCCGACGGCCGCCACGGCCAGCGCGGACAGGTCCTCCCGCAGCAGCGACTCCGCGCGGCGCACGTCGACGCCCGGGTGGTCGGCGAGCTTCCACCCGTGCGGGCCCAGCTCGACCGGCATCTCGGCCAGCAGCGCCGCCGTCCGCCCGACGGCGTCGGCCCCCGGCCCACGGCCGGTGAGCTGGGCGAGGAAGGGCACGGCGTCGACGCCGGTGGGCAGCGACGCCAGGTCGTCGAGCACCGTCTGCTGCGCGACGAGCTCGTCGCGCGCGCCGCCGGGCCACGGGCCGTGGCCGGAGACCGCCGTCACGCGTCCGCCCTCGCTCCGGCCGGCCGGCCGCCCACGACGCCCACCACGCTGTCGCCCGATGTCACCCGATGTCACCTCTCCCACCCCGTCATGGCACGGCCGGTCGCCGCTCTCGAAGGGTAGGAGCACGGTAACGGTCCGACGAAGGAGTCCCGATGTCCGTCATCCTCGACCAGGCGCCCGCGTCACCCGCGGGCCGGGCCCCCACGTCACCGCTCGGGCACCCCTCGGGCGGGTCGTCGACCGTGCTGTCCACCCCGCGGGCGGTCGCCACCCGCGTGCACGCCAACGCCATGCCGTCGGGCGCGGAGGCGGTGCTGCGGCGCCAGCTCGCGCCGGGATTCCGCAACCACGACGTGCTGCCGGGCTGCGCCGGCGGCCCCGACGCGCTCGTCGCCACGATGCACTGGTTCCACGACGCGTTCGACGAGCAGCGCGTGGAGGTGCTGCACGCGGTCACCGAGGGCGACCTGGTGTCGCTGCACGTCGCGTTCAGCGCCCTGCACTCGGGGTTCTTCCTCGGCGTCGCGCCGTCCCACCGGCGCTTCACCGTGCGCGAGATGCACCTGGTGCGCGTGGCCGACGGGCTCGAGGCCGAGCACTGGGTCATGCGCGACCAGGTGTGGTGGGAGCACGAGCTGCGTCGCTGAGCGCCACCGCCGCCGTGGGAGACTGCGGCCATGCGGATCACCGTGCGCAACGCCCGTTTCCAGCAGCTGCAGACGCTGCTCACGAACCGCACCAAGCGGGGTCGCGCCGGGGAGTTCCTCGTCCAGGGCGTGCGGCCGATCACGATGGCCGTCGAGCACGGCTGGCAGGTGCGCACCCTGCTGCACGAGACGGACCGCCGGCTGTCGTCGTGGGCCCAGGAGATGCTGCAGGCCACGGGCGCCGAGACGATCGCGATGTCGCCCGACCTGCTCGCCGAGCTCGCGGAGAAGGACGAGGGCGCCAGCGAGCTGCTGGCCGTGGTCGCGATGCCCGACGACGACCTGGCCCGCATCCCGGTGGGCCCGTCGTTCCTGGGCGTCGTCTTCGACCGGCCCACCCAGCCGGGCAACATCGGAGCGGTCGTGCGGTCGGCCGACGCGTTCGGCGCCGACGGGCTCGTCGTCACCGGCCACGCCGCCGACCCGTACGACCCGAAGTCCGTGCGTGCGTCCACCGGGTCCCTGTTCGCGCTGCCGGTGGTGCGCGCCGCCTCGCACGGCCAGGTCGTGGACTGGCTGGGCGAGCAGCGGGACGCCGGGACGCCGGTCACCGTCGTCGCGACCGACGAGGACGGCGACGCCGCGCCCGCCGACGTCGACCTCACCGGCCCGGTGCTCCTCGCCGTCGGCAACGAGACCGCCGGGCTGTCGAAGGGCTGGCGCGAGGCCGCCGACGTCACGCTGGCGATCCCCATGGCCGGGTCGGCCAGCTCGCTCAACGCGTCCAACGCCGCGTCGATCGTGCTGTACGAGGCGCACCGGCAGCGGCTCGCGCGGGGCTGAGCCCGACCCGTTCGGGAACGGCGTCAGCCGCGCCAGGCCCGCGCGACGGTGCCCTGGCCGAGCACGCGCGTGCCGCGGTAGACGACCAACGACTGCCCGGCCGCGACGCCGCGCAGCGGGCGACCCGTGAGCTCCACGTCCATCGCCGGGACGCCGTCCGCCGTCGTCGCACGGACGCGGGCGGGCACGGGCGCACCGTGGGCGCGGACCTGCACCTCGACGTCGTCGAGCCACGCGCCGTCGGCGTGCTCGTGGGGGGCGGCGAGCCACACGGCCTTCCCGGCGCCGATCCGGTCCACGCTGAGCAGCTCGGCCGGGCCGACGACGACGGTGTTGGTCGACGTCTGCACGTCCACCACGTACCGCGCGCGCCCGTCGGCGGCGGGGCGGCCGAGGCCGAGCCCCTTGCGCTGCCCGACCGTGAACGCGTACGCGCCGTCGTGCTCGCCGACGACGGCCCCGTCGGTGTCCACGACCTCCCCCGGGCGCGAGCCGAGCCGGTCGCGCAGGAAGCCGCGGGTGTCGCCGTCGGCCACGAAGCAGATGTCGTAGGAGTCGGGCTTGGCGCTCACCGACAGCCCACGCCGCTCGGCCTCCGCGCGCACCTCGGCCTTGGACGCGAAGCCGCCGAGCGGGAACATCGCGCGCGCCAGCCGGTCCGGGCCCATCACGGCCAGCACGTACGACTGGTCCTTCTCGTCGTTCGGCGACCGGTGCAGCTCGCGGGACACGGTCCCGTCGGGCGCCTCGCGCGTCACGACCTGCGCGTAGTGCCCGGTGGCGACGGCGTCGAACCCGAGGGCCGTGGCCTTGTCGAGCAGCGCCTCGAACTTGATGTGCTCGTTGCAGCGCACGCACGGGTTCGGGGTGCGGCCCGCCTCGTACTCGGAGAGGAAGTCCGCGACGACCGTCTCCTCGAACCGCTCCGACAGGTCCCACACGTAGTAGGGGATGCCGAGCACGTCCGCGGCGCGGCGCGCATCGCCGGCGTCCTCGATGGAGCAGCAGCCGCGCGAGCCGGTGCGGAACTGGTCGCGGTTGCGGCTCAGCGCCATGTGCACGCCCACGACGTCGTGCCCGGCCTCGACGGCGAGCGCCGCGGCGACCGCGGAGTCGACGCCGCCGGACATGGCGGCCAGCACCCTCATGCCGCACCCCCGGCCCGGGCCGGCGCGGAGACGAGCCCGGCCGCGCGCGCCCGCTCGACGACCTGGGGCAGCGCGGCGACGAGGCGCGCGACGTCGTCCTCGGTCGACGTCGCGCCGAGGGAGAAGCGCAGGGCGCCGCGGGCCTCGAGCTCGGGGACGCCCATCGCGAGCAGCACGTGGGACGGCTGCGGCACGCCCGCCTGGCACGCCGACCCGGTGGAGGCCTGCACGCCCGCGGAGTCCAGCAGGTAGAGCAGCGAGTCGCCCTCCGCGCCGGGGAAGGTGAAGTGCGCGTTGCCGGGGAGGCGGGCGGGCGTGCCGTCTCCTCCGGCCGGGGCGGACGCCGGGTCGGGGCCGCGGAGCACCGCCTCGGGGTCGACGGCGCGCACGCCCGCGACGAGCCGGTCGCGCAGGGTGCTCAGGGTCGCGGCGTGCTCGCGCCGGGCGGCGACGGTCTCGGCGAGCGCGACGGCGAACGACCGGATCCCGGGCACGTCCAGGGTGCCGGAGCGCACGCCGCGCTCCTGGCCGCCGCCGTGCAGCACGGCCTCGAGCGGCAGGTCGCGGCGGGCGAGCAGCGCGCCCACGCCGATCGGCCCGCCCAGCTTGTGCGCCGTGACCGTCATCGCGTCCACGCCCGAGGCCGCGAAGTCCACCTCGACCTGGCCCACCGCCTGGACGGCGTCCGTGTGGACCGGCACGCCGTGCTGGTGCGCGAGCCGCACGACGTCGCGTATCGGCTGCAGCGTGCCCACCTCGTTGTTGGCCCACATCACCGACACGAGCGCGACCTCGTCGCCGTGCTCGGTCAGCTCGGCGCGCAGGGCCGCGAGGTCGAGCCGGCCGTCGCCGTCCACCGGGAGCAGCACGATCTCCGCGCCCGCGTGGCCCGCGAGCCAGAACGCCGGATCGAGCACCGCGTGGTGCTCGACGGCGGACACCAGCACGCGGGTGCGGCGCGGGTCGGTGCGGCGCCGGCCCCAGAAGATGCCCTTGACGGCGAGGTTGTCCGACTCCGTGCCCCCGCCGGTGAAGATCACCTCGCTGGGCCGCGCGCCCAGGGACGCGGCGACGGACTCGCGCGACTCCTCGACGGCGCGGCGCGCGGCGCGCCCCGCCGAGTGCAGCGAGCTCGCGTTGCCGGTGCGACCGGCCTCGGCCACGTACGCCTCGAGCGCCGCCCGCGACATGGGGGTCGTGGCGGCGTGGTCGAGGTAGGCGCCGGCCGGCGCCTCGGGGGTGGTCACGGTCCCCCAGTCTACGAACTGTTCCCCCGGCCTCCGCGAGCGGGCCCCGAAGCCCCGCGAGGGGGCGGTCCGGCTCGTGCCGAGGTAGTACGAGAACCCGCGAGGTAGTACGGCTCTCGCCGAGGTAGTGGACCAGTCGTACGAGCGCCACGCGCGCAGCAGCGTCTCCTGCACCGCGTCGTCGGC
>NZ_JBEYBQ010000042.1:0-34967 GCF_040632295.1 Isoptericola sp. NPDC019482
GCGGCGTGCACCAAGGCCGCCGCGATGGGCGCGCTGGTGCGCGTGCTGTTCACGCTCGCGAACGGCCTCGACCCCGCGACCCGGCACGACGTCGATCGAACTGCCGCCCCGAACCGAAACTGCCGCCCTGAGGCGTCTCGTCAGGCGTAGACCGTGCCCATGAGCTCGCGGACGTCGGCGAGCGTGCGGTCGGCGACCTCGTTCGCCCGGGCGTTCCCCCGGGCGAGGACGTCGCGCACGACGGCGGGACCGTCGGCCGCCAGGGCGGCCCGCCGCTCGCGCAGCGGGCGCAGTCCCTCCACGACGGCCTCCGTGACGACCGCCTTCAGCCGCCCCGCCCCGGCGTCGCCGACCGACGCGGCCAGCTCCTGCGGCGTCGTGCCCGCGAAGTGCGCGCCGATGCGCAGCAGGTTCGCCACCTCGGGCCGCCCCTCCGGGTCGTACGCGATATGCCGCTCGGAGTCGGTGCGGGCGCGGCGGAAGAAGCGCACCGTCTCGTCCTCGGTGGCCCGCAGCTCGAGCGCGTTGCCGCGCGACTTGCTCATCTTGGCGCCGTCGTTCCCCAGCACCGTGAGCGACGGCGTGAGCAGCGCCTCCGGCTCCGGGAAGTACGGGCTCGCGGCCGCGTAGCGCTGGTTGAACCGCCGCGCGACCGTCCGCGTCGTCTCCAGGTGCGGCAGCTGGTCGAGCCCCACGGGCACGAGGTTGCCGTGGCAGAACAGGATGTCCGCGGCCTGGTGCACCGGGTACGTGAAGAGCAGGCCGGACATGCCCCGGCCCTGCCGCCTCTCGGCGTCCACGGCCTCCGCCTTCACGGTGGGGTTGCGCTCCAGCTCGGCCACGCTCACCAGGGACAGGAACGGCAGCAGCAGCTGGTTCAGGGCCGGCACGGCTGAGTGCGTGAACACCGTGGAGCGCGCCGGGTCGATGCCCGCCGCGAGGTAGTCGAGCACCACCTCGCGCACGACGACGGGCAGGTCGCCCGCGTCGTCGCGGTCGGTGATGACCTGGTAGTCGGCGACGACGAGCACCACCTCGACGCCGGCGTCCTGCAGGCGCACCCGGTTGTCGAGCGTGGCGAGCAGGTGGCCCAGGTGCAGGGCGCCCGTCGGCCGGTCGCCGGTGAGGACGCGGAAGCGGCCCGGGTCGCGCGCGATCTCCGCCTCGATCTCGGCGGAGCGGGCCTGCGCGACGGCGGCGCTCGGCGTGGCGGCGGGCGCCGCGGCGTCGGGCGCGGGGGGAGGGGTGGTCAGGACGGTCGGTGCGGTCATGGGTCGGTTCCTCAGGGGGATCGCCGCCCGCCGGACCGGTCCGGACACGAGAACGCCCCGGCTGCGACGGGCAGCTCGGGACGGGGACGTGGGCGCGTCGGGTCAGGGCTGCGGAGGCAGCCACCACCAGCTCGCGCGCGTCGTCATGACGTCAGCCTACGCCTGGGCGGGCGCACGACGCTCGCCCGGGTGACGGGCATCAGGGCGACCGGATCGGCGGTCGACGACCAGCCCGTGTGCGAGATCGAGCTGCTGGTCGTCCCCCGCCAGGGCCACGGGCCCTGCCGCACCACGACCCGTCAGGTGGTGAACCTGGCCCGGCTGGCGGCGGTGCAGCCGGGCGCCGTGCTGGTCGTGACGCAGCTCGACCCCGAGCGCCCCGAGGTCGTGCTCGACGACGCCCCCGATGCCGACTGGGCGCGACGCGCGGAGACCGACGACCGGCAGGTGCGCGACCTGCGCGACGCCGACGTCTGGTTTGGCGCCGCGCCGCGGGCGGGCGCAGGGCGCGATCCGGCGCATCCCGTTCGCCGTCTTCCCCGTGCTGGCCGTCGTCGGCTTCGCCGCGGCGCTCTACCCCGCGTGGGACGAGGCGGGCCGCCCGGTCGAGACGCGCTCGATCGGCACCGTCCGCGCCGAGCACGACGCCGCGGCCGCCGCCGAGACGTCGATGTTCACGCCGGGGAACCTGCGGCCCGCGATCGACGCGGTGCTCGCGCTGTCGGGGGACGAGGTCACCGAGGTCTACGTCTTCGACCGGTGGGTGCAGGTCACGGCCCCCACCTCGCCGGGAGCCAGCACGACCGACGAGTGGCAGTACCGCGACGGCGAGGCGACCCGCGAGGGCGCGTCGCTCATCCAGCCGGAGCCCGAGGACGTTCCCCGGGAGCTGTTCGACGCCTCGGAGATCGACTGGGAGGACGTGCCGCCGCTGTTCGACGAGACGGAGCGCCTGACCGGGATCGACGACGCCGACGACCCGATGCTGTGGGTCGCGCGCGAGGTCTGGGCCGACGAGAAGCCCGGCGAACCGCAGGTCCACGTCACCGTCTCCGACGACTACCACGACGGGTCGGTGGACTTCTCCGCCGGCGGCGAGGTGGTCGGCACCTACGGCGGCGCGCCGGGCTCCGAGGCCGCCGCGGCGGAGGGCGAGGCCTGACCCGCCCGCCCGACGGGGCGCACCGCGGCGCCACTGCCTCGTCCGGCGTGGTCAGATTCTCCCGTGGAGAGCGCAGCGAGACAGAGGGCCGAGGCCGCCCGCGGACCCGTCCCGATCCTGGGCCGTGACGCCGAGCTCGCGCGCGTCGAACGACTCGCCGCCCCGGGTTCGGGCGGCGTGCTGCTCCTCGTCGGGGAGCCCGGGCTGGGCAAGACGACCCTGCTGGAGCACGGTCGCGAGCTCGCCCGCCGGGCGGGACGGCACGTCCTGGTGGCGCGGTGCGCGCGCGGCGAGCGCGAGCTGCCGTTCGCCGCGCTGCACCAGCTCCTGCTGCCGCGCCTCGACCGCCTCGACCGCCTGCCGGCGCCGCAGGCCCGCGCGCTCGGGGCAGCCCTCGGTCTGCACGAGACCACGGCCGTGCCGGACCGGCTGCACCTGGCGGCGGGGGCGCTCACGCTCCTGTGCGACGTCGGGCCCTCCACGACCGACGGCTCCAGCGGCAGTGACGGCGGCACCCTCGCCATGGTCGACGACCTGCACTGGGCGGACGACGCCTCCCGCGACGTCCTGCTCTTCTGCGCCCGCCGGCTGGCCGACGCGGCCGCAGGGACGTCCCTCCTCCTGTCCACGCGGCCGGAGGCACCCGAGCCCCTCCCGACGATCACGCTGTCGAGCCTCGACCCCCGCGACGCCGCCCGGGTCCTCGACCTGCAGCCCGTCCCACCTGCCGCGGCCGTACGGCACGACCTCATCCAGCACGCGGCCGGCAACCCGCTGGCGCTCGTCGAGCTGTCCCGCGCGGACGCCGCGGTACCCTCGCCCGCGCCGCCCGACGGCCCCTGGCCGGTGAGCGAGCGGATCGAGCGGGCGTTCGCCTCCCGGCTCCCCGCGCTGCCCGCGCCGACGCGCCGGCTGCTGCTCCTCGCCGCGGCGGCCGACGGCGACGACCTCGCGCCCGTCCTCGCCGCCGCCGGGCCGGGCCCGGCGTCCGCCGCCGTCGGTGACGTGCCCGACGACGACCGGCTGGCCGCGTGGGCGCCGGCCGAGACCGCGGGCCTCGTCCACCTGGACGGGCCCCGCTTCCGGTTCCGTCACCCGCTGGCACGCGCCGCCGTCTACCACGCAGCGCCCTTCGCGGAACGGCGCGGCGCACACCTGGCCCTGGCGGAGGTCGTCGACGACCTCGACCGGCGCGCCTGGCACCGCGCGGCCGCCGCCGTCGGCCCCGACACCGCCGTGGCGACCGACCTCGAGGCCACGGCCGACCGGGCCCGCGAGCGCGGGGGCTGGGCCGCGAGCGCCCGTGCGCTCGAGCGCGCGGGCGAGCTCTCGGCCGACCCGGACGAGGCGGCGCGCCGCTTCGTGCTCGCGGCGCCGGCCGCCATGTACACCGGGCGCACGGCCTGGGTGGAGCGCCTGGCGGACCGTGCCCTCGAGGCCACCGACGACGAGCACACGCGCTGGGAGGCCGACCTCTACGGGGGATGGGCGGCTGCCTCGACGCCCCGTCACCGCGCCGCGGTCGAACGGCTGACGACCGTCGCGCGCCGGGCGGGGGCGTCCGATCCCCAGCTGGCCCTCGCCGCGCTGGCCCCCGCCGCCGTGACGGCCTACTACTCCGGCGACGACGAGCTGATCGACGACGTCGCGCGCTGCCTCGAGGCACTGCACCCGGACGACACGGTGCCGGTGACCGCGTGGGTGCGGGCCGCGGCCGCGCCGTTCGCCCCGGCGTCGCGCGCCACGCTGGACGGCGCGGTCCGGGCGGCCACGCACCTCGGCATCAGCGAGCTCAACGTGCTCGGCGGGGCGGCGTGGATGCTCGACGAGACCGGGCTGGCCGCGCGGCTGCTCGGCGAGCTGCTGGAGCTGTTCGCCCACGGCCCCACGCAGGGGGCCAACGCCCTCGTCACGGCGACCCTCGCCGCTGCGCTGCACGAGCTCGGCAGGTGGGACGACGCCCAGGGCCACGTCGAGGACGCGGTGCGCGTCGCGGAGGCGACGGGGATGCCGGTCGTGCGGGCGGCCGCGGTCGAGACGGCCGCCCTGCTGGCCGCCGGCCGAGGCAGGGCGGACGAGGCCCGAGAGCTCGCGCAGCACGCGCTCGCCGACGTGGGCCCGGGGGCGACCAGGTCCGTGGAGGTGCGCGCGCGACAGGCGCTCGGCCTCGCCTCCCTGGTCGCCGGCGAGCCCGAGGCCGCGTACGACGCCCTCCGCCGGACCTTCGCCCCCGACGGGCGCCCCACCCACCGGCACGCCTCGGTGCACGGGATCGCGCTGCTCGCCTCCGCCGCCGCCCGCGCGGACCGGCCCGAGCGGCTCGACGACGCGGCACAGGTGCTCTCCGCCGTCACGGCACACGTCGGCGACGCCCCGGGGCCGCGGGTGGCGGCCCTGCTGCACCACGCCCGGGCCCTGCTGGCGTCCCCCGACGACGCGGTGGCCGAGTACCGCGCCGCGCTGGCCGACCCCGCCGGCGCCACCTGGCCGTTCGAGCGTGCCCTCGTCCGGCTCGACCTCGGCGAGCGGCTGCGACGCCTGCAGCGTGTGAGCGAGGCGCGGACCGAGCTCAGCGCGGCGCGCGAGACCTTCCTGCGGATCGGCGCCGCCTCGTTCGCGGACCGGGCGAGCGCCGAGCTCCGTGCCGCCGGGGTCGCGGTGGCCGAGCGCACGCCCGACGCCCTCGCGCAGCTCACGCCGCAGCAGCGCCGCATCGTGCGGCTGGCGGCCGAGGGACGCAGCAACCGGGAGATCGCGGAGCGCCTCTTCCTGTCCCCACGGACTGTCGGGTTCCACCTCTACCGGGTGTTCCCGCTGCTCGGAGTGACGTCGCGCGGCCAGCTGCGCGACCTGGTCGACGCCGGGGCGTCCGAACCGGGACCAGTCATCTGACAGAAGCGGCCGGTCACCCGCCCGGGTGAGGGTGATGTCTCCGACCCCTGGGAGACACACCATGACCGAGTACAGCGCGTCCCGCCGTGCCGTGGTCTTCGTGCACGGGCTGTGGCTCCACGCCGACTCGTGGACGCCGTGGATGGACCGCTTCGCGGAGTCCGGCTACGACCCGCACAACCCGGGGTGGCCCGGCGCCTCCGCCACCGTGGCGGAGGCGCGTGAGCACCCGGACCGCGCGGGCGGCGTCGGCCTGGACGACGTCGTGGCGCACTACGCCGACGTCCTCGACGGCCTGTACGTCGACGGTCTCGACCCTCAGCCCGTCGTCGTCGGGCACTCGTTCGGCGGTCTGGTCGCCCAGCGGCTGCTCGCCGAGGGCCACGCGGCCGCGGCGGTCGCGATCGACCCGGCACCCATGCGTGGCAACGTCCTCCTTCCGCCGAGCTCGCTGCGGGTGGCCGCCGTCGCGCTGACGAATCCCGCGAGCTTCCGGGGCACCGTCGCGCTCACCCCGGAGGAGTTCCGGTACGGCTTCGCCAACGAGCTCTCGGACGACGAGGCCGCTGCGCTCTACGACCAGTGGACGATCCCCTCTCCCGGCAGGCCCCTGTTCGAGGACGCGGCGGCGAACCTGCTGCCGGGCTCTCCCGCGCGGGTCGACACCCGCGACGCGGACCGCGGTCCGCTCCTGTTCATCGGTGGCGGCATGGATCACACGGCGCCCGCGTCCCTGACGCGCACCTCCGCGAAGATCCACCGGAAGCACTCCGGCGCCGTCACCGATCTCGTCGAGTTCCCCGACCGGGGACACTCGCTCACCATCGACCACGGCTGGGCCGAGGTCGCGGACGCCGCGCTCGCGTGGCTCAAGGAAAAGGGGCTGTGATGCCTTTCATCACCACTTCCGACAGCTCGACCGGTCCCGTCGAGATCTTCTACAAGGACTGGGGCACCGGCACGCCGGTCGTGTTCTCGCACGGGTGGCCGCTGAACGCGGACGCCTGGGACCGCCAGATGATGGCGGTCGCCGACGCCGGCTTCCGCGCCGTCGCGCACGACCGCCGCGGTCACGGTCGCTCCACGCAGACGAGCGACGGCAACGACATGGACCACTACGCGGACGACCTCGCCGCGCTGCTGGACCAGCTCGACCTGACGGACGTCGTGCTCGTGGGCCACTCGACCGGCGGCGGCGAGGTGGCCCACTACCTGGCCCGCCACGGCTCGGCCCGCGTCCGCAAGGCGGTCCTCGTCGGCGCCGTGCCCCCGCTGATGGTGCAGACGCCGGAGAACCCGGACGGCACCCCGATCGAGGTGTTCGACGGCATCCGCGAGGGCGTGCGGACGGACCGCTCGCAGTACTACCGCGAGCTCGCCGTCCCGTTCTTCGGCGCGAACCGCGAGGGGGCCACCGTCTCCCAGGGCGCGATCGAGCAGTTCTGGCGACTGTCGATGCAGGCCGGCCTGAAGCCGGCGTACGACTGCATCGCGCAGTTCTCGGAGGTGGACTACACCGACGACCTGCGCAAGATCGACGTCCCGGTCTTCGTGGCGCACGGCGACGACGACCAGATCGTGCCGATCAAGGCCGCCGCGATCCGGTCGGCGGAGATCCTCGCCGACGCGACGCTCAAGGTGTACCCGGGCGCGCCGCACGGCATCGTCGGGGCGTACGAGGACGAGTTCACGAAGGACCTCGTGGCGTTCGTCCAGGCCTGACACGACGGTGACCCTCCGGCCCTTCGTGGCCGGAGGGTCGCTCGTCACCGGGACCGGTCGGCCGGCGGCGTGAGCAGCGGCTCCAGGTCCGAGGCGTCCACGAGCGGGTCGTCGAGGTCGACCGTGATCTGCGAGCGCGCCATCACCCGGGCCGCGCCGGTGACGGCGGAGCGCAGCGCCGGGTAGTCGCCCACGCGGGTGCGCTCGAGCACCGTGCCCACGAACCGGCTGCCGCGTGGCGACACCGTCTCCAGCGACTCGCCCTCGCGGATCTCCCCGCGCCGGGCCATGAGCGCGAGCCGCGCCGACGTGCCGGTGCCCGTGGGGCTGCGGCAGAGCACGCCCGGGTGCACGTAGGTGGCCGACGGGGACTCCCAGCGGCCGTCGCCGACGCGGCGCAGCGGCCCCATGAAGTGCGCGAACGGCAGCGGTCCGACGTCGCCGAGGTCGGGGTGCTCCTGGCGCAGGCCGGGCCGGGCCGCGCGGACGAAGGCGTCCCCGAACGCGGTGAGCGCGACCTGCTCCGTCGGGCCGATGTCGAACCCGTAGCGGGAGGCGTCGACCAGGGCGTAGTACGCGCCGCTCCACACGAGGTCGAACATGACGTCGCCGTGGTTCGGCACCTCGACGCTCAGCGCCTCGTCGGCCACGTACGCCGGCTCGCCCTCGGTGGTGATGGACACGACCCGCCCGTCGGTCACCCGCGCGCTCACCCGGGCCAGCCCCGCGGGCGACTCCAGGACCACGTCCTGCAGCCCGTCGCCGTCGCGCAGCGGGATGGCCCCGCTCTGCAGCAGGGCGGTGGCCGTGCAGATCGTGTTGGAGCCCGAGTACAGCGGGTACCCCATCGCCTCCATGATCACGTAGCCGGCCTGCGCCCGCGGGTCGCTGGGCTCGACGATCAGGTCGACCGACATCGCGGGGTCGCCGTACGGCTCCGACAGCAGCAGGCGGCGCAGCCCGTCGCCCTGCCGCTCCAGGTAGCGCGCCTTCTCCAGCACCGTCCGCCCGGGCAGGGGTTCGACGCCGGACATGACGACCCGGCTGACGTCACCGCCCGACTGCGCGTCGATCAGCTCGAGGGTGCGCTCACGGCTGCGCATACGGTGCCCCCACGCGGTGCCAGTGCCGGTCCGGCACGACGACGAGCTTGCCGACGTAGGCCTTCCCCAGGAACGCGCGCTGCGCCTCGTGCAGGTCGGAGAGCCGGAACGTGCGGTCCAGGAGGGGACGGATCTCGCCGTCGGAGATGTAGCGCACCAGCCGCCGGAAGGCGGTGCGCGTGCCCTGCGACGAGCCGTGCAGCTCGAGCTGCTTGAGGTACACGGTGCGCAGGTCGAGCTGCACGACCGGCCCGCCGATGGCGCCCGCCGTCGTGTACCGGCCCTCCGGCCGCAGGATGCGCAGCAGGTCGTTGAACATCGGCCCGGCCACCAGGTCGGCGACGACGTCGACCGGGCCGTCCACCACCCGCCCCACCTCGGCGACGAGGTCGCGGGCGTCGCGCAGCACGACGTCCTGCGCCCCGATCTGCCGCAGCGCGTCCTCCTTGCCCGCGCTCGTCACGGCGTACGGGACGGCGCCGCGCACGCGGGCGAGCTGCACGACCGCCGACCCGACGCCGCCGGACGCGCCCGTCACGAGCACCCGCTCCCCCGCGGCCAGCCGCGCCCGGTCGAGCATCTGCTCCGCGGTGAGGTAGGCGCAGCAGAACGTCGCGAGCTCGGCGTCCGCGATGTCGGCGGTGATCTCGTAGGCGTTCTCGGCCGGGGCGGTCATGTACTCGGCGTACCCGCCGTCGCGGCCGTGCCCGATGTAGTCGATGTCCGCCAGGCTGTCGTCGCCCTCGGGCCGGTGGTAGATGCTGAAGTCCACGATGACGCGCTCCCCGACCCGACCGGCGGGCACGCCGTCGCCGACGGCGGCGATCACGCCGACGGTGTCCGCGCCCTGGATCCGGGGGAAGGTGAGCGTGGATCTGCCGCGTCTCCACGTCGAGACGGAGCCCGGGTCCGTCTCCGTGCCGTACGCGCCCTCGCGGACCCACACGTCCGTGTTGTTCATGCCGCAGGCGTGCACGTCGATCAGGACCTCGCCCGCCGCGGGCGCGGGCGTCGGCACGTCCTCGCGGTACACCAGCCGGTCGAGGCCACCGTGGCCGACGAGCTGGACCGCATTCATCACCGCCGGGATCTCCGCCATCAAGTGAGCGTAGGGGCGTGCGGCCGTCGCGTCATCAGGGCCGGGAGCAGTGGGAGAATCGGGCCCGTGCCCGACCAGCTTCCGCCCA
The DNA here is from genome assembly GCF_040632295.1 of Isoptericola sp. NPDC019482. Taxonomy (NCBI): domain Bacteria; kingdom Bacillati; phylum Actinomycetota; class Actinomycetes; order Micrococcales; family Promicromonosporaceae; genus Isoptericola; species Isoptericola sp. NPDC019482. Next base: position 9,338 of record NZ_JBEYBQ010000042.1, read on the forward strand.
CGCCACCGGTCCCCCCTGAGGCGGCCCCGTTCGCCCACGTCGTGTACTACGAGCCGCGCATCCCGGGGAACACGGGCTCCGCCATCCGCCTCGCCGCCGTCACCGGGGCGCGGCTGCACCTCGTGGAGCCGCTGGGCTTCGACCTGTCCGAGGCGAAGCTCAAGCGCGCCGGGCTGGATTACCACGACCTGGCCGTCATGGACGTGCACCCGACGTTCGACGCCGCGCTCGACGCCCTGCCCGGCGCGCGCGTCTTCGCCTTCACCGCGCACGCCGACACCGCCTACACCGACGTGGAGTACCGCCCCGGCGACGTCCTGCTCTTCGGCCCCGAGCCCACCGGTCTGCCCGACGAGGCGATGGACCACCCGCGCGTCACCGACCGCGTGAAGATCCCCATGCTGCCCGGCCGGCGCTCGCTCAACCTCACCAACGCCGCGTCGATCGTCGTCTACGAGGCGTGGCGGCAGGCGGGGTTCCCGGGCGCCGTCTGAGCGCGACACGCCGCGTCTCGCGGCGTCGTCACCCGGGCAGGACGTCGAGCGAGCCCCGGGCCACCATGCTCACGTGACCGCCGACGCGGACGTCGTGCAGCGCGTCGGGGCTCCCCTGCGGGAGCACCGAGAGCAGGCTCGGGCGGCCGGTGAACCGTCCCTGGCGCAGCACGAGCTCCTCCCCGACCGGCGCCAGCCCGTGGCGGGCCAGGTAGGCGCCGACGCAGCCCGCGGCGCTGCCCGTGGCGACGTCCTCCAGGACCCCGTCGTTGTTCCAGTGGCGGCCCTCGAGCGCGTCGACGTCGAGCACGTACGCGTACTGCGCGCCGTACCGCGCGACCAGGTCCGCGAAGTCCGTGCGGGCGATCCGCGCCTCTCCCAGACCGGCCACGACGGGCACCACCAGGTAGCGCAGGCCGGTGGAGACGACCTGCAGCGGGAGGTCGGCGAGCGCGCGCACGGACAGGTTCAGCGCGGCCGCCACCTGGGCCCGGTCGTCGTCCGGCACGGTCCCCAGGAAGGTGGGCGCGCCCTGGGCGAGCTCCGCGTGATAGCCGGCGGCCGCGCGGCGGGTGGAGACCGCGACGGTCCTGCCGGGGAGCTCGAGGGCCCAGCGCCGCGGGTCGGCGGAGCCGTCGCGCTCGTGCAGCACGGCCGCCGCGCCCAGCAGCGGGTGCCCGGCGAACTCGAGCTCCCCGAAGAGGTCGAAGACCCGCGCGGTGACGCCGCCCCCGGCCCCGCCCGCCCGCAGGAAGACCGCCTCGAAGTGGCGCAGCTCCTGGGTGATCGCGAGCATCTGCGCGGCGGTGAGCCCGGGAGCGTCGGGGAAGACGGCCAGGGGGTTGCCCGTGTACGGCCGCGAGGAGAAGACGTCGACGTGCCGGTACTCCAGCGGCGCACGGTCGTGCACGTTCTTGCCCGGCCCGGTCATGCGTCCACGCCGACGACGCGGACGAGCTCTCCCAACCGGGCCATGACGTCGGAGCCCGTGTCGGCGTCCGTGACGACGCCCGCGACGGCCTCGAACCCGACCACCTCGAACGGCGACGCGGCGCCGATCTTCTCCGACGAGCCCAGCACGAAGGTCTCCGCGGCGCGGCCGGCCAGCGCCCGCTTCATGGCGGCCTCGTCCGGGTCGCCGGTGGTGAGCCCGGCGTCGGGGTGGATGCCGGTGACCCCGAGGAGGAAGACGTCGGCGGAGATCCGCTGCGCGGCCTCGACCGCGGCCGCGCCGCTCGCCACCGCCGAGTGCTTGAAGAGCCGGCCGCCGAGGACGAAGACCTCGGCCACAGGGTGCTCGACCAGCGCCGTCGCCACGGTCGGGCTGTGCGTGACCACGGTGCACCCCAGGTCCGGCGGGAGCGCTCGCGCCACCGCGAGCGCCGTCGTCCCGCCGTCGAGGATGACCGTGCTCCCCGGGTCGATCAGCCGCACCGCCGCCGCGGCGACACGTTCCTTGCCCGCCACCTCGACCTGCTGCCGGCCGGCGTAGTCGACGACCGCCGGGGACACCGGCAGCGCGCCACCGTAGACGCGCTGGCACAGCCCCTCGGCCGCCAGCTCACGCAGGTCGCGCCGGATGCTGTCCTCCGACAGGCCGAGCTCAGCCGCAACCGTCTTGGCCACGACCTTGCCGTCGCGACGGAGGGTCTCCAGGAGGTGGTCACGCCTCTCGGCAGCGAGCATCGCTCAATCTCGTTTCTTCGTAGTGATGCATGTTTGTGCCTAGTCTAAGTCCATGACACGACCGATGCTCATCCTGATCGCCGGACCGTACCGCTCCGGGACCGACGGCGATCCGGCCGCGATGGAGGCCAACCTGCGCCGGCTCGAGGAAGCCGCCTGGCCCGTCTTCGCCGCCGGGCACGTCCCCATGATCGGCGAGTGGGTGGCGCTGCCGGTGCTGCGCTCGGCCGGCGCCACGCTGGACGACGACCTCGCGGACGACGTGCTCTACCCGACGGCGCAGCGGCTGCTGCAGCACTGCGACGCCGTGCTCCGGCTGCCCGGCGAGTCGACCGGGGCCGACCAGGACGTCGCGATCGCCGAGAGCCGGGGCCTCCCCGTCTACCACGACGTCGCCGACGTGCCGCGCCTCGCGGACGCCGACCGGTGAGCGGCCTCCCCGGCGTCGACGTCCCCGACCACCGCGGCCGCACCGGGCTCGACCGGGCCGGGAGGGACCTGCGCCGCAACCCCGACGTCGTCGTGCGCGACGTCGAGGTCACTTCCCGGGGCTGGCACGTGCTGCGCCGCACGACGTTCGACCATCGCCGGCGTGACGGGAGCTGGCGCACCCTCGAGCGCGAGACGTACGACCGCGGGGACGGCGCCACGATCCTCCTGCACGACGACGCACGGTCCACCGTGCTGCTCACCCGCCAGTTCCGGTTCCCCGCATACGTCAACGACCACCCGGACGGGATGCTGATCGAGACGGCCGCAGGCCTGCTCGACGACGACGACCCCGAGACCGCGATCCGCCGCGAGGTCGCCGAGGAGCTCGGCGTCGTCGTCGGCCCGGTCGCGCACGTCTTCACCGCGTACATGAGCCCCGGGTCGGTCACCGAGAAGGTCCACTTCTACGCCGCGCCCTACACCCCGGGCGACCGTGTCGGGCCCGGCGGCGGGGTCGCCCACGAGGGCGAGGACATCGAGGCCGTCGAGCTCCGCCGCGACGACGCCCTGGCCATGGTCCGCGACGGCCGCATCGTCGACGGCAAGACCATCATGCTGCTCCAGTGGTGGGCGCTGCGGGGCTGACGACAGGATGTGCACCATGCGCAGCAGCCTCTTCCACCACACCGAGCCGCAGGGCGAGCCCGGCAGCTTCCAGCTCGTCAACCCGCGGATGCTCAAGGTCGACCTCGCCGGCTCCGGCGGGTTCTTCTACGCCAAGCAGGGGTCGATGGTCGCCTACCAGGGCGACGTCGACTTCGCGTACGAGGGCGCGGGCGGCATGACCAAGCTGTTCAAGAAGGCGCTCACCGGCGAGGGCATGTCGCTGATGAAGGTCTCCGGCAGCGGCGACGTCTTCCTCGCCCAGGACGCCGACGAGGTGTTCGTGCTGTACCTGGAGAACGAGAGCGTCACCGTCTCCGGCAGCAACATCCTCGCGTTCGAGAGCTCGCTGACCTGGGACATCAACCGTGTGCAGGGCGCGTCGATGCTCAGCGGCGGGCTGTTCAACACCACGTTCACCGGCACCGGTGCGCTCGCCGTCACCGCCTACGGCACCCCCGTGGTGCTCGAGGTCGACGAGCCGACCTTCGTCGACATGCAGAGCGTGGTGCTGTGGTCCACGACCCTCACCAGCACCGTGCGCAAGACGGCGAAGCTCGGCGCCGCCGTCGGCCGCGGCTCGGGCGAGGCGTACCAGCTCGGCCTCACCGGCCAGGGGATCGTCGTCGTGCAGGCGTCCGAGGGCCACCCGTTGCCGAACCAGAACTGACGCGGGGCCGGTCAACCCCGAGGCCGCCCGGTTCTCAGGCGGGGGCGAGCACCTCGACGCGGTTGCCCGCGCCGTCCCGCGTGTGGAACGGCAGGTATCCCGCGCACGCGTCAGCCCTCCAGCAGCCAGGTGGCCGCGCGGCGCAGCAGCTCGGCATGGGACGGCGAGTCGTAGGCGCGCACGTCGTGGCCCAGCCCGGAGTACACGGTGCGGCCGCCGTGCGCGTCGGCGACCCACACGGCGGGGTGCCGCTCGCCGTCGTCGCCGATCACCCAGCCCAGCACCTGGGACGACGACGCCACGCGCAGGTGGCAGTACCGCTCGTCGACCACCTCGACGGCACCGAGCCCCTCCGTGATCGGGTGCGTCCCCACCGCCAGCGGCACCGTGGTGGGGCCCAGCGGCGGGTGCATCGACTCCCCCGGCACCCATCGGCCGCCGAGCACCTCCTCCCACTCCGCGTGGTCGCCGAACGCGTTCGCCGCCTGGTGCACGGCGAGGATCCGTCCGCCCGCACGCGCCCACGCGTCGAGGCACGCGTGGAAGGGTGCCCAGGCCGCGTCGTCGGGGCCGATCCCGGCCTCCCGCAGCCCCGGCCACGGCGTGCCAGCGTTGACGACCAGCAGGTCGAGGTCGTCCAGGTCGTCCAGGGCGTCGGGGAACGTCGAGCGCACGACGACGTCGGGGGCGCCCGCGGCCGGCTCCAGCCCGGACAGGATCAGCGCCAGCCGGTGCGACGTCGCCGCGTGGTCGTGCCAGGGGTCCTCGTGGCGGCCACGGCCGGCGAGGATCAGGATGCGGGGAGGTCGGGGGGCGCGCGTCGTCGTCACGACCCACCATCCTGCCCGGCCGCCCACGGTCCGGGCCACCGACCGACCAGGAACGATCGCGCCGCACCGCGAGGCCCTGACGCTCGCCGCGGCAGTTCGGACTCAGCGCGGCAGTTCGAACTGCCGACGTGAGCACGAACTGCCGCCCCGACGCGGAGACGGCGCCGTCAGACTTCCAGGAGCACCGCGGAGCCCTGGCCCCCGCCGCCGCACAGTGCGGCGGCGCCCACCGAGCCGGGCCCGAGCAGCTCCAGCCGCCGGGCGAGGTGCCCCACGACACGCGCCCCTGACGCCCCGATCGGGTGTCCCAGCGCGATGGCGCCGCCGTGCGCGTTCACCAGCTCCGGGTCCAGCCCCAGCATGTCCACCGACGCGAGCACGACCGCCGCGAACGCCTCGTTGATCTCGAGGGCGCCGAGGTCGCGCGGGGAAAGGCCCGCCCGCTCGCAGGCGGCGGCGATCGCGTTCGCCGGCTGCGCGTGCAGGCCGACGTCGGGCCCCGCGACGAGCGCGTGGGAGCGCACGCGGACACCGGACAGCCCGCGTGCCTCCGCGACGTCGTCCGCCACGAGCACCAGGGCCGCCGCGCCGTCGGAGATCTGCGACGCGTTGCCCGCCGTGATCGTGCCGTCCTCGCGGAACGCCGGCCGCAGGCGGCCCAGACCGTCGAGCGTGGAGTCCGGGCGCACGCCGTCGTCGGCCTCCACCCGCACGGTGCCGCGGCGGCCGGGGACGTCGTAGGGCGCGATCTCCTCCGCCAGCAGGTCGGCCGCCTTGGCCGCCCGCGCGTGCGACGCGACGGCGAGCGCGTCCTGCGCCTCGCGCGTGTTCCAGGCCGCGGCGGCCATCGCCTCGCCGTGCCGCTCGGTGCTCAGCCCCATCGAGTCGTGCTCGAACGCGTCGGTCAGCCCGTCGTGCGCCATCGTGTCGATCAGCTCGACCGGGCCGAACTTCTTCCCGGCGCGCGAGCCGACCCAGGCGTGCGGGGCCAGCGTCATCGACTCCATCCCGACCACCGCGACGATCCTCGCTTCCCCGCCGCTGATGAGGCGGTGCGCCTGCACCACCGCCTCCGCCCCGGACAGGCAGACGGCGTTGAGCGTCACCGCCGGCACCGTCATCGGCACCCCCGCGCCGACGCCCGCCTGCCGGGCCGGGTTCTGCCCCGCGCCGCCCTGCAGCACCTGCCCGCCGACGACGACGTCCACCTCCCCCGGCTCCACGCCCGCCGCCGCGAGCGCCGCCGCCAGCGCGTGCGCGCCCAGCGTCGTCGCCGGCACGGACGCGAACGCCCCGTTCGAGCGCACGAACGGCGTCCGCCGGTATCCCGCGATCACGGTCATCGGTGCCCCTCCTCCACCGCCGCGGCCGAGCCGTCGCCCGTCCCGGCCTCGTCGTTCCGATCGTCGTCCAGCTCCACGACCAGCTCTGCCTCGGTCGCCTCGCGCACCTCGTCGACGGTCACGCCCGGCGCCAGCCGCCGCAGCACGAACGCGGCCTCCAGGCCGTGGTCGGTGACGTCGAGCACGGCCCGGTCGGTGACGATCCGGTCGACGACGCCCTCCCCCGTGAGCGGCAGCGTGCAGCGGCGGCGCAGCTTAGGGGTGCCGTCGCGGGCCACGTGGTCCATGAGCGCGACGATCCGCCGCGCACCGACCACCAGGTCCATCGCCCCGCCCATGCCCTTGACGAGCTTGCCGGGCACGGTCCAGCTCGCCAGATCGCCCGTGGCGGACACCTGCAGCGCGCCCAGGATCGCGATGTCGATGTGGCCGCCCCGGATCATGGCGAAGGAGTCGGCGGCGTCGAAGAAGCTCGCGCCGGGCACCGCGGTGACCGTCTGCTTGCCCGCGTTGATGAGGTCCGCGTCCTCGGCGCCCTCGACCGGGAACGGCCCGATGCCGAGCAGCCCGTTCTCGCTCTGCAGCGTGATGCCGACACCCGGCGGCAGGTGGTTCGCCACCAGCGTCGGGATGCCGATGCCGAGGTTGACGTAGTCGCCGTCGCGCAGCTCCGCCGCCGCGACGGCGGCCATCTCGTCACGCGTCCAGGTCATGCCGCACCTCCCGCCGTCGTCGCTGCGTCCGCCGTCGTCGCCGGGGCGGGGCGCACCGTGCGCTGCTCGATGTCCTTGACCCGCTCGCGCGCCAGCACGAGGCGGTGCGTGTAGATGCCCGGCGTCACGACGACGTCCGGGTCGATCGGCTCGTCGGTGATCTCCTCCGCCTCGACGACGGTGACCCGCCCGGCCGTCGCGACCACGGGGTTGAAGTTCCGGGCCGTGTACCGGTAGACGAGGTTGCCGAACCGGTCCGCGCGCCGCGCGTGCACCAGCGACAGGTCCGCGACGATGGCGCGCTCCAGCACGTACCGCCGGCCGTCGATCTCGTCGACCGGCTTGCCCTCGGCGACCGGCGTGCCGACCCCGGTGGGCGTGTAGAACGCGGGGATGCCCGCGCCGCCCGCCCGCAGCCGCTCGGCGAGCGTGCCCTGCGGCACGAACTCCACCTCGAGCGCGCCGTCCAGGTACTGCTGCGCGAACAGCTTGTTCTCCCCCACGTACGACGACAGCACCCGTCGCACCTGGTCGTTCTCCAGCAGGATGCCGAGCCCCTTGCCGTCCACGCCCATGTTGTTGGACACGACCGTCAGGTCCCGCACCCCGGAGTCGCGCACCGCCTCGATGAGGTCGTTCGGGTTGCCGCTCAGGCCGAACCCGCCGACGGCGATCGTCATGCCGTCGTGCAGCAGGCCGTCCAGCGCGGCCACGGCGCTGGGCTGCCGCCGGTCCACCGTCCTCGACACCGTCATCGTCGTCCCCCGTTCTCCTCGACCGTACGTCCGACGGTGGGACCGTCGGGAGTCCCTTCCGCACCCTGCCCGGCCTCCTCGAACCGGCGCAGCACCGCCTCCGCGTGCCGCAGCAGCGGCGCGTCGACCATCTGCCCGCCGACGGTGAGCACGCCGGAGTCGACGGACCTGCCGGCGGGGAGGTCCGCGAGCGCCTCCGCCCGGCCGCTCGCCGCGGCGAGCACCTCGCGCGCCCGCTCCACCTCGGCCTCCGACGGCGCGAACGCGGCGCGCACGACGGCGACGTGGCTCGGGTGCACGCACAGCGACGCGGCGAACCCGCTGGCCGCGGCGTCCTGCGCCTCGGCACGCAGGCCCGCGAGGTCGTCGAGCTCCAGGTGGACGGCGTCGATCGCGGCCTTCCCCGCCGCGCCGGCGGCGAGCAGCACCGCCGACCGTGCGTGCCGCGCGACGTCGCGGTAGCCGCCGTCGTGCCGCCGGCTGGACGTGCCGTGCAAGGAGGCCACCAGGTCCTCGGCGCCCCACGCGAGCGCGACGACGTCGGGCCGCGCGGCCAGCGCGGGCGCGGCGAGCACGCCCGCCGCCGTCTCGCACAGCGCGACGACGGCGTACGGGCCGCCGTCCGGCGCGAGCAACGGGCCGACGAACCGGCCGTCCGCCTTCGGCAGCATCACCGTGCGGTACGGCGTGCGGGCCAGGGCGGCGACGTCGGCGTCGTGCTCCGGGGTGCCGACCGCGTTGACGCGCACGATCACCCGTTCCGGGTCCAGCACCGTGTCCACCAGCGCGGCGCGGGCCGCGTCCTTGCGCCCGGGCGCGACGGCGTCCTCGAGGTCGAGGATCGCCGCGTCGGCGCGGTCCAGGGCCTTGGCGAACCGGTCGGGCCGGTCGGCCGGGCAGAACAGGAGCGCCGGGCCGAGCGTGAACGGGGCGGGGTTCACAGCACGCCCCCGCCGTGCTCGCTCGCGTTCTTGTGCTCGTGCTCCTCGTGGCCCTCGCGCGTCCACATCAGCATGGTCCGTCCGGCCTTCGCCACGACCTCGCCGTCCTGGTTGCGGCCCACGTGCTCGACGGTCACGACGCCCGTGCCCGGGCGCGAGCGCGACAGCCGCCGGTCGAGCACCGTCGTCTCCCCGTACAGCGTGTCGCCGTGGAACATCGGGTGCGGGAACGCCACCTCCGTGAAGCCGAGGTTCGCCACGAGGGTGCCGCGCGTCAGGTGCGCCACCGACAGCCCCACCAGCGTGGCCAGCGTGAGCATCGAGTTCACCAGGGGGCGGCCGAACGGCTGCGTCGCCGCCCACGCCGCGTCCAGGTGCAGCCCCTGGGGGTTCATCGTGACGGACGTGAACAGCACGTCGTCCGCCTCCGTCATCGTGCGGCCCGGCCGGTGCACGTACCGCACGTCCGGCTCCAGCTCGTCGTAGTACAGCCCGCGCTGCACCTCGTCACGCATGACGTGCTCCCTCCTCGCTCGTGCCGAACAGGCGGTTGACACCGTTATCGGGTGCAGAACGACGGCATAACGGTGTCAACCGCCTGTTCGGCACCCGGCCGGGGGTCACGACGCCAGCCCCAGGTCGCGGGCGATGATCATGAGCTGCACCTCCGTGGTGCCCTCGCCCACCTCGAGCACCTTCGAGTCGCGGTAGTGCCGGGCCACCGGGTTCTCGTTGAGGAAGCCGTAGCCGCCGAAGATCTGCGCGGCGTCGCGCGCGTTCGCCATCGCGGCCTCGCCGCCCACGAGCTTCGCCACCGACGCCTCCGCCTTGAACGGCTTGCCGTGCACCTGCTTGAGCGCGGCGTCGAGCCAGCAGAGCCGGGCCGAGTGGACCCGCGCCTGCATGCGCGCGAGCGTGAACGCGATGTGCTGGTTGCCGCCGATCGCATGGCCGAAGACCTCGCGCTCCTTCGCGTAGCGCAGCGCCTCCTCGAGGCAGCCCTGCGCGGCTCCCGTGGCCAGGGCGGCGAAGGCGATGCGGCCCTCGTCGAGCGCGCGCAGGAAGTTCGCGTACCCGCGCCCCTGCTCGCCCAGCAGGTTCCCGGCCGGCACGCGGACGCCGTCGAGCGTCAGCGGGTGGGTGTCCGACGTGTGCCAGCCGACCTTGTCGTAGCTCGGCCCCACGGTGAGGCCGGCGGTGCCCGCGGGCACGAGGAACGACGACAGCTCCTTGTGGACGACGCCGTCCGCGTCGGTCCGCTCGCCGGTCACCGCCGTCACGGTGAGGACGCTCGTGATCGGCGTGCCGGAGTTGGTGATGAACTGCTTGGAGCCGTCGATCACCCACTCGCCCGCTCGCTCGTCGAGCCGCGCGGTGGTGCGCGTGGCGCCGGCGTCCGACCCGGCCCCCGCCTCGGTGAGGCCGAACGCGGCGAGCGCGCGGCCGCTGACCAGGTCGGGCAGCCAGCACTGCTTCTGCTCGTCCGTGCCGTGCCGGAAGATCGGCATGATGCCCAGCCCGACGCCCGCCTCGAGCGTCACCGCGATCGACTGGTCCACCCGCGCGAGCGCTTCGACCGCGAGGCACAGCGACACGTAGTCCTTGCCCTGCCCGCCCACGTCCACCGGGAACGGCAGGCCGAACAGCCCCAGCTCGCCCATCTGCTGGATGATCTCGACCGGCAGACGGCGCTCGGTGTCGTACTTGTAGGCAGCAGGCGCCACCACCTGGTCCGCGAACTCGCGCACCACGGCGCTGAGCTTCCGCTGCTCGTCGGTGAGCACGGTCGACTGGGTCTCGCTGATCATGACGCTCCTCGCGTGGCTGGGTCTGCCTGGGGATGCGCTGCCGCCGCGGCGGGGTGTGCCGGGGCGGGAGCATGGTCCTCGGGGGTGTCGACGGGTGGGTCGACAGGCTCTTCGGCGGTCGGGTCGACGACGGCGACCACCTGGTCGAGGCGCACCTGGTCGCCGGCGCGCACGTCGAGGCGCACGACGCCGCCGACGGGCGCGAGCAGCGGGTGCTCCATCTTCATCGCCTCGACGACGACGACGGTCTGGCCGGCGGCGACGACGGCGCCGTCCGCGACGGGCACCGCGGACACCGTGCCGGGCATCGCGACGCGCACCGGGGCCCGGGCGGCGGCGTCCGCCGCTCCGCCGCCGCCGAGGGCGCGCTCCGCCCGCCGTCGTGCGGCCAGCGCGGCGCGGTCGAGCACCGTGAACGACGCCGCCCGCCCGTCCACGTGCACCCACACCGCCACGGGAGCCGTTGTGGGCGCGATTTCGGGGACTATTCGGTCGCCAATAACCCCCGAGATCGCGCTCACAACGGTGCGGGTGGTGCCGTCGACGGTGAGCATGTGGCTTGCGCCGGCCCGGTCGCCGAGGGTGCGCAGGGACGCGCGCACGGGCTCGCCGTCGTCGATCGTGACGACGGCGTCGTCGGGCGACCCGGTGACGTCGGGCGACCCGGTGACGGCGACGGCGTGCTCCGTGCCCGCCGCGTCGACGAGCACCGCCCGCCGCGGCGCGGGCGCTCCGTTGAGCCGCCAGCCGTCGGCGGCCGACCACGGGCCGGCCGCCGCGAGGGTGCCGCCGTCGAGCGCGAGCAGCGCCGCCGCGACCAACGACCTGTCAGACGTGCGTGTCACCGGGGCGCGCTGAGTGTCTGACACGCCGTCGGGGTCGGCGCCGTTGTCAGACGCACGGCTCACCCCGGCGGGCGGCGCGTCCGACAGCCCGGCGACGAAGCGGTCGATGAGGCCCGTGTCGAGGCGGCCGGCGCGCACGTCGTCGTCGGCGAGCAGGTCGCGCAGGAAGCCGGCGTTGGTCTCGACGCCCAGCACGACGACGTCGGCCAGCAGCCCGTCGAGCCGCGCGATCGCCTCGGCGCGGGTGGGCGCCCAGGCCACGGCCTTGGCGAGCATCGGGTCGTAGTCGCCGGTCACCTCGGCGCCCGTCAGCAGGCCGCTGTCGAGACGGAGCGGCGTGGCGCCTGGTCCGGCCGGCACGCCGGCGTCGTCGTAGCGCAGCACCCGCCCGGCGGCGGGAAGGAACCCGCGCGCGGGCTGCTCCGCGTAGAGGCGGGCCTCGACGGCGTGCCCCTCCAGCCGCACGTCGTCCTGCGCGAGGCCGAGCGGCTCCCCCGCCGCGACGCGCAGCTGCTGCTCCACGAGGTCGAGCCCGGTGACCAGCTCGGTCACGGGGTGCTCCACCTGCAGGCGGGTGTTCATCTCGATGAACCAGAAGGCGCCGGGGACGTCGCCGGGCACGAGGAACTCGACCGTCCCGGCGCCGACGTAGCCGACCGACCGCGCGACCGCGCACGCGGCCTCCCCGAGCCGGGCCCGGGTCGCCTCGCCGACGGCGGGCGACGGCGCCTCCTCCACCACCTTCTGGTGGCGGCGCTGCAGCGTGCACTCGCGCTCGCCCAGGTGCACGACGGCGCCGTGCGTGTCGGCCAGCACCTGCACCTCGATGTGCCGCGGGCGCTCGACGAGCCGCTCCAGCAGCAGGCCGTCGTCGCCGAACGACGCCGCGGCCACGCGCCGGGCCGAGGCCAGCGCACCCGGCAGCTCGTCCGCGACGCGCACCACCTCCATGCCCTTGCCGCCGCCGCCCGCGACGGGCTTGACCAGCAGCGGGAACCCGACGTCGCCCGACGCGGCGACGAGGTCCGCGTCGTCGAGCCCGTCGTCGAGCGTGCCGGGCAGCACCGGCACGTCGTGGGACGCGACGAGGCGCTTGGCGGCCGCCTTGTCCGCCATGGTCTTCAGCGCCTCGACCGACGGCCCGACGAAGACGACGCCGGCGCGCTCGCACGCCCGCGCCAGGGCGGGGTTCTCGGACAGGAAGCCGTAGCCCGGGTGGATCGCGTCGGCGCCCGTCGCGACGGCCGCCGCCACGACCGCCTCGACGTCGAGGTAGCTCTGCGCGGCGGGCGCCGGACCGAGCCGGACGGCGACGTCGGCCTCCCGCACGTGCCGGGCTCCCGCGTCGGCGTCGGAGTACACGGCCACGGAACGGATCCCCAGGCGGCGCAGCGTGCCGATCACGCGGCACGCGATCTCGCCGCGGTTGGCGACGAGGACGGTGGTGAAGGGTCGGGTGCTCATGACGCTCACATCCGGAAGAGCCCGAAGCGGGGCTCGTCGTCGGGGGCGGTCGGGGAGCCGCCGGGCAGCGGGGTGCGGGCGCACACGCCCAGCGCGAGGCCGAGCACGCGGCGCGTGTCGGGCGGGTCCACGATGCCGTCGTCCCACAGCCGCGACGTCGCGTGGTACGGGTCGCCGGCCACCTCGTAGCCGTCGCGGATCTCGGCGCGGAACGCCTCCTCCTCGCCCGCGTCCCACTCCTCGCCGCGCCGGGCGAGCTGGTCACGCTTCACGGTGGCGAGCACCGACGACGCCTGCGCGCCACCCATCACCGAGATGCGGGAACCGGGCCACGACCACAGGAAGCGCGGCGAGTACGCCCGCCCGCACATGGCGTAGTTCCCGGCGCCGAACGAGCCGCCCACGATGACGGTCAGCTTCGGCACGCGCGTCGTCGCGACGGCGGTGACCATCTTGGCGCCGTCCTTGGCGATGCCGCCCGCCTCGGCGTCGCGGCCCACCATGAACCCGGAGATGTTCTGCAGGAACAGCAGCGGGATCCCGCGCTGGTCGCACAGCTCCACGAAGTGCGCGCCCTTGAGCGCGGACTCGCGGAACAGCACGCCCGCGTTGGCCAGCACCCCCACCGGGTGGCCGTGGATGCGCGCGAACCCCGTGACCAGCGTGGTGCCGTACTCGGGCTTGAACTCGTGCAGCTCGCTGCCGTCGACGATGCGGGCGATCACCTCGCGCGGGTCGTACGGTTGCTGCACGTCGACTGGTACAGCGGCGTACAACCCGTCCGGGTCGACGGCAGGTTCGCGCGACGGCGCGACGTCCCACGCCGGCTCGGGGTCCGGCGGCAGCGTGCTCACGACGTCGCGCACGATGTCGAGCGCGTGCTCGTCGTCGTCGGCGAGGTGGTCGACGACGCCGGACCGCCGCGCGTGCAGCTCCCCGCCGCCCAGCTCCTCCGCCGTGACGTCCTCGCCGATCGCGGCCTTCACCAGCGGCGGGCCGCCGAGGAAGATCGTGCCCTGGTCGCGCACGATGACGGTCTCGTCGCTCATCGCCGGCACGTACGCACCGCCCGCCGTGCACGAGCCGAGGACTGCCGAGATCTGCGGGATGCGCGCCGCCGACAGCCTCGCCTGGTGGTAGAAGATCCGGCCGAAGTGGTCGCGGTCGGGGAACACCTCGTCCTGCCGGGGCAGGAACGCGCCGCCCGAGTCCACGAGGTAGACGCACGGCAGCCGGTTCTCCAGCGCGATCTCCTGCGCCCGCAGGTGCTTCTTCACGGTGAGCGGGTGGTAGGTGCCGCCCTTGACGGTCGCGTCGTTGCAGACCACCATCACCTGCCGCCCGCTCACCAGCCCGATGCCGGCGATGACGCCCGCGCCCGGCCAGGCCCCGTCGTCCACGCCGAACGCCGCGAGCGGCGCCACCTCGAGGAACGGGCTGCCCTCGTCGAGGAGCCGTGCCACGCGGTCCCGTGGCAGCAGCTTGCCGCGGGACGTGTGCTGGTCGCGCGACCGCTGCGTGCCGCCGCGCGCGGCCGCGGCGGTGCGCTCGCGGAGCCGGTCCGCGAGCGCTCGCTGCGCCTCGTCGTTGGCGCGGGCGGCGTCGGCACGGGGGTCGACGGCGGAGTCGAGGACGGTCACGCGGGCTCCTCTCCCTCGGCGGCCGGGCCGTCCCCGCCCAGCAGCACGGCGAGCGCCGGGTCGGCGAGCACCGCCCCGAGCTCGGCGAGGAAGCGGGCGCCCTGCTCGCCGTCCACCACCCGGTGGTCGAACGTCAGGCTGAGCGTCGTCACCTGCCGCAGCGCCACCTCGCCGTCGTGCTCCCACGGGCGGCGGGCGACCTGGCCGAGGCCGAGGATCGCCGGCTCGCCCGGGTTGAGGATCGGCGTGCCGGAGTCCACCCCGAAGACGCCGATGTTCGTGATGGTCAGCGTGCCGCCCGTCAGCCGCTCGGGCGTGGTGCGGCCCGCGCGGGCCGTCGTCGTGAGGTCCGTCAGCGCCGCGGCGAGCCCCGGCAGCGACAGCGTGTCCGCGGCGGGGACGTGCGGCACGACCAGCCCGCGGTCGGTCGCGACGGCGATGCCGAGGTTCACGTGCGTGGGCCGGACGATCTCCGCCTCGCCGCCCGGCAGGTCCACCCAGCGGCTCGTGAGCGACGGGTGCTGCGGGAGCAGCGCCAGGACGGCCCGCGCCACCAGCGCCAGCACCGTGATGCGCTGCCCGCCCGCCATCGGGTGCGTCTTGAGCCGGACCAACAGCTCCATGCTCGCCGTGACGTCCACGGTGAGGAACACCGACGCCTGCGGCGCCGCCGCGCTCGCGACCATCGCCGCCGCCGTGCGCTTGCGGACGCTGCGCACCGGGGTGCGCGTCTCGCCGTCCGCCGTCCTCGCGGGGGCCGACGTCGAGCCCTGCGCCGCCGGGGCCGCGGTGCCCGACGACGCCGCCTCGACGTCGTCCCGCGTGATGCGTCCGTGCGGGCCGGTCCCCGTGACCGTGGCGAGGTCGATCCCGCGCTGCCGCGCCAGCGCCCGCACGACCGGCGTCGAGCGCGGCCGCTCCCCCCGCCCGTCCGACGCCGGGGCGGACGCGACGCCGTTCGCGGCGACGGCCGGTGCCGCCGCCGTCGCGACGTGAGCCGAGACTGCGGCCGGGGCGTCCCGGCGCCGTCGTCGTGCCGGGCGTCCCGACCGCGCGGGCCGCGCGCCGTATCCGACGAGGTTCGGCTCCGGGCTGTCCTCCCCTGCCGAGCTGTCAGAGCCAGGACGGGCCATACCCCGCTGTGGCTCTGACAACTCCCGGGCCTGGGAGTTGTCAGAGCCAGGACCGGCTATACCCGGCTGTGGCTCTGACAACTCGCCGCCGGTCGACAGGTCGAAGGTCACCAGCGGCTCGCCGACCTCGACGGTCTGCCCCTCCTCGGCGTGCAGCACGCGCACGACGCCGGCGCACGGCGACGGCAGCTCCACCAGCGCCTTGGCGGTCTCCACCTCGGCGATCACCTGGTTGAGCTCGACGGCGTCGCCCACGGCCACGCGCCACTCGACGACCTCGGACTCGGTCAGTCCCTCGCCGAGGTCGGGCAGCTTGAACTCGCGCGTCGCCATCACGCTCCCACCTCCACGCCGGCGCCCGACGTCGGCACCCGGCCCAGCGCGCGGTCGATGCCGACGAGCACGCGGTCGAGGTCGGGCACCTGGTTGCCCTCGAGCTTCGCGGGCGGGTACGGGATGTCGTACCCGGTGACGCGGACGGGCGGCGCCTCGAGGAAGTCGAAGCAGCTCTCGGTGACCGACGTCGCGATCTCCGCCCCGACGCCGGCCTGCCGCGGCCCCTCGTGCAGCACGACGAGCCGTCCGGTGCGCCGCACGGACGCCGCGATCGTGTCGTGGTCGATCGGGGACAGCGAGCGCAGGTCGATCACCTCGACCGAGACACCCTCGTCGGACGCCGCGGTCGCGGCGTCGAGCGCCGTCGCGACGTGCGATCCGAACGTCACGAGCGTGACGTCGTCGCCCGGCGCGACGACGCGCGCGGCGCCCATCGGCGGCGCGTCGTCGAGCGGCAGGTCCGCGTCCACCTCGCCCTTGACGTGGTACAGCCGCTTGGGCTCGAAGAACACGACCGGGTCGTCGCACGCGATCGCCTGGCGCAGCACGGTCGACGCGTCCTGCGGGTTCGACACCGACACCACGCGCAGCCCGGCGGTGTGCACGAAGTACGCCTCCGGCGACTCGGAGTGGTGCTCGGCGGCGCCGATGCCGCCCGCCACGGGGATGCGGATCGTCACGGGCAGCCTCACCTTGCCGTTCGTGCGGGCGTGCATCTTGGCGAGCTGGCTGACGATCTGGTCGAACGCCACGTAGACGAAGCCGTCGAACTGGATCTCCACCACGGGCCGGTACCCGCGGTACGCGAGGCCCACGGCGGTGCCGAGGATGCCGGACTCCGCGAGCGGTGTGTCCACCACACGGCGGGGGCCGAACTCCGCCTGCAGGCCGTCGGTCACGCGGTACACGCCGCCGAGGCGGCCGATGTCCTCGCCGAGCACCATGACGGTCGGGTCGTCGGTCATGGCCTGGCGCAGCCCGGCGCCGAGCGCCTTGGCGAGGGTCAGGGTCCGGGCCCCGGTCTGGATCGTCATCGGTCGGCCCCCTCGGCGCGGTCGTTCGTGGTCTCGGAGGTGTCGGCGGCGTCGAAGCCCGCCAGGTACGCCGCGTGCTCGGCCCGCTCGGCCGCCACGGTCGGGTGCGGCTCGGCGTACACGTGGTCGAAGACGCTCAGGGGCGGCGGGTCCTGCAGGGCGACGACTCCGGAGCGCAGCTCGGCGGCGACGGCGTCGGCCGCGGCGCGCACCCGCGCCTCGTCGTCGTCGGTGAGCAGGCCGCCGGCCCGCAGGTACGCCGCGAGCCGCGCGACCGGGTCGCGCTCGGCCCAGGCGTCCAGCTCGGACGCGTCGCGGTAGCGGGTCGGGTCGTCGGCGGTGGTGTGCGGGCCCATCCGGTACGTCACGGCCTCGACGAACGTCGGGCCGCCGCCCGTGCGGGCGCGGTGCAGCGCCTCGCGCGTCACCGCGAGGACGGCGAGCACGTCGTTGCCGTCCACGCGCACGCCCGGGACGCCGAAGCCGTCCGCCCGGCGCACCAGCGGCACGCCCGACTGCAGCGTCACCGGCTCGGAGATCGCCCACTGGTTGTTCTGGCAGAACAACACCAGCGGCACCTGCCACGTCGCCGCGAAGACGAACGCCTCGTTGACGTCGCCCTGGCTCATCGCGCCGTCGCCGACGTACGCCACGACGGCGGCCGTGCCGTCGTCACCCGCCTCGACGACGCCGCGCTCGAGGTCCGCCTGGATCCCCAGCGCGTAGCCCACGCCGTGCAGGGCCTGCGCGCCGATGATGACCTGCGGCGTCGCCATGTTCACCGCGTACGGGTCCCAGCCCGAGGCCGTGATGCCGCGCCACACGCGCAGCAGGTCCACCGCCGCGACGCCGCGCTTGCGGGCGACGGCGTGCTCCCGGTAGCTGGAGAACACGAAGTCGTCGGACCGCAGGGCGGCGGCCGAGCCCACCTGGGCGGCCTCCTGGCCCTGCAGCGGCGGCCACAGCGCGAGCTCGCCCTGCCGCTGCAGCGCCGTCGCCTCGGCGTCGATGCGCCGGGCCACGACCATCTCCTCGTACAGCGCCAGCAGCGCCGCCCGGGCGTCGTCCGTGCCCGCGTCGACGTCCGTCAGCCAGCGGTCGAGCGCCGGTTCCGGGTGTCGCACGCCCTTTTCGTCGAGCAGCCGGAGCGGCACGTCGCCGGGTCGAGCCGCGCTCGCCGCGCCGGCCGCCGTCGTGCCCGGGCTCGTGCTGCCGTTCGAGCTGCCGTTCGTGCTGCCTGTCGTCGTTCCGTCCGTCGTACCGGACGCCGTCTCCGCCCGCGCTCCACCCGCTCGTGACAGGTCGTCGCGGGACGTCGAACCCATGGTGCTGGGCATCGTCGCCTCACCTCGCGTGTCGCCGGAAGCTCGTCGTCGAGCGCCGGATACCGCGAACGTAACGCCGCTCACAGAGTGCGACCAGCACCCCGCGACACGTTGAGCAGAGTGCTCAGGCCGACCCCGTTAGGCTGGTCGATGTGCGCAGCTACGACGCCGTGGACCTGAGCCTCCTGACGGCCCTCGCCGACGACCCGCGGGCCACGATCGCCGCGCTCGCGGAGCGCCTGCGCCTGTCCCGGAACACGGTGCACGCTCGGCTGACCCGGCTCGAGGAGTCCGGCGCCTTCCTCGACTTCGACCGGCGCATCAACCCCGCCGCACTGGGCCACCCGCTGACGGCGTTCCTCGAGGTCACCGTGCGCCAGCGCGAGCTGCCCGCCATCGTCGACCGGCTGGCCGAGATCCCCGAGGTCGTGCAGGCCTACGGGCACAGCGGCGCCGCCGACCTCCGCGTGCACGTCGTGTGCCGGGACACCGACCACCTGTTCCGCATCGACGCCGCCATCCTCGCCATCGACGGCGTCGAGCGCACCGAGACGTCGCTGTCCATGGGCGAGCTCATCCCCTACCGCATCCGGCCCCTCATCGAGGCGGCGCGCCACCAGCTCTGACCGCTGTCCGACGACCGACCGCGACGGCTGTCCCGGGAGCTCCGAGGGGCCGTCGCGGTCGGTCGCGGTGACCTGGCCGCGTCAGGCGGCCTCCGCCAGGTCGGCACGGGAGACCGCCGGCCGGTCGGTGTCCGGGCGGGGCAGCGCCGGGGTGCGGTCGTGCCGGACCACCGACACCAGGGCGACGAGGCCGCCGAGGGCGGCGAGCAGCGAGACCGTGACGTTCAGCCCGGGGGCGCCGCTGGGGAGGAAGGTCGAGATGTCCCAGAGCGCGTGCGCGGCCATCGCGACGACGAGCAGGCCCGTCGAGCGGCGGAAGAGGTAGAGCGTGAGGCCGGTGAGCGAGGCCAGCACCAGCTGCTCGAACCCCTGCGCCACGGTGTTGCCCTGGAGGACGTTCAGGAGGTGCATGGAACCGAAGGCGAGCGTGGTCACCAGGACGGCGACGCCCTCACAGCGGGCCTTCCCGCGCAGGGCACGCAGGACGAACCCGCGGAACAGCAGCTCCTCGGTGAGGCCGACCAGGGCTCCGGCGACGAGGATCGCGGCCAGCAGGCCGCCGTCGACGGCGGACCAGGACGCGACGGCGAACCGTGCCAGCGTCGCCGCGCCGAAGGCCCCGAGCGCGAGCCACATCGGCCACCGCATCCGCAGGCGGGATGCGTCCTTCCAGAGGTGGTCCCACCGGGTCAGGGCACGGACGACGAGCAGGAACACCGCACCGAGGGCGAGGCCGAGCACCGGCCCGTGCCAGGCGTTCGACGCCGAACTGAACATCTCCTGGTAGCCGATTCCCGACGCGAGCTGGGTGCCGGTGAAGATCGATGCGTAGACCGCCGCGACACCCCCGGCCAGCCAGAGCGACGGCTGCCGACGGGTGGCGTGCACCGCGCGGTCCTTCGTCACGGACCCCTGGTCGATGCTCATCTCATCACTTCCCTGTCCAGGACCCCGACGTCTTCGAGGTCATGGCTCCACCCTCCCGCCGATGCCGGCGCGGGTCGTCGTGCCGGGGACGTCACCTCGGCGTACTCCCGGAGGACTACGCGGGCCCGCCCCGGTCACGGAGGTGAGCTCAGGCCTCCCACGTGACGACGAGGTCGGCCCCGCCGCGGGCCGCCCGGATCAGCTCGGCGTTGACCTGGTCCGAGCCGCGCGCCCAGCGGCGGGCGTCGTCGCGGCTCTTGCCGAAGGCGTGGTGACGCTCCTCCAACCGCGCGAGGCGGACGTCGTCGGGCGCGTCGAGGTACCAGACCTCCGCCATGCGGGCCCGCGCCTGCGGCCAGGCCCCGGTGGGAGTGAGCAGGTAGTTGCCCTCCGTCACGACCAGGGGAACGTCGGACGGCACGGCGACGCCCGCCGCCACGGGCTCCTCGATCTCGCGGCGGAACACGGGCGCGTACACGGGCGGGTCGCCCGGCCGGGCGTCCGCGAGGCGGGCGACCAGCGCCGCGTACCCGGCGTCGTCGAACGTGTCGACGGCGCCCTTGCGGTCGCCGCGGCCGAGGTCCGCCAGGACGGCGTTCGACAGGTGGTAGCCGTCCATGCCGACCTCGACGGCGAGCGCCGGCCCGAGGGCGTCGACGACGGCGCGCGCGAGCGTGGACTTCCCCGCTCCGGGCGCGCCGACGATCCCGATGATCCGCCGCTCGCCGGGCACCGCCAGCCGCCGGGCGCGTGCGACGAGCTCCGCCGTCGTCATCGCGCCCGGCTCCGGCCGCTTGTCGGGGCCACGATCCTGAAGACCTGCTCCTGGCCCTGACAACTCATGCGTCCCGGGAGCTGTCAGGGCCCGGGACGTCAGAACCTTCGCGTGGCTCTGACAGCTCGGGGAGGTGGGCGAGCCAGGCGCGCGGCCCGACCTTCCCGACGCGCACGCTGGCGACGCGCACCGCGGCGGCGCAGGCGTCCGGCAGCGCTTCTCCGCGGGCGAGGGCCACGGCCAGCGCGCCGTGGAACGCGTCGCCGGCGCCGAGCGTGTCCTGCACGTCGACCTCCGGCACGGGCGCGGTGCCGCGCTCGCCGACCTCGACGGCGCCGTCGTCGCGCCGGCGCGGCCGGGCCCAGGTGACCGGGTCGCCGCCGTGCGTGACCACCACGGACCGCGCCCCGAGCAGCAGCGCGCCGTGCTCGGCGTCGGTCGCGCCGGGCACGACGTCCGCGGGCACGGTGAAGTCCGCGCTGAGGGCCGCGACGTCCGCCGCGGGCAGCAGCTCCGCGAACACGGGCCGCCACCGCCCGCCGTCCACCACGATGACCGGCCGGGGGCGCAGGACGTCGACGTGCGCCAGCACCGCCCGGGCGATCTCGGGGTGATGACCGTCGAAGAGGACGACGTCCGGGCGCCGCAGCCCCGCGAGCGCGTCCGGCCGGGGCGCGGGCACCGCGACGAGCGCGGCGTCGGGCGAGACCACGGACCGCTCCCCCGTCGCGTCGTCGACGAGGACCGCCGAGACGGCGAGCGGGAACTCCTCGTCCGGGCCCGCGACGTCGTGCACCTGCACCCCGCGGTCGTCGAGGTCCACCCGCACCGCCTGCGCGATCGGTCCGGCCCCCAGCGCGCTGACGAGGATCGCGTGCGTCTCGAGCGCGGCCGCCGTCACGGCGGCGTTGGCGGCCGGGCCGCCGGCGGCGACGTCCTGCCGCGAGGCCGTGACCTTCTCGTTCGGGCCCGGCCGTCCCGTCGCCCGGTGCACGACGTCGAGCGTCGTCAGCCCGACGAACCAGCAGACCACCATCGGTCCCCCTCTCTCCGTCGTGGGCACTCGGTCAGCGGCCGGTGCCGTCGACGGCGTGCGGCTCGATGGCGGCGATCTCGTCGTCGGTGAGCGCGGGCGCGGACAGCGCGGCCACGTTGTCCTCGAGCTGCGCCACGGACGACGCGCCGATGAGCGCCGACGTCACGCGCGCGTCTCGCAGCACCCACGACAGGGCGAGCTGCGCGAGCGTCTGGCCACGCCCGTCGGCGATCGCGTTCAGCGCGCGCGCCCGGTCGAGGTAGGTGTCGGTGAGGTTCGACGACGACAGGAACGGCGAGTCGCTGCGCGCGGCACGCGAGCCCTCCGGCGCCGAGCCGCCCAGGTAGCGCCCGGTGAGCAGGCCCTGCGCCAGCGGGGAGAAGACGATCGTGCCGACTCCCAGGTCCTCGACGACGTCGAGCAGCGACTCGCTCTGATGGCCGTCGTAGGCGTCGTCGCGGTCCGCGATCTCCACGTGCCGGTTGAACATCGAGTAGCTGGGCTGGTGGATGAGCAGCGGCACGCCCAGGTCGGCGAGCACCTGCGCGGCCTCACGCGTGCGCGACGGCGAGTAGTTGGAGACGCCGACGTACGTCGCCTTGCCCTGCTGGACGGCGGACGCGAGCGCGCCCATCGTCTCGGTCAGCGGCGTCGAGGGGTCGGGCCGGTGGTGGTAGAAGACGTCGACGTGGTCCAGGCCCATGCGGGTCAGCGACTGGTCGAGCGAGGAGAGCAGGTACTTGCGCGAGCCGTGGTCGCCGTACGGGCCGGGCCACATGTCGTAGCCGGCCTTGGTGGAGATGACGAGCTCGTCGCGGTACGGCGCGAGGTCCTTCGCCAGGTGCCGTCCGAAGTTCTCCTCCGCCGAGCCGTAGGGCGGGCCGTAGTTGTTGGCCAGGTCGAAGTGCGTGATCCCGAGGTCGAAGGCCCGGCGCAGGATGGCGCGCTGCGTGTCGAACGGGTTCACGTCGCCGAAGTTGTGCCACAGGCCCAGCGACAGCGCGGGCAGGTCGAGGCCGGAGCGGCCCGTGCGGCGGTAGGTCATCGACTCGTAGCGGGCGTCGTCGGCCAGGTACCGAGGTGCGAGAGACATGACCCCATCCTCGCGCATGGCCCGCTCACAGCGCGGTCAGCTCTCGGCGGGCGGCACCGGGAAGTTGGCGCGGAACACGTTGTCCGGGTCCCAGTCCCGCTTCACCTCGCGCAGCCGGGTGAGCGTCGGCTCGGGGAAGGCGTCGAGCAGCCGCTCGGGCCGGGTGTCGGTGTCGAACGACAGGTACAGCCCGTCGGTGTACGGCGCCATGACGTCGTCCCACACGGCGTCGAGCCGGTCCTGCAACGACGACATCGCCGACAGCAGGAAGTTCTGGTGCCGGTGCGCGTACGCCGTCTCGCCCACCTCGACGTCGTTCGCCGCCCCGCCGGTGGCGCGCACCTGCAGGAAGTACGCCTCCCCCGACAGCGCGAGCTTCTCGAACGCCCGCGCCGTCGCCGTGTCCAGGTGCGCGACCAGCCCGGAGCGCACGGCGGGGTCGCCGCCGCCCTGGTGGTGCTTCTCGCCCGCCTGCACGACGCCCGCGTAGGGCAGCAGGTACGCCTGGTGGCCCAGCAGCGGCCCGGCGCCGGCCAGCCGCTCGAGCTGCTCGACGGCGGCGTCCGTGTCGTCGCCCGCCCACACGGTCATGAGCTGGGCGACCGGCCCCTCCCCACGACGTCCCGGCGACAGGATGAGGAAGCTCGTGAGCTCCCGCGGTGCGGACTCGACGACGGCGCCCCACCGCTCGAGGGTGCCCGCGACGTCGGTCGCGTCGAGCGTCATCTGGGAGAACACGACGGCGCCCTGGTCCCCCAGCGCCATCGCCTCGATCTCCACCCACGTCACGACGCCGAGGTTGCCGCCCGCGCCGCGCAGACCCCAGAAGAGGTCGGGGTTCTCGGCGGCCGACGTCCGGACCACGCGCCCGTCAGCCGTGACGACCTCCGCCGCGACGACGTGGTCGATCGTCAGCCCGTACAGCCGGCCGAGGAAGCCGACGCCGCCCGCGGTCGCGAGCCCGCCGACGCCCACGCCGCCCGAGTCGCCGGAGCTGATCGCCCAGCCGCGCGGCGCGAGCGCCTCGGCGACGCGGCCCCACGTGGCGCCCACCCCGACGCGCACGCGCCGGGTGGCCTCGTCGACCACCTCGACCTGGTCCAGCGCGCCCAGGTCGACGACGATCCCGCCGTCGTTGGTCGACCGGCCGCTGATGCCGTGCCCGCCCGACCGCACGCCGAGCGGCACGTCCTGCGACCGCGCGAACCGCACGGCCTCCGCGACCTGCGCGGTGTCGTGAGGACGGAGCACGAGGCCGGGCGCACCGGAGCGCAAATAGTTGTGCCGCACGGCGTCGTACGCGCGGTCGCCGGGCTCGACGGCGGAGGGCGCGAGCGCCGCGGGGACGGCGGCGTAGTCGATGCCGGGCCGGCGCAGCGCGATCGCCCGCCCGCCACGCTGGGTCGCGGCGGGCGCCGTGCCCGACGTCGCCCGCTCGCGCGCCACCAGCTCGCGGACCGCGGGCGCGACCTCCTGCCCGTACACCTGGATGAGGCCCGGGTCGTCGGCGGCGAGGATGACGGTGCCGATGCCGTCCTCGAGCGCGAGCGCCGCCAGCTCGTCGACCCACTGCTCCACCGGCCCCTGCAGGAACCCCTGCGGCTGGGCGGTGACCGCGCCCTGCACGTTGAGCAGGCGGCGGATCTCGGCCGGGTGGCGCCCCGCCTCCTCGGCGGCCTCGTCGATGATGGCGTGCCCGCGCTGCAGGTCGCCGTCCTGGAGGTACGCGAGCGAGGGCAGCCAGCCGTCGGCCTTGCGGGCGATGAGCCGCAGCATGCGCGGCTTGAGCGCGCCGAGCCAGATCGGGACGTCGTGGGCGGGCTCGGGCCCGCGCTTGGCGCCGACGACGCGGTGGTGGGCGCCCTCGACCCGCAGCGCGCGGCGCTCCCGGCCGTCCCAGATCCCGCGGACGATGTCGAGCGCCTCCTCGAGCGCGTCGACGGACTCCCCCGGCGTGAGGCGGTCGCCGCCCATCGCGACGATCGGGTCCCAGAACCCGCCGGCGCCGAGGCCCAGCGCGGCGCGTCCGCCGGAGAGCAGGTCGAGCGACGCGACGGCGCGTGCGAGCACGGCGGGCGGGCGCAGCGGCAGGTTGAGCACGTTGCCCGCGACGGTGACGCGCTCGGTCTGCGCGGCCACCCAGGACAGCAGGGTCCAGGTGTCGAGGAACCCCGGCTGGTACGGGTGGTCCTGGAACGTCACCAGGTCGAGCCCGGCCGCCTCGCTGGCCTGCGCGAGGCGCACCGGCTGCTGCGGGTCGCGGTTCGTGGGGGTGAGGAACGTGCCGAAGACCAGGTCGTGGCCGTAGTCCGTCATGCGGGACCTTTCGCGGGAGGACCGCTCCCGTCGCCCGGGAGATCGTCTGTCGTACAGACGATATCAGCAGCAACTCTTCTGACGCACCGCGCATTCCGCGTACGATGGCGCGGTGAGCACCACCGCCGACCCCACGCGCAGCACCGCGGAGACCTCCCCTGGCCCGGACGCCCCGTCCCCGCTGGGCTGGTCGCTGGCCGCGCTGCTGCGCGAGTGGAGCGCGCGCGTCGCCGCGGCGTGCGCGGACGTGCCGCACGGGGGCCGCGGGTACGAGGTGCTCGCCGCCGTCACGCACGACGCCCCGCCCACCCAGGCGGCGCTCGCCGCCCGGCTCGGCATCGACCGCACCGTGATGACCTACCTCCTCGACGAGCTGGCCGGCTGCGGCCTCGTCGAGCGGCAGCCCGACCCGGCCGACCGCCGCGCCCGCCGGATCGTCGTGACGGAGCACGGCCGCGCCGTGCTCGCCGACCTCGACGCCCGCGTCCGCGTCGCGGAGGACGAGCTGCTCGCCGGGCTGGACGACGCCGAGCGCGACGCCCTGCGTCACCTGCTCGTGCGCGCCGCCACCGGCGCCGCGCCGGGCGACGACCGCTGCGCCGTCGTCGCGCGCGTGGTCGATCCCTCCTGACAGCCGGAGACGCATCGAGCGTGCTGACTTGTTCCTCAGACGTCCTGTTTGAGGAACAAGTCAGCAACCGCGATTGCGGCCCCCGCACCCCCCCCAGGCCGCCCCCCCGGCCGG
>NZ_JBEYBQ010000043.1:0-32601 GCF_040632295.1 Isoptericola sp. NPDC019482
CGCTGTTTTTTTTGCTCGCTGTAGCTCTTTTCATAAACCAGCGAAATTAGCCCCTCATCGCGCCAAAACAACGACTACGGGCGGCCGGCGTACGGCATGACCTCGTCCCAGCGGACCGGGGTCTCGCGGACGTCGATACCGGGGCGCGGCGCCTCGACCATCATGCCGCCGCCGGCGTAGATCGCCACGTGCCGGATGGTCGACGGGTCGGACGTGTCGTTGGCGTAGAAGATGAGGTCGCCCGGGCGCATGCGGTCGTAGGAGACCTTGCCGACCGTGAGGTACTGCGACCGCGAGGTGCGGGTGATCCACACGCCCGCCGCGTTCCACGCGCCCGACGTCAGGCCGGAGCAGTCGTAGCCCGGGTCGCCGTCCCCGCCCCACTGGTACGGCGTCCCGATCTTCGAGCGCGCCCACGCCAGCGCCTCGCGGCCCTGCGCGGCGGTGCCCTGGCCGACGCCGCTGACCGGCGGCGGGTCGGGCTTCGGGTCCGGCTTCGGGTCGGGCCTCGGCGCCGGGGCGGGGTCGGCTGCGGGCTCGCGCGTGCGCGTCGGTCGGGGGTCGGGCTCGGCCGTGCGCTCGTCCCCGCCCGACGCGGCATCGTCCGCCCGCGCGCTGTCGTCGCTGCTGCCGCTCCCCTCCCGCGCAGGCTCGGCGGCTGCCGACGAGGCGGCGTCGGCCCGGTCGGCGGCCCCGTCGGACGCGCCCGACGAGCTGCCCTGCGACGCCGCGTCCTCGGCGCGCTCCCGCGCGGCGGCCTCGCGCGCGGCGGCGGCCCGCTCCTGCCGGTCGGCCTCGCGCTGCCGCTCGAGCTCGACGCTGGTGCTGCGCAGGTCGGCGAGGCGCGCGAACAGGCGGTCGCGCTCGGCCGCGGCGGCGGCGGTGCGGGCGGTGAGGTCGTCGGCGGTGCGCTGCGCGGCGGCGAAGGCGGCCTCGGCCGTCTCGCCGGCCTCCTGCTGCACAGCACGGGCGGCCTGCCACCGGGCGTCGGCGTTGCGCGCGGCGGAGCGCACGTCCGCCTGCTGCGCGAGGGCGCCGGCGACCTTCCGGTCCACGGCCCGCTGCGCCGCCCCGGTCGACACCACGTCGCCGACGTCACGCGCGCCGGCGACGACGCCGAGCGGCCCGAGCCCCTGGCCGTCCGCGCGCGCCGTGGTGCGGTACGCCTCAGCGAGCGCCCCGCGGGCGTCGTCCTCGGCCTGCTGGGCGCGGTCGGCACGCTCGCGCGCCGCGGTCGTCTCCCGCTTCGCCTGCGCGAGCGCCTCCCGCGCCTCCGCGTAGTCCTCGGCGGCGGTCTGGACGGCGGCCTCCGCCCGGGAGAGCTCGGCACGGATCGCGTCCAGCCGCGCCTCGGCGCCCGCGACGTCCAGGGCGGCGGCGTCCGCCGCGGCGTGCGCGGCCGCGACGTCGTCGTCCGACGGCGGGTCCGCCCACGCGACTCCCCCGGCGACGAGGGGAGCGCCCCCGAGCAGCGCGACGGCGATCCACGATGTGACCCGGCTCGTGCGACGGGTGCGAGGCATGTTCTGCTCCTCCCTGGGCAGACGCGCCGCCCGACGCGGTGGCGGGCGCGCTCCGGGCAACCTCGCCCAGACTCGCCCCGGGCGATCCGGACCGCCACCCGAGAGGGCGTTCCCGACACGCTTCGCAAGGCGACACGCCGTCCATATTCTGGTCCCGAATAGCGAGACGCCGGTGTCGCCCGCTACGCCGCCGGGCTACGGTCGTCCGCATGACCCGTCGAATGTGCCGCTGACCACCGCGCACGTTCGCCTGCCTGCGGCCGCTCGTCGACCCAGCCATCCGCTCCGCGTGCGCAGCCGACCGCCGCGGCCCGCCCAGACGCGCAGGCCTCCTGGTTCCCGCCGCGGCCCGATCACCGCCGACCGAGCCCTCACCGAGCCCCCAGGAGCACGTCATGACCTCCAGCTGGACCTTCGAGACCCGCCAGATCCACGCCGGCCAGACCCCGGACCCCGTCACCGGGGCCCGCGCGCTGCCGATCTACCAGACCACGTCGTTCGAGTTCCCCAGCGCCGACGTCGCCGCCGACCGCTTCGCGCTCGCCGACCTCGGCCCCATCTACACCCGCATCGGCAACCCCACGCAGGAGGCCGTCGAGGCGCGCATCGCGGACCTCGAGGGCGGCGTCGGCGCGCTGCTCGTCGCCTCCGGCCAGGCCGCCGAGACGCTCGCGATCCTCAACGTCGCGCAGGCCGGCGACCACGTCGTCGCCAGCTCGAGCCTCTACGGCGGCACGTACAACCTGCTGCGCCACACGCTGCCGCGACTCGGCATCGAGACCACCTTCGTCGACGACCCCCACGACCCCGAGTCGTGGCGCGCGGGGGCCCGGCCGACCACCAAGGCGTTCTTCGCCGAGACCATCCCCAACCCGCGCGCGGACGTGCTGGACATCGCCGCCGTCTCGACCGTCGCCCACGAGGTGGGCGTGCCGCTCATCGTGGACAACACGATCGCCACCCCGTACCTGGTGCGCCCGATCGAGCACGGCGCGGACGTCGTCGTGCACTCGGCCACGAAGTACCTCGGCGGGCACGGCGCGGCCATCGGCGGCGTCATCGTCGACGGCGGCACGTTCGACTACGCCGCGCACCCAGAGCGCTTCCCCGGCTTCAACCAGCCCGACGACAGCTACCACGGCCTCGTCTACGCCCGTGACCTCGGCGTCGGCTCCGCGCTCGGTGCCAACCTCGCCTTCGTGCTCAAGGCGCGCGTCCAGCTGCTGCGCGACCTCGGCCCCGCCGTCGCGCCGTTCAACGCCTTCCTGCTCGCGCAGGGCCTCGAGACCCTGTCCCTGCGCGTGGAGCGGCACGTCGCCAACGCGCAGCAGGTGGCCGAGTGGCTCGAGGAGCGCTCCGACGTGCGCCTCGTGCACTATGCCGGCCTGCCGTCGTCGCCGTGGCACGCGAACGCCCGGAAGTACGCCCCGAAGGGCGCCGGCGCCGTCATCGCCTTCGAGCTCGACGTCGCCGACCCGGCACTCGCGAACGCCGCCGGCCGCGCCTTCGTCTCGGCGCTGCAGCTGCACTCGCACGTGGCGAACATCGGCGACGTGCGCTCGCTCGTCATCCACCCGGCGTCGACCACGCACTCGCAGCTCACCCCGGAGGCGCAGGCGCAGTCCGGCGTGACGCCGGCCCTGGTGCGGCTCGCGGTCGGGCTGGAGGGGATCCAGGACATCCTCGCCGACCTCGAGCTCGGCTTCGCCGCGGCGGCGGACGCCGTCGCGGGCGCGACGGCCGGCACGACGTCGGACGACGAGGCCGCCGCGTGACCGCGGTGCCCGGCCCGTCCGCGCGGTGCGGGGGCGGCGTCGCCGCCACCGTGCCGTCGGTGGGCGGGCGCAGCTCCGGCACCGCCCCGACGGTCCGCCCCATGGCGCCGAACCCGGCCGCACGGGCGCAGGTCAAGCCGCCGGTGCCCGCCACCGGCGCATGGCGCGAGGGCGACCCGGTGGCGAGGAGGAAGTTCGTCGACGTCGGGGCCGTCGAGCTCGAGGCCGGCGGCGTGCTGCCCGACGTGCGGGTCGCCTACGAGACGTGGGGCGAGCTCGCCCCCGACGGCTCCAACGCCGTCCTCGTGCTGCACGCGCTGACCGGCGACGCGCACGTCACCGGCCCCGCCGGGCCCGGCCAGCCCACCGCCGGCTGGTGGGCCGACATGATCGGCCCCGGCGCGCCGATCGACACCGACCGGTACTTCGTCGTCGCGCCCAACGTCCTGGGCGGCTGCCAGGGCACCACCGGGCCGGCGTCCGCGGCCCCCGACGGCCGGCCGTGGGGCGGGCGTTTCCCCCGCATCACGACGCGCGACCAGGTCGCGGCGGAGATCGAGCTGGCGCGGCAGCTCGGCGTCGAGCGCTGGTCGCTCGTCGTCGGGGCGTCGATGGGCGGGCTGCGCGTGCTGGAGTGGGCGCTGCTCGGCCCCGAGGCCGGGATCGCGGTGGACGGCATCGCCGCCATCGCGACGACGGCGCAGACGTCGGGCGACCAGATCGCGTGGGCGCACCCGCAGCTCGGCGCGATCCGCGCCGACCCGCGCTGGCGCGGCGGCGACTACTACGACGCGCCCGACGGCGACGGCCCGGACACCGGGCTCGCCATCGCGCGGCAGATCGCGCACACCACCTACCGGACCGCGGCCGAGCTGGACGTCCGGTTCGGGCGGCTGCCGCAGGGCGGCGAGGATCCGCTCGAGGACGGCCGGTACGCCGTGCAGTCGTACCTCGACCACCACGGGGACAAGCTCGCCCGCCGCTTCGACGCCAACTCCTACCTCGTGCTCACCGAGTCGATGCTGAGCCACGACCTGGGTCGCGACCGCGGCGGCGTCGAGTCGGCGCTGTCGCAGATCACCTCACGGGCGCTGGTCGTGGCGGTGGACTCCGACCGGCTGTTCCCGCCGGAGCAGGCCAGCCGCATCGCGGCCTGGGTGCCGGGGGCGGAGCCGCTGCGCATCGTCACGTCCGACTTCGGCCACGACGGCTTCCTCATCGAGTTCGACCAGCTCGGCCCCATCGTCGCCGACTTCCTCGCCGGCGCGAGCGTCGAGGAGGACGAGGCCGGGGCATGATCGGCGGATGACCACCACCGTCACGCTGCCCGACGGTCGCGCGCTCCCCGCGCTGGGCCAGGGCACCTGGTTCCTCGGCGAGACGCCGTCCCGCCGCGCCGACGAGCTCGCGGCGCTGCGCACCGGCCTCGACCTGGGGCTCACGCTGATCGACACCGCCGAGATGTACGGCGAGGGCGCGGCCGAGGAGCTGGTGGGCGAGGCCGTCGCCGGCCGGCGCGACGACGTCGTCCTGGTCAGCAAGGTCTACCCGTGGAACGCCGACGCCCGCGGCACGGTCGAGGCGTGCCGCGCCAGCCTGCGCCGGCTCGGCACCGACCGGCTCGACCTCTACCTGCTGCACTGGCGCGGCGGCGTGCCGCTCGCGGAGACCGCCGCCGCGCTGGACGCTCTGGTGCAGTCCGGCGACGTGCTCGGCTGGGGCGTGAGCAACCTCGACGTGGACGACCTGCGCGAGCTCGACGGCGTCGCCGGCGGGCTGGGCAGCGCGTGCCAGACCGACCAGGTGCTCTACAACCTCTCGCGCCGCGGCCCGGAGCACGACCTGCTCCCGTTCCTGCGGGACCGCGGCGTCGCGACCATGGCCTACTCGCCCGTGGAGCAGGGACGCATCCTCGGCGACCCCGCGCTGCGGAAGGTCGCCCGGTGGCACGGCGCGACCCCGGCGCAGGTCGCGCTGGCATGGGTGCTCGCGGGCGAGGGCGTCGTCGCGATCCCGCGGACCGGGTCCGCGGAGCACGTGCGCGAGAACGCCGCGGCGCGCGACCTGCGCCTGGGCGCGGAGGACCTCGCCGAGCTCGACGCCGCCTTCCCGCCGCCGAGCTGCCCGGTGCCGCTCGAGATGCTCTGAGGGCTTCCGCGCGCGCGTGCGCCGGTGGTCGTGCCTAGCGTGGTGCCCGGCCGCGGAGCCCCGCGGCCGCCCCGTTCCGCACCACTCCCACGCAGCGCCGCTGGAGGCGACCCATGGTCCGGCTCACCCCGTATCTCAGCTTCAAGAACCAGGCCGCGGAGGCCCTGGAGTTCTACCGCTCGGTGCTCGGCGGCGAGCTCGACGTCAGCCGGTACGGCGACATGCCCGCCGACTCCGGCATGCCGATCGAGGAGTCCGACAAGGACCTCGTGATGCACGGCCAGCTCGAGACGCCGACCGGCCTCACGCTGATGGCCGCCGACACCGGCTCGATGATGCCGTACGTCGCCCCCACCAGCGGCGTCACCGTCGCCCTGACCGGCGGGCCCGAGGACTACGACTACGTCGCGGGCGCGTACGCGAAGCTCGCCGAGGGCGGCAGCGACGCGATGCCGTTCGACAAGGCGCCGTGGGGCGACTTCTACGGTCAGGTGACCGACCGGTTCGGCATCACCTGGATGTTCGACGTCGGCGCTCCCTGACGCCTGTCCCCTCGGTCAGGCCACCAGCAGCGACTCGCGGCGCGCGACGAGCACGGCCAGCTCGGCGTCGGCGGCCGCGGACCGCTCCGCGAGGCGCTGCCGCACGCCGTCGACGGCGCCGATCGCGGCGGCGACGCGGTCGCGCGCCTCCGCGATCCGGTTCCGCACCGACCAGTCGGTGAAGATGTTGTCGAACCAGACGTCGAGCGTGCGGGTGAGCCCGTCGACGCCGACCCCGCCGACCCCCTGCTCGCCGAGGTCTCCCAGCTCGACGGTGAGGTGCCGCAGCGCGGCGTCGGCCGCGCGCAGGAGGCTCGCCGCCCGGTCCAGCTTGTCGTGCTTCACCGCGCTCGCGAGCATGCCGCCGTCGAAGAACGTGTCGTAGGTGGACCAGCCGTCGGCGCTGCGCAGCTCGCCCGCGGCCGCGGCCAGGGCCCGCGCGGCCTGCTCGGCGGCGGCGCGGGCCTGATCGATCTCGACCTGCTGGGCGCGCCACCCGCCCACCTGCTCGGCCACCGCCGCCAGCGCGGCAGCCTCCGGGCCGCCGACGCCGTGCACCCACTGCTCCTTCGCCGCGAGCGCGGCCCGCCACCGTCCCTGCACGTCGCCCAGCGCGGCCAGCCCTGCGTCGACCGCGCGCACCTCGCGATCCGCGGCGTCCCGGCGTGCCTGCGCCGTCGCGGCGACGTACTCCGCGGCCTGCTGCTCGGCGCGCTCGGCGTCGAGCCGCTGCGCGCGGTCGCCGCGCAGCCCCGCCCACACCCGCGCGAGGCTCAGGGACTCCAGCCGCACGACGTCGGCCGTCTCGTCCGCGAGCGAGGCCCGCGCAGCGGCGAGCGCCCCCTCCGCCGCGGCGAGCTCCCGGCCCGCGACCTGACGGCGCGCCGACTGCTGCGCGTGCTCGACGACTGCCGCGCGCGCCGCGGCCAGCTCTTCCTCGACCCCACCGGTAGGCATGGCGCACAACCTAGGCCATCCCCCGGTCCGCCCGGGAGGCGCGACCACCAGTAGGTTGGACGCATGCTCGCCGCCACCGTCGCCCGGTTCTCGCCCGACTCCCCGCTCGACGGCCTCGAGGTGGGTGAGCGGCCCGAACCGGAGCCCCGCGAGAACTGGACCACGGTGCGGGTGCGCGCCGCGACGCTCAACCACCACGACCTGTGGTCGCTGCGCGGCGTGGGGCTGCGGCCCGAGCAGCTCCCGATGATCCTCGGCACCGACGCCGCGGGCACCGCCGCGGACGGCACGCCGGTGCTCCTGCACGGCGTGATCGGCGCCGACGGGCACGGCGTCGGGCCGACCGAGCGGCGCACGCTGCTGTCGGAGCACTACCCGGGCACGCTGGCGGAGTACGTCGCGGTGCCGATCCACAACCTGGTGCCCCTCCCCGACGGGATGTCTCTCGAGGAGGCCGCGTGCCTCCCCACCGCCTGGCTCACCGCCTACCGGATGCTGTTCGGCGCGGCCGGCCTCGCCCCCGGTGACCGGGTGCTGGTGCAGGGCGCCGGCGGCGGCGTCGCCTCCGCCGCGATCGTGCTGGGCGCCGCGGCGGGCCTGGAGGTGACGGTGACGTCGCGGTCCGCCGAGCGCCGGGAGCGCGCCCTGGAGCTGGGCGCCGCGCACGCCGTGGAGACGGGTGGACGCCTGCCGTCTCGCGTGGACGCGGTGATCGATTCCGTCGGCCAGGCCACCTGGGCGCACTCGGTGCGCTCCGTGCGGCCGGGCGGCACGATCGTCGTCTGCGGCGCGACGTCGGGCGACGCCCCTCCCGCGGAGCTGACCCGCGTCTTCTTCAACGAGATCCGCGTGCAGGGCGTGACGATGGGGTCCCGGGACGACCTGGCCGCCCTGGTCCGGTTCGTCGACCGGACGGGGGTGCGCCCCGTGATCGACTCCGTCGTGCCGCTCGCGCGGGTCGGCGAGGGGCTGGCCCGCCTCGCGGCCGGCGAGCAGACGGGCAAGATCGTCGTCCTGCCCTGATCCCCGAGCGTTGTGAGCGAGGTCAGGCGAAGCGGTGCCGGAACGCGTCCATCAGCGTGGGGCCCTCGGCTCCCAGGCGCCAGACGCTCCAGCCGTCGGCGGTGGGCGAGCCCGAGGCTGCGGACGCCGCGTGGTCGGGGTGCCAGTAGCGGGAGCCGTCGGCGAGCTGGATGGCGCCGTCCTGGTGCAGCACGGCCTCGAAGTACTGGCGGCGGCGCGGGCGCGACCACACGATCGTCGTCGGGTGCACCAGCGTGCCGGCCAGGGCCACGAGGTCCTGGTCCACCTCGTCGTCCGTCGCGGCGGGCGGCGGCGCCCACGGCGCCGGGTCGGGCGGCGGCGGCACGGGTGAGGTCAGCGGGTCGTAGCCGTGGTCGTGCGGCGCGGGCGTCCAGCCCGGCTCCAGCGGGTCCGACGGCGGCGTGCGCAGGCGCGGCGGCTCGAGCGGCGGCACCTGGAGGCGGGGCAGGTCGTCCTCGACACCGGACCAGCGCGGCTCCGGCACCGGCAGGTCGAACGCCGGGGCCGCGACCTCGGCGAACGCCTCGCCGAGGTCCGAGCGGCCCAGGTCCGGACGCCCGAAGCCGGACCGCCCGAGGTCCGACCGGCCGTAGCCCGCACCGCCCAGGTCCGAACCGCCCAGGTCCGACGCCGGCTCGTCGAGCTCCGCCCGCGACGTGAAGCGGTCCGCGCGCGAGCGGCGACGCGGCGCGGAGCCGGCGAACGGCGACCTCTCGCGGGTGCGGTCGAGGTCGTCGTCGAGCCCGGCGGGGCTCGGCAGCGGCGCCGGCGCGGGGCTCGGCGCGGGGCTCGGCGCGGGGCTGGGTGCGGGGCTGGGTGCGGGGCTGGGCACGGGGGGCGGCGGGGGCGGCGTCGCGGGGACGGGCGCCGCCGGCACGGGCAGCGCGGCGGACGGGCCGTCCTCGCCGGTACGCGCCCGGGCGGCGCGCCGCCGCGTCCGGGACGGCGGCGCGGTGTCCGCCCGGTCGCGAGGGGCCTGCACGGTGGCGGGCATCTTGCCGCCGAGCGCGAGCCCGACGGCCACGCCCTCGGCGAAGGTCTCGGGATCGACGTCCCCACGTCCCTCCGCGGACGGGGCGGTCGCGGCGTCGTCGGGCGCGGCGACGGTGTCCCGCGGCGCGGCCGAGGCGGCGGGCGCGGACAGGCTCGGCGCCGACGGCGCCGACGCGGGGTGGATGACCAGCGGCGAGACGTCCACGAAGCGGCGCCCGTCGGCGCTGTGCACGACGCCCATCTTCAGCACCTCGACGGGCATCGTGGGCTGTCGCAGGAAGTCGACGGCGTTGAGGATCTCCTCGCTCGCCTCCTGGCAGATGACGATGAGGCGAGCGCTGCTGCGTCCGGGCTGCGAGCGCGTGATGGGCACGCTGTCGTAGAACGCGGAGACGTCGCGGTGGAAGGCCGCCGGCCCACCGTGGTACCGCTCGGCCAGGGCGCCTCGCGTCAGCCGCCCGGCGGCGCCGGCGTGGTCGAGCGCGCGGGTGAGGGCGGCGCGGTCGAGGTCGGCGACGAGCTCCACGACGACGGGCGAGCCGGTCGCGTCGAGCGCGAGCAGGTGCGGCTCGTCCGGGCCGACGCCGGGACTCACCGGGAAGATCTGCTCGCCGAGCAGACCGTCGATGTGACTGTCCACCACCCGATGGGCGGTGGTCCCGACGCCCTGGGCGCTTGCTGCGGGCGACCGGTCGGACTGGACGAGGAGGGGCCTCTGGGCATCGACCTCGAACAGGGGCATTGCACACCACTCCTGGATCGGATCCGACCCCGGCGGCCGGATCCCGGGGCAAGCCTAAGGCCCCCGCGGCGTGGCGTGTACCACAGCGGGCTCCCAGGCGCGCGTCGGCGCGCCAGGCCGCCGTCGTCCGGCCCGGCGGGGCGCGTGGGGACTACGCGTGCCCGGTGCCGCCGTCGTCGGCGAGCCGCTCCTCGACGCGCGCCACCTTCGCGTCGAGCTGCCCCGTGTACCCGGGGCGGATGTCCGCCTTGAGCACCAGCGACACCCGGTGCCCGCCCGCGCCGACGGCCTCCGTGGCGCGCTGGATCACCGGCATCACCTCGTCCCAGTCCCCCTCGATCTCGGTGAACATCGCGGTGGTGCGGGTGGGGAGCCCGGACTCGCGGACGATGCGGACGGCGGCGGCGACGGAGTCCGCCACGGACTCGCCCGCGCCGAGCGGGGCGACGGAGAAAGCGAAGACGGCCATGCGCTCATTCTGCGTGCCGAACAGGCGGTCGACACGTCGGGGTGGGCGGCGAGGACCGTAGGCTCGTCGGGTGAGCACACGCGTCACCCTTCTCGCCGGCGGGGTCGGCGGCGCCCGCCTGGCGCACGGCTTCACCCTCGCCCTGCCCGACGACGGCGCGCCCGCGCCGGACGGCGGCCTGACGGTCGTCGTGAACGTCGGCGACGACACCGAGCGGCACGGCCTGCTGGTCTCCCCCGACCTGGACACGGTCATGTACACGCTGGCCGGGCTGAACGACGAGACCCGCGGCTGGGGGCTGACCGACGAGACGTACACGACCCTCGACCAGCTCGCCAGGCTCGGCGAGGACACGTGGTTCACGCTGGGCGACCGGGACCTCGCGACGCACGTCGTGCGCAGCGCCGCCCTGCGCGAGGGGCAGCCGCTGCACGCGGTGACGGCCCGCCTCGCGGCGTCGCTCGGCGTGCGCGCGCGCCTGCTGCCGGTGACCGACGACCGGCTGCGCACGCTCGTCGACACCCCGTCGGGCCGCGTCGCGTTCCAGGAGTACTTCGTGCGGCGGCAGCACGCCGACGCCGTCCTGGGGATCGAGCTCGACGGCGTCGCCGCCGCACGCCCCGCGCCCGGCGTGCTCGACGCCGTCGCGGACGCCGACCTGCTGGTCGTCGCGCCGTCCAACCCGTTCCTGTCGGTCGAGCCGGTGCTGGCCGTGCCCGGGGTGCGCGACGCCGTCCTCGCCTCGCCCGCACGGCGCGTGGCCGTGAGCCCGATCGTGGGCGGGCAGGCGATCAAGGGCCCCGCGGCGCAGATCCTGGAGACCCTGGGGCACGAGGTGTCCGCGCTGGGCGTGGCCCGGCTGTACGCCGGCCGGTTCGACGGCATCGTGGACGTCATGGTGGTCGACGACGCCGACGCCGCCCTCGCCGGGCCGATCCGCGACCTGGGCGTCGAGGTGCTCGTCACGGACACGATCATGGGCGGCCCCGCCGGCCGCGAGCGCCTGGCCCGCGACCTGCTCGCCCTCGGATGAGCGCACCGGGTCGCCGCGACCACGGCGGGACCGTCGCGCTGGTGCCCCTGCGCGACGGCGTCTCGGGCAAGTCGCGGCTGGCGTCCTCGCTCGACCCGGCCGCGCGGCGTCGGCTGGTCGCGGCGCTGGCCCGGCACGTCGTCGCCGTCCTGCTGGCGGCGGACGGCGTGGACCGCGTGCTGGTGGTCACCGCCGACGTGCCGTTCGTCGCCGACACCCTCGACCCGCTCCGTCACGGCGGCAGTTCGATCTCGACGCGGCAGCTCGAACTGCCGCGTCGAGCGGAGACTGCCGCGCCGAGCGTCGAGGTGGTGCCGCAGCCGCCGGAGCGGCCGGGGCTGAACGCGGCGCTCGACGTCGGGCGGGAGGCGGCGCTCGAGCACGGCGCGGGCCGGCTGCTCGTCGCGCACGCGGACCTGCCGCTGCTCGCGCCCGACGACGTCGCGGCGCTGCTCGCCGCGGGGGCGAGCGCGGTGGCCGACGACGCGCCGCCCGTCGTCGTCGCCACCGACCGGCATCTCGCGGGCACCAACCTGCTGGTGCTGCCCGCGGACACGACGTTCCGGTTCCGCTTCGGCGAGGCGTCGCGGGCGGCGCACGTCGCCGAGGCCGAGCGCGCGGGGCTACGCCCGGTCGTCGTGCGCCGCCCGGGCACCGCCGTCGACCTGGACACGATCGACGACTGGGGCGAGCTCCCCCGCGCCGTCCGCGACCGGCTGCGGCACGGGCTCGACCTGCCCCTCCCCTGACCCCGCTGCTCCCACGCGGCTCAGGGGTGGGTGTCGGTCGCGGCGATCACGGTGTCGAGGCGCGCGATCGCCGCGGCGACGTCGTCCAGCCGGCCGCGGAGGCGCGCGCGCTGCTCGTGGAGCATCGCGCGCTGCTCGCGATCGGTGTGCCCCGAGTCGACGCAGGGCAGCAGCTGGGCGATGTTGCCGCTGGTCAGGCCGGCGGCGTAGAGCTGCTGGAAGAACTGCACCCGGTCGACGGCCGTCTCCTCGAAGAGGCGGTGCCCGGCCGAGGTCCGCACGGTCCGCAGCAGCCCCTGCTCCTCGTAGTAGCGCAGGGCGCGCACGCTCACGCCGGCACGCTCCGCCACCTCACCGATCTTCAGCACACCGGCGGCAACGACGTGCTCGGTGCGCGACATTCCGAGCGCCCCGCTCAGCGCGTCCGCGACGGGCCGACGACCGCCTCCGGGTACAGCGCCTCGGCCTGCTCGCCGAGCCGGGACCGCCACGCGCGGGTCATCTCGTCACCGAGCACCTCGAAGGCACCGGCCTCGAAGCCGTCGAGCGCCCGGCGCACGATGTCGAGCGGCTCGGCGAGCGCCCAGTCGTCCTGCCCCCGGGCCCAGGCCGACATGTCCGTGTCGACGAGGGCCATGGCCAGGCCGGTGACCTGCGTGCCCTGGCTCGCCAGCTCGAGCCGGACGCCGTTGGTCAGCTGCCACGCCGCGGCCTTCGCCGCCCCGTACGTGTCGGCGAACCCGAACGCCCGGAAGGAGCTCTGGGAGAGCACGTCGAGGATCCCGCCGCCGCCGTTCCGCCCGAGGACCGGCGCGAACGCCCGCACCATCCGCAGCGTGCCCCAGTAGTTGACCTCCATCTCCCGGCGGGCGCCGGCGAGGTCACCGCCGAGGAACGGGGTCAGCGCCGCCACGCCCGCGTTGTTGACGAGCACCGTGACGTCCTGCGCCTGCTGGGCGACCGCGGCCACCGAGTCGTCGTCGGTCACGTCCAGGCGGAGCGGGATCGCGCCGGGGACGTCGACCTCCTCGGGCCGGCGCGCCGCGGCATAGACCTTCGCGGCCCCGCGGTCCCGCAGCTCGGTCACGAAGTGCCGGCCGATACCTCTGTTGGCCCCGGTGACCAGGGCGATCTGATCCGTGATGTCCATGCGCGGGACGCTAGGACCTGACGTCGGCGTCAGGGTCAAGGGCGTCTCGACGGCGTCTCCCGCACCGCTCAGTTCCCCGCCCGCCCGCGGTCCACCCCGCCATGAGCACCGAGTCGAGCACAGAGCCGAGCACAGAGCCGAGCATCGAGCTGATCGAGCAGGCCACGCTGCCGAGCGCGGACTTCGAGGGTTACCTGCACGGGTCCACCGTGTCGGTGATGTTCGAGCGGTTCGACCGCGACGGCGTCGGCCCCCGCCTGCACCGCCACCCCTACACGGAGACGTTCATCCTGCGTTCGGGGCGGGCGCTGTTCCGGGTGGGGGACGACGAGGTGGTCGCGGTGGGCGGCCAGATCCTCGTCGCCCCCGCCGGGACGCCGCACAAGTTCACCGTGATCGGCCCCGAGGTGTACGAGGCCCTGCACGTGCACGCCAACGACCGGTTCGTCACCGAGTGGCTGGAGTGACCGCGCAGGGTCCGCCCGTCACACCGCGTCGAGGCGGGCGCGCACGTCGTCGTCGAGGTCGAGCTCGGCGGCGCCGAGGATCTCCTCGAGCTGCGCCAGGTTCCCGGCCCCGACGACCGGGACCACCGGCACCGGACCGCCGAGCAGCCAGGCGAGCACCACCTGGTTCGGCGTGGCGCCGATCTCGTCGGCGACCTCGCGCAGCACGCGCAGCCGCTCGTGCGTCGTCGGGTGGTCGAAGCCG
This sequence comes from Isoptericola sp. NPDC019482, assembly GCF_040632295.1. Taxonomy (NCBI): domain Bacteria; kingdom Bacillati; phylum Actinomycetota; class Actinomycetes; order Micrococcales; family Promicromonosporaceae; genus Isoptericola; species Isoptericola sp. NPDC019482. The sequence continues at coordinate 13,837 of NZ_JBEYBQ010000043.1, forward strand.
TCCCACAGCGGCCTGTCGTCGCGCACCAGCGCCCCCTGCATCAGCGGGGAGTAGGCGACGACGGCGAGCGGGCTGCCCGCCTCGGACGACGCGCGGGCATAGTCGAGCAGCTCGTACGACGCCCAGTTGTGCCGGCCGACGTCGGGCCGCGGGTAGGGGTAGGTGAGCTGCTGCTGCACCAGGCCGTAGGGGGCGACGCCCTGGCGGCGGGCCTCCTCGCGCGCCTCGACCACGCGGTGCAGGGCGACGTTGGAGATGCCGGCGACCCCGACGAGGCCCTCGGCCTGGAGCTTGCCGAACGCGCCGACGGTCTCGGCGAGCGGGGTGTCGACGTCGTCGACGTGGCCGTAGTAGGCGTCGAGGTGGTCGACGCCGAGGTGCCGCAGGCTCTCGCGCGCCTCCCAGGCGATGGTCTCGGCCCCGAGGCCCTGGTAGTTCGTCGGCGGCACGTGCTGCAGCGGCAGGTTCGGGTCCTTCTTGGCGGCGCCCACCTTGGTGGCGATCCGCAGCTGGTCGCGGTTGCCTCGGTCGGCCAGCCAGCGGCCGAGGACGTCCTCGCTGTCGCGGCCGGTACCGCCGATCCACGAGCTGTAGTTGTTGGCCGTGTCGAGGAAGGTGCCGCCGGCCTCGACGAAGCGGTCGAGGATCGCGAACGACGTCTCCTCGTCCGTCCGGGTGCCGAACCACATGGTGCCGAGGCACAGCGTGCTGACCTCGAAGGACGTGGTGCTGTCGCCGATCGTGCGGTAGCGCATGGGGGTGCTCCTGTCCGGGTCCTGTCGTGCGGGCCGGCGGACCTTCCGCCGGCCGACACCATGACGCTACGAACAAATCGGCCCGGGTGTACCGTCCAATTCCATGGCACTCGTCCAGACCAATCCCCTCCTCGCGTGGGACACCGTGCTCGACCTCGGGGACGACGACGCCCCGCTCGTCGCGCGCCTCGAGCGCGCCGTGCGGGACGCCGTGCACGCGGGCCGGGTGCCCGGCGGGGCGGCGCTGCCGCCGTCGCGCGCCCTCGCCGACACGCTCGGCGTGTCGCGGTGGGTCGTGACGGAGGTGTACGGCCAGCTCGTCGCCGAGGGATTCTGCGAGGCCCGGGTCGGTTCGCGCACGCGGATCGCGGCCGGTGCGGCGGTGCACGCCACGCCGAAGCGCCCGCCGGCGTATCCGACGTCATCGGCCCCCGCGCGCCGGCCCCGCCTGGACCTCGCGCCCGGCGTCCCCGACCTGCGGCACGTGCCCCGGGCGGCGTGGCTGCGGGCCCTGCGCGACGCCCTGGCCGACACCCCCGACGCCGACCTCGGCGCCCCCGACCCCGCAGGCCATCCGCCCGCGCGCGCCGCCGTCGTCGACTACCTGGCGCGCGCCCGCTCCACGCGCGCCGGCCCCGACGACGTCCTGGTGACGCACGGCGCCACCGACGGGATGACGCGCCTGGCCCGCGCGCTGCGGTCCGCCGGGCACCGCACGCTCCTGGTGGAGGACCCGAGCTGGGGGCGGCTGCGCGACGTCGCCCGGGACGCCGGGCTGGTCGCCGTCCCCGTGCCCGTCGACGACGGCGGGATCGACGTCGACGCGCTCGCCGCGGCGGCCGCGCGGACCGGCGCCCGGGCGGCCCTGGTCGCACCCGCCCACCAGTTCCCCACCGGGGTCGCCCTCGCGCCCGGACGGCGCGACGCGCTGGTCTCGTGGGCGCGCGCCGTCGACGGCCTCGTCGTCGAGGACGACTACGACGCCGAGTTCCGCTACGACCGGCGGCCCGTCGCCGCGCTGCAGGGCCACGACCCGGGCCGCGTCGCCCTGCTCGGGTCGCTGAGCAAGACGGTCTCCCCCGCGTTCGGGCTCGGCTGGCTGGTGCTGCCGCCGCGCTGGCGGGAGCGGCTGGGCGCCGACGCGGGCGGGCCCGCGCCGTCGACCCTCGACCAGCTCGCGCTCGCCCGGTTCCTCACGGGCGGCGGCTACGAGCGGCACCTGCGGGCCGCGCGCGGCCGGTTCCGCCGCCGCCGGGCGGCCCTGCTCGCCGCGCTCGACACCGCGCTGCCGAGCCTGCCCGTGAGCGGCCTCGCGGCGGGCCTGCACGTAGTGCTCGGGCTGCCCGACGGCGTCCCCGCCGCCGCGGTCGTCCGCGCCGCCGCCGCGCGCGACGTCGGCGTCACCGACCTGCGCCGGTACCGGGTGTCCGCCGCGGACCACGGGCCCGAGGCTCTCGTCGTCGGGTACGGCAACCTCGCCGACGCGCGCGTGGATGAGGCGGTGGCCGCCCTCGCGGCCGCCCTGGTCGAGACCCCCTGAGCACGGCGCCGGCAGGCCCGCTCCCGTCACGTCGTCCCGGCGCCGTCGAGGTGGTCCCGCAGCTGCCAGACGTCCACCGGGTCGCTCGGCCCGCGGGCGTCCAGCGCGGTGGCGTGGCGGGCGGTCGCGAGGCCCAGGTCCGCCGCGACCTCGTCCCGGGTCAGCCCGGAGAGGTCGACGTTGGCTCGCAGCTCGCGGGCGGTCCGGGCGACCTCGTCGGCGTTCAGGGTCATCGTGGCCTCCTTCGCTGTCGTCCCGTCGTCCGGGTCAGAAGATCCGGCCCGCGCGCGGCGGGACGGCGTCGAGCGCGGCGAGGGTCGCGTGGTCGAGCAGGGGCGCGTGACGGCGCCGTCCGCGACGACGTCGAGCCGGGGGACGTCCTTGCGCTCCTCCTCGGCGCCTCACTCGCGACCGCCACCGACCGCACGACCGATCGCACGGAGCGGCTGCTCGTCCTCGCCCTCGACGCGCTACGCCCCCGCCCGGCCGCTGATCCTCAGCCGAGCAAGCCTCAGCCGAGCAGTCGGCGCCCGGCGCGGATCGCGCCCGGCCGGTCCGTGACGCCGAGCTTCGCGAACAGGTTGTTGATGTGCGTCTTGACGGTCGACGTCGAGACGAACAGCGCGCGGGCGATCTCGCGGTTCCCGTAGCCCTCGGTCACGAGGGCGAGCACCTCCCGCTCGCGCGGCGTCAGCCGGTCGAACACCCCGTCCGGCGTCGCGCCGGGTGCCGACGCGGACGCGCTCGTGACCGCCGCCGCGGGCCCGGCGAACGCCGCGGCCAGTCGCGACGCCACCGCCGGCGCGAGCACCGACTGCCCCGCGGCGGCGGCCCGGACGGCCGCGACGATCTCGGCCCGCCCCGCGTCCTTGGTGAGGAATCCCAGCGCGCCCGCCCGCAGCGCGGCCACGATCGACGCGTCGTCGTCGTACGTGGTGAGCACCAGGACCGCCTGCCCGGGCCGCTGCGCGCGGATCGCCGCCGTCGCCCCGGCGCCGTCGAGCCGCGGCATGCGCAGGTCCATGAGCACGACGTCGGGCCGGCGCTCGAGCACGACGTCGACGGCCTCCTGCCCGTCGGCGGCCTGCCCGACCACGTCGATGCCGGGCTCCAGCCCGAGCACCGTCACCAGCCCGTCGCGGACGATCGCCTGGTCGTCCGCGACGACGACACGCACCGTCGCCCCGCGCTCGTCGCGCGCCTCGTCGTGGTTCACACGTCCCCATCGGTCGTCGTGGCCGCGGCCGTCGACGGCACGACGGCGCGCACGGACCAGCCCGGTCCGGACGGCCCGGCCTCGAGGGTGCCACCCACCGCGCGGACCCGCTCGGACATGCCGGTGATCCCCCAGCCGGCGCCCGTCGACGACACCGCCGACGGCGAGCCACCGTCGTCGTCGACCTGCACGACGACGTCCCCGGTCGCCGACGCCACGCGGACCCTGACCGCCGCGCCGCGGGCGTGCTTGCGCGCGTTCGTCAGCGCCTCCCGCACCACGCGCTCCAGGGCGTGCGTCGCGGCCTCGGTGAGGTCGGGCAGACCGTCGGCGACGACGGCGTGCACCTGGCCGCCGACGGCGTTCTCGGCATCGACGAGGGTCGTGACGCGCTCGGGGAGGGCGCCCGAACCGCGCAGCGCGGCGACGGCCTCCCGCGCCTCCCGGAGCCCCTCGACGGCGAGCCGGTGCGCCGTGCGGACGCTGTCCCGCACGGCCTCGGTGCGGCCCGCGTCGGCGAGCGCCTCGGCGGCGGAGAGCTGGACGGCGAGCCCGCCGAGCGAGTGCGCGAGCAGGTCGTGCAGCTCGCGGGCGATCCGCTGCCGCTCGATCAGCGCGGCGTTCTCGGCGCGGCTCTCGGCGGCGGCGAGCTGGTGCAGCGCGGACGTCTCGCGCACCGCCTCCGTCTGCCGCGCCTGCCGGCGGAGCGCGCCGATCGCGAGGCCGAGGGCGAGGGAGCCGAGCGCCGCGACGACCTGGAAGGCGCTCGCGCCGCCGGCGGTCGCGACCGAGACGAGGACCGCGCTCACGGCGGCGGCAACCACGGGCACCAGCCGGCGGACGGTGGCGTCGGCTCGGGCCGCGAACCCGGCGACGCCCAGGCCGGACACCGTGAGCGCCGGGCCGGAGAGCGCACCTGCCCCGAGCCCGCCGCCCACGGCCGCCATGACGAGCCCCACGACCATCACCCGCTCGTAGCGGGGTCCGCGGGACTGTCGACCGAGGGGACGCCGCGCCAGCCAGGGCGCGATCCCGGCGACGCCGACGGCGAGCGCGACCCGCTGCCAGGCAGGTGCCTCGGCGGTGACGACGACCCCGGCGGCGAGCCAGGCCAGCAGCACGAGCCGGCCGAGCGCGCCGACGACGGCGCGGAGGGAGATGGTGGGCACGGCGTCAGCGTACGGGCGCGGTCGTCAGCGCACGGGCAGCGCGGCGGCCGGGGTGCGCGGCAGCCGCGCCTCGACGACCAGCCCCGACACCAGCCGGTTCACGCCGAGCGAGACCAGCAGGAACGCGGTCGACGACGCGACGACCGCGCCCGCGGCGTGCGCGGCGGCGACGTCGGCGACGCGGAGTCCGACGACGACGGCCCAGAGCAGCAGCCCCACGGCGGGGAGGCGGTACTCGACGCCGCGCGCCGAGGGCCGGAAGGTGGTGATGCGCCCCATCAGGGCCCCCGACGCCGTGGCCACGACCAGGCTGACCAGCCCGAACGCCAGGTCGGCGGGGGTGAGCCGCAGGGAGGGGGACACGTCCTGCGCCAGGAGCGCCACCCCCACCACGGCGAGGATCGCGCCGACCCGCCACACCGGGCGGGTGCCGCGCACCCGCCAGCGCTGCTGGCGGACGATCACGAGCACCAGCACGGCGAGCGTCAGGGCGATGGTGGCCAGGTCGGAGGGCGTCATGGGGGTTCCTTCGTGGTCGACGGGTCGGCGGGCTGCCGACGTCCCCCACGATTCCGCCGCACGCCCGTCGACGGGACCGCCCCAGGGTGGAGACCGGGTGGAGGCGCGGGTGGAGATCTTCCCGCGCCTCGACTCATGGTCGGTCCGACCAGCGACCCCGGTGCACGACGTCCTCCAGCGGCTTGCGACGGCGGCGCGTCGGGGAGCCCTTCGCTCCGCCGTCGGCGGGGTGCCCGACGGCGACCACCCCGGTCTGGACCCACCCGTCGGGGATGCCGAACGCCTCCCGGAACGCCGGCATCTCGCCCGCGCCGACGCCGAAGAAGCAGGCGCCGAGGCCCTCGTCGACCGCCGTCTGCAGCATGAGCAGCGACGCCATCCCTGCGTCGACGTGCCAGTACGGCACCGGCCAGCGAGCCTCGTCGCGGTCGGTCCAGCCCTTGTCCGCCTCGGCATACCGGCCGAGGTACGCGCCCTTCGAGCACAGCGCGACGACCAGCACCGGGGCGGTGCGCATGCCCGCGAGCCACGTCGACATGTCGCGCTCGGAGTCCGCCGGGGTGGCGGCCGTCCAGAACCGCTCCCGGTCCTCCGGCTCCGTCAGGACGAGGAACGACCAGCCCTGCGAGAACCCCGCGCTGGGGGCGCGCACGGCGTTGCGCACCAGTCGGTCCACCGTCTCGGGCGGCACGGGCTCGTCCGTGAACCGCCGCACCATCCGCCGTCTGCGCACCACGTCCTGGAACTCCACGCGCCCATCCTGCCCCCGACCGGCCGACGGTTCTGATTCCGTACGTTCTCGAGCGAATGGCGTACGGGATCCGAACCGTCGGCGGGCCGGTGGGGCAGTCAGAGGACCAGCTCGGGCTGCAGCTTGGTCACGGTCCACACGCGCTGCCTGCGGGCGGCGAGCGTGGTGAGGCCCAGCGCGACGACGAGGACGCCGAGCAGCACGGTGACGTCGCGCGTGACGGTGGCGAGGTTGCCGCCGTACAGCAGCTGGCGCAGGCCCTCGACGGCGTAGGTCATCGGCATGAACTGGTGCATCGCCTTGAGCGGCTGCGGGATCGTCTGCCACGGGAACGTGCCGCCCGCGGTGACGAGCTGCACCAGCATCAGCACCAGCCCCAGGAACTGGCCGGCCGCGCCCAGCCAGACGTTGAGCGCCTGGAGCACCGCGACGAACGTGCCCGACACCAGCACGAGGAACAGCGCCGTGAACAGCCCGTAGGAGGGTTGGATGTCCAGCGCGAACTTCGTCACGGCGAACATCGCCGCCACCTGCACGACGCCGATCGCGGCGGGCGTGGCCCAGCCGCCCAGCGCCGTCGCGAGCCCCGACCGGCCCGCCGCGAGCGCCCGCGTGGACAGCGGCCGCACCAGCAGGAACAGCACGTACGCGCCGATCCACGTGGCCAGCGACAGGAAGAACGGCGCGAGTCCTGCGCCGTACGTGCCCGCCGACGACAGCGCGTCGTTGCGCACCTCCAGCGGGTTGCCGATGGTCGACGCCGTGTCCTCGCGCGTCTGGTCGTCGAGGTCGGGGACCTGGCCGAGGCCCTCGGCGAGCCCGTCGCGCAGCTCGGCGATGCCGCTCTTCAGCTCCCCGGAGCCGTCCGCGAGCTTCGTGGTGCCCGCCGCCAGCTCGCCGGCGCCGTCGGAGACCTGGGACGTGCCGTCGGCCAGCCGGTGCACGCCGTCGACGAGCGCGGGCGTGGCGGCGGCGAGCTGGCCGGTGCCGTCGGCGAGCCGGTCGGCGCCGTCCGCCGCCGACGCGATGCCGGCGGTGAGCTGCGGCGTCGCGCCCGCCAGGGTGGCGGCGCCGTCGGCCACCTGCCGGGAGCCGTCCGCGAGCTGGTCGAGATTCGCCGACGCGCCCTCGACCGTCGTCACGGCCGACTGCACGTCCTTCCGCTGCGCGTCGAGGGCGCCGTCGACGTCGGCGCGCGTGGCGTCGAGGCGGTCGAGCGCCTGGGTGCGCAGGTCGGCGCACTGTGCGGCGAGGTCGGTGGCGTCGTCCGGCACCTGCGCGCACAGGTCGGCGAGCTGCTGGTCGAGGTCCGTACGCCCCTGGTCGAGGGCGTCCGCCGCGTCGGCGCGCGCGCCGTCGAGGGTAGGCAGCACCTGCCCGGCCGCCTCGGCGGCCTCCTGCCCGTACTGCGCCACCTGGGCGTTGCCGTCGGCCACCTGGGCGGCGCCGTCGGCGAGCTTCTGGGTCTGTGCGGGCAGGTCGGCCGTCCTGTCCTGCAGCGTCCCGAGGCCGGTCGCGAGCTGCCCCGCGCCGTCGTCGAGCTGCCCGACGGCGGACGCCAGCGTGCCGACCTTGCCGTCCAGGGTGGCGGCGCCGTCCGCCGCCTGCGCCGCGCCGTCGGCGAGCGTGTGCGCGCCGTCGTCCGCGTCCGCCAGGCCGTCGTCGAGCGACGTGGCGCCCGTGAGCAGCTGCTTCGCGCCGTCCACCGCGTCCGCGAGGTTGGTGTGGATGGACGCGAACCCGCGCAGGAACGTGTCCGCCGCCTCGGTGCCGACCTCCTCCGCGATCGAGTCGCGCACCTTCCCCACGATCGTGTCCGAGATGGTGCCCGCGAGGTAGTTGTTCGCGTCGTTGGTGATGAGCGTGAGGCTGGCCTGCTGCGGCTCGAACTCCCCCGCCGAGGCCAGGTCGGCGGAGAACGTCGGCCCGATGATCAGTGCCGCGTCGTAGCGGCCGGAGCGCACACCCGCCTCGGCGTCCGCCTGGGACGTCTCGACCCAGCCGAACCCGCCGTCGTCGAGCAGCTGGTCCGCGACGTCGCGGCCGAAGTCGCGCTCGGTCGTCTCGCCGGTCTCGGCGTCCGTCGTCGTGGTGCCCTCGTCCTGCACGACGACGGCGGCCGGGACCTGCTCGAGCTGCCCGTACGGGTCGTGGTTGGCGAACAGGTACAGCCCCGCGTACAGCGTGGGGATGAGCGCCATCGCGAGGATGGCGAGCTTCGGCAGGCGCCCGGCGGCGAGCCGCCTGAGCTCCGACAGAGCGAGCCGGACCGCGGTCATCGGGCCTCCTCCTGCGGGTCGTCGGCCGGCGTGGCGGCCAGGCTGTCGTGGATCGGGGTGTCGTCGGGGGCCGTGGCGTCGATCGGGTCGTCGAGCTCCTCCTCCGCGCGGGCGTCGGGGTCGGGGGACGGCTCCAGCTCGTCCTCGACCTCGGGCTCGACGGCGCGGCCGGCCTCGGTGGCGGCCTCGGCCTGTGGCTCGGGTTCGGCGACCGGCTCCGCGACCGTCTCCGCGACCGGCGCGGCGGCGGGGAGGACGGCGGTCGCGCCGAGCTCCTCCGCGGGCGCGCCGAGGGTCTCGCGCCGTACGACCTGCGGCGGCTCGTGCAGGGTGGCGCCGCGTGCGGGCGGCAGGTCGACGCCCAGGTCACGGGCGGACGACCGCGTGCACTGCACGAGCACGCCGAGCCCGGACGCGGCGAGCGTGCGCGCCGTCTCCCACCAGCCGGACGGCTCGCCGCCGTGCCGGTCGGGCAGCGTCAGCACGACGAACCGGACGTCGGGGTCCTCGGTCGCCAGCGCCGCGAGGACGGCGGTGCGCACGACGCCCGGCAACTGGTCCACCCGGCGCCCGCGGTCCTCGGTGAGGGCACGCTCCTCGAGCCACCGCGTCACGTCGCGCGGCAGCGACCGCCGGCCGGCGAGGGCCAGGCCCTCGGCGACGACGTCGGCGAGGGACAGGGCGTCGTCGGGTTCGCTGATGCCGGGCACGTCGACGACGGCGGTGCGCGCGCGCAGCGCGGACGGCGCCACGACGGCGCCGTCGAGGCGCACGGCGCCGGACGACGGGACGAACCGCCCGGTCGCGACGAGCGCGAGGGCGGTGTGGCCGTGCCCGGGCTCCCCGGCGACGAGCAGGCACTCCCCCGTCGCCCAGGCGAGGTCCGTGGCCTCCAGCATCGGGTCCCTACGCCCCTCGACCCGCACCCCGCTCAGCGTGATCTGCACCCTGCTCCCCGTCCCCCGACACACTGTTGACTTGCGATCAACAACTCTACGACCGGTGTTGACTGGTGGTCAATAACGCCGTACAACTGTGCCCATGACCTCCGCCACCCCGCGCCCCCGCACGCGCCACGAGCCGTCGGACCGGCGTCGACAGCTCCTCGAGGCGGCGGTCGCCGAGGCGGAGGCGGCGGGCCTGGACGTCCTGACGCCGGCGACGGCCGCCGCGCGCGCGGGGGCGTCGAGGGCGCTCGTCTTCCACTACTTCGGGTCCACGACGGCGCTGCGCCGCACGGTCGCGCTCGAGGCGGTGTCCGACCTGGAGCAGACGCTGCTGGCACCCGACGATCGTCCCCTCGCCGACCGCCCGGCGCATGCGATGTCGCTGTTCCTGGGCTCGGTCACCGCGCACCGGCGCGTCTGGGAGGACATCTGGCGCGGTGCGCTCGCCGGCGACGACGCGACCGAGGACGCCCTGCGGCGCGTGCGGACCGCCCTCGTCGCGCGCATGACGACGACGGCCGGCGTCATCGGCTTCACGCCGAGCGGTCGGCTCCAGCTCCTGGCTCAGGGCTGGGTGGCCCTGGTCGAGAACGTCACCGCCGCCTGGCTGGGCGGCAGCGGCATCCCGCGCGACGAGCTCGAGCGGCTGCTGCTCGAGTCGCTCGTCGTCCTCGTCCCGGAGCTCCCCGAGCCGGCGCGCTCCGGCGTCCTCGCGATCGTCCGCCGCCACTGACCGTTGTGAGCGCGATTTCGGGGACAATTCCAGGTCGGAATGCCCCCGAAATCGCGCTCACAACACGGGGAGCGTCAGAGGCGCTCGGCGATGACCTCCACGAGCGCCTTGCCCTGGGTGCCCTCGAGCTGCACGGCCTGGGTGCGGCAGGAGAAGCCGTCGGCCACGTACTCGGTGCCCGGCGCGGCCTCGCGCAGCGCCGGCAGCAGCGCGTTCTCGGCCACGGCGACGGAGACGTCGTAGTGGCCCTTCTGCATGCCGAAGTTGCCGGCGAGGCCGCAGCAGCCGGCCAGGACCTTGATCTCGGCGCCCGCCGCGCGCAGCAGCGCCTCGTCGGCGTCGAAGCCCATCACGGAGTGCTGGTGACAGTGCGGCTGCACCACGGCGGTGAGGTCGGACAGGTCGGGCATCTCCCAGCCCGACCCGGCCGCCGGCGCGGTCTCCGGCGAGGTGAACAGCTCCGCCAGGGTGCGGGTCGCGTCGGCGACGGCCTGGGCCCGCGGGTCGTCGGGGAAGAGGTCCAGCAGGTCCGAGCGCAGCACCGCCGTGCACGACGGCTCCAGCCCCAGGATCGGGATGCCGTTGACGGCGTACGGGCCGAGCACGGACAGCAGCTGCGAGAGCCGCCGCCGCGCGCCGTCGAGCTGACCCGTCGAGATCCACGTGAGCCCGCAGCACGCCTGCTGGTCGGGCACGACGACGTCGTACCCCGCCTCGGTGAGCACCTTCACCGCGGCCTGCGGCACCGACGGCGCGAGCGCGTCGCTGAACGAGTCCGCCCAGAGCACGACCTTCGGGCGGTCCTGGGTGGGGCGGTCGTGCGGCGTCTTCCCGGCGCCCAGGCCGGGCACGCCGTGCGACGCCCAGCCGCGCTTCCACCAGGTGCGGAACGGGATCTCCGCGAACTGCGGCACCTGGCGGCGCGTGTCCATGCCGCCCGCCCACAGCACCGCCTTGGCGATCCACGGGACGCCCAGCACCTTGTTGACGAACCGCGGCATCCCGCCCGCCAGGCGCGCCCAACGGGGCAGCCAGCCGAGGGCGTAGTGGTCGACGGGGCGCAGCTTCCCCTTGTATGTACGGTGCAGCACCTCGGACTTGTACTGGGCCATGTCGACGCCCGCCGGGCAGTCGGACGAGCACGCCTTGCAGCTCAGGCACAGGTCCAGCGACTCGCGCACCTCCGGCGCGGTGAGCCCGCCCACGAGGGTGCCGTTGACGGCCTCCTGCAGCACGCGCGCCCGCCCGCGGGTCACGTCCTTCTCGTCCTTCGTGGCCTGGTAGCTGGGGCACATGAACCCGCCGGAGGCGTGGTTGTCGGCCCGGCACTTGCCCACGCCGACGCAGCGGTGCACGGCCGTCGTGAGGTCGTGGTGGTCGTGCGCGAACGAGAACCCGGTGTGGCCGGCCTTCTTCGAGATGCCGTGCAGCGGCCCCGAACCGGCCATCCCCCGCTCCCCCACGGGCAGCGTCGAGAGCACGGCCTTCGCCGCGGGGCGGCGCAGGTCGACGTCGACCGCCGCGGGGCGCACGACGACGCCCGGGTTGAGCAGGTCGTCGGGGTCGAACAGCGCCTTGAACCGCTCCATGAGCCGGATGGCCTCCGGCGAGTACATCAGCGGCAGCAGCTCCGACCGGGCGCGGCCGTCGCCGTGCTCCCCCGACAGCGACCCGCCGTGGTACGCCACGAGCCGCGCGGCGTCGGTCATGAACGTGCGCAGCACGGAGCCCGACGTCTCCAGCGGGATGTCGATGCGCAGGTGCACGCAGCCGTCGCCGAAGTGCCCGTACGGCAGCCCGTCGACGCCGTAGCGCGCCATGAGGTCCTCGAGGTCGCGCAGGTAGGCGCCCAGTCGCTCGGGCGGGACGGCCGAGTCCTCCCAGCCGGGCCACGCCTGCTCGCCCGCGGGCGTGCGGCCCGCGAGCCCCGCGCCGTCGGCCCGGATCTGCCACATCTTGGTGGCGTCCGGCCCGGCGGGCAGCACCAGCGACGACAGGGCGGACGACGACGTCACGATGGCCTCGGCCCGCGCGCTCGCCTCGTCCTGGCTCGCGCCGCCGACCTCGATCATCAGCCAGCCCGCGCCCTCGGGCAGGGCCGGCACGGACGCCTCGCCCTTGGCGTTCCGCACGACGTCGACCAGGCGGGCGTCGAGCCCCTCGATCGCGAGCGGCTTGTGGCCCAGCAGGTGCGGGACGTCGTCGGCCGCCGCGGGCATGTCCGGGTAGCCGAGCACGACCAGCGTGGGCGCCGTCGGCACGGGCACCATCCGCAGCGTGGCGCCGAGCACCGTGACCAGCGTGCCCTCGGTGCCCACCAGCGCCTTGGCGAGGTCGGAGCCGTTCTCCGGCAGCAGGTGCTCCAGCGAGTAGCCCGAGACCTGGCGGCCGAACCGGCCGAACTGCGTGCGGATCAGCGCGAGGTTCTCGCGCACCAGCTCCGCCAGGCCCGGCACGGCGGCGAACGTCGCGTCGCCGCGGCCCGCGGTGAAGCGCCGCCCGCGGCCGTCGACGACGTCGAGCTCGACGACGTTGTCGGCCGTGCGCCCGTAGGCGACGGCGTGCGGGCCGCACGCGTTGTTGCCGATCATGCCGCCGAGCGTCGCGCGGTTCTGCGTGGACGGGTCCGGGCCGAACCGCAGCCCGTGCGGGGCGCCTGCCCGCTGCAGGGTCGACATGACCGTGCCGGGCTCGACGACGGCCGTGCCGGCCTCCGGGTCGACCGAGACCACCTGGTTCAGGTGCCGCGAGAAGTCCAGCACGACGCCCGGGCCCACCGCGTTGCCGGCCACCGACGTGCCCGCGCCGCGCGCCGTCACCGGGATCTTCAGCTCGCGCAGCACCTCGAGGCCGCGGACCACGTCGCGCGAGCTGCGCGGGAAGGCCACGACGTCGGGCACGACGCGGTAGTTCGACGCGTCGGTGGAGTACTCGGCACGACGGCGCGAAGAGGAGTCGACGTCGCCCGCGATCACCGTCCGCAGCGCGGAGACGACGGCCGCACGGGCCTCGTCGGCCGCCCGTCTGGCCGCACTCTCCGCCTCGTCACGGGTGGGCGCGAGGTCCGCGTCACCGTCCGGGGTCGGGGTCGTCGGTGTCTGGGCTGGCACGCGCCGATTCTGCCATTCGTCCCCGCACCGCGCCGACGCGTCCACGCCATCGGCGCCCCGTCCGACCCCTTTCGAGCACGGGATCTGTACCGTCATCGGGCGGGGTGGCGGTACAGATCTCGTGCTCGAAGAGGACCTCAGCGGTCGCGTTCGGCCTTCTCCTGCGCTGCGCGCACTGCCTCGGCCTCCGCCTTGCGCGCCTCGCGCAGCGCCTTCTCCCGCTCGCGCACCTTCTTCTGCTCCTCGCGGAGCCGGCGCTCGACGTCCTTGCGCCTGCCCGCCGCCTTCTTGACCTTGGGATCGGAGGCGTACCGCTGCGCGACCGCGAGCGCCTCGGCCACGCCCTCCTCCTGCGCGACGCTGCCGGGCGGCGTCTCGGGGTCGGGCGCACCGGCGGCCGCCCGCGCGGCGACGTAGGCCGCGACGCCGTCGAGCGTGCGCTCGAGCCCCCAGCCGACGTCCTCCTCGTCGTCGAAGGTGTTCGTCCCGTACGCGGCGTAGCTGCCACGCTCGACGATGGGGCGCAGGTACGGGAACCGGACCTCGTCGACGAGGGCGCGCAGCGTGTCCGCGAGCTCGGGGCCCACGGACGCCGCCGTGTCGGTGCCGGCGGTGTTCGCCTGCGCCAGGTCGCGGTCGAGCAGCGCCGCGTTCCGCGTGTAGCCGTTGAGCAGCAGGATCGTCGCGATCTTCTCGCCGTCGTCGAGCGGCGTCGAGCGCAGGGCGCGCAGCCCTGCGTCGAGGGCGCGCAGGCTGGCGGGGGTGACCGGGGCGCCCGTGACGGGGATGTCGAGCACCCACGAGTGCCGACGGAACAGCTCGAACGTGAACAGCGCCCACTCGCGCAGCTCGGCGCGCCAGTCCGCCGGCTCGTGCAGGGGCGGGAACTCCAGGTCGAGCACGACCTCCTGCATCAGCAGCAGCAGGTCGTCCTTGCTGGTGACGTACCGGTACAGCGACATGGTGGTGAAGCCGAGGCTCTTGGCCACGCGCGCCATGGAGACGCCGGCGAGGCCCTCGGCGTCCGCGATCTCGACGGCGGCCTCGACGATGCGCTCGATGCTCAGCTCACGGCGCGGCACCCGCTCCGGCCGCTCTGCGACGCCCCAGGCGAGGGCGAGCCGCGGCGGGAGCTCCGGCAGCTCGGGGCCGGGCAGGTCGGTCTCCGGCAGGTCCGTCTCCGGGGTGTCCGTCATGGAGTCATCATCCCCGACCCGGTCGATCGGTCCAGCACCGCTGTGGGCGGGCTCGTGGCCCCGTTCCGGGTCGGAACGGGGCCACGAGCCCACCCACAACGGCCCATCGGGGTCAGCGGGCGGTCCGACGGCGGTACAGGACGCCGCCGACGACGACGCTCGCCGCGAGGAAGCCCACCAGCCAGACGCACGCCGTGACGATCGTGCCTGCGTCGGGCGCTCCGGCGAGCAGGCCGCGCACCGACTCGATGATCGGCGTGAACGGCTGGTTCTCGGCGAAGCCGTGCAGCCAGTCCGGCATGGTGTCGACCGGCACGAAGCCGGAGCTGAGGTACGGGACGAAGAGGAAGATCATGCTCACGGACATCGACGCCTCGACGCTCAGCACCAGCCCGAACACGACGCAGACCCAGGTGAACGTCACGACGGCGAGCACCGCGAACCCCACGAAGCCGAGCCACTGGCCCAGGTCGGCATCGGGCCGGAACCCGTAGGCGATCGCCACGAGCATCACCACGACCACGGAGGCGAGGTTGCGCACGACGCTCGCGATGACGTGCCCCCACAGCGCCGACGAGGAGAGGATGGGCAGCGTCTTGAAGCGGTCGATCGTGCCCGTGGTCATGTCCTGGGCGACGCCGGTGGCGGCGGTGGCCGAGTTCATGCCCAGGCACATGACGAGCACGCCCGGCACCACGTAGTCGATGTACTCGCCCCCGGTGCCGCCGGAGATCGCGCCGCCGAAGACGATCACGAACGCCGACATGATCAGCACGGGCAGCGCGAACGCCGTGATGAGCCCGTCGATCGAGCGCAGGGAGCGGCGCGCCTCCCGCCGGGTCATGGTGGCGACGTCGCGCAGGGGCGCGCGCACGGACGCGGGGCGGACCGTGCCGTGCGCGGTGCGCGCGGGCGGGGCCAGGGTGGTGGTCATCGCAGGGCCTCCTCGGGGGCGGGCTGGTCGGTGGTGCCGGTCGTGCGGTCGGTGGCGGCGCTGCCGGTGAGCGCCAGGAAGACGTCGTCGAGGGTGGGCTTGACCACGCTCACGCCCGCGACAGCCAGGCCGCGGGACTCGGCCCGGTCGAGGACGTCGCGGATGGCGCGGACGGGCTCGGCGCTCGGGAAGGTCAGCGCGAGCGCTCGGAGGTCCTCCTCCGCGGCGTCGAGGCCGGCGACGCCGAGCTCTCGCGCGCTGGCGAGGCTCGCGGCGTCCTCGAACGTCACCCGCACGTGGTCCCCGGCGACGAGGGCCTTGAGCTCCTCGGCCGTGCCGCGCGCGGCGATGGTGCCCTCGGCGAGGACGGCGATCGTGTCGGCGAGCCGGTCGGCCTCCTCGAGGTATTGGGTGGTGAGGAGGATGGTGGTGCCGTCTGCCGCGAGCCCGCGCACCACCTCCCAGAGCTGGGAGCGCGACGCCGGGTCGAGTCCGGTGGTGGGCTCGTCGAGCACCAGCACGGTCGGGTCGGCGACGAGGCTGATGGCCAGGTCGAGGCGGCGGCGCATGCCGCCGGAGTACGTGCCGACGCGGCGGCGGGCCGCGTCGGTCAGGTCGAAACGCTCCAGGAGCTCGTGGGCCCGGCGTCGCACGGCGCGCTTCGGCAGGTGCGCGAGGTCGGCCATCATGACGAGGTTCTCCTCGCCCGTCTGGAACTCGTCGACGCTCGCGTACTGGCCGGTCAGCGCGATGCTGCGCCGCACCGCGGCGGGCTGCTTCACGACGTCGGCGCCGGCGATGGTCGCCGTGCCCCCGTCCGGCGGCACCAGCGTGGTGAGGATGTTGACGGTGGTCGTCTTGCCCGCGCCGTTCGGCCCGAGCAGCGCGAAGATCTCGCCGCGTCGGACGGTGAGGTCGACGCCGCGCAGCACGGCGGTGCGTCCGTAGGACTTGCGCAGCCCCCGTACCGCGATCATCGGGTCGTTCATGGCCGTTCCCCTCCGGTCGGTTTGTGTATGGCATACACGAGCGTACGGCATACACGTCGTGTTGGCTATATACGCGGTGTGCCTAGTACACCTCGCCGCTCCCCGCGCGGCCCACGACGTGCCCCGCTACGGTCGGACCGTGCGCGTCGTCGTCGTGGGAGCCAGCGGAAACGTCGGGACGGCCGTGCTCGCCGCACTGGCCCGCGAACCCGCCGTGACCTCGGTCGTCGGCGTCGCCCGGCGTGTGCCGCGCGCCGACGGCACCAGCACCGTGGCGTTCCCGCACACCGCGGCCGAGTGGGTCCGCGTCGACCTCACGGACACCGCCGACGCCGTCGTGCGCGGGCTCGACCGGGCCTTCCTCGGCGCCGACGCCGTCATCCACCTCGCCTGGGCGTCGCCGTCCGCCCGCGACTCCGGTCAGGCCCGGCGGCTCAACCTCGACGGCTCGCAGGCCGTCGCCGACGCCGTCGTGCGCGGCGGCGTGCCGCACCTCGTGTTCGGCTCGACCTCCGGCGTCTACTCCCCCGGACCTTCGGACGGCGGCCTCGTGCGGGAGGACTGGCCGCGGCGCGGCGTGCGCACGTCGCCCTACTCCGTGCAGAAGGCCGCCGTCGAGCGGATGCTCGACGACGTCGCCGACCGCCACCCGCGGCTGGTCGTGACCCGGATGCGGCCCGCGCTCATGCTGCGGCGCGAGGCCGGCGCCGAGCTCGGCCGCTACTTCCTGGGGCCGCTCGGCACCCGCGCGCTGCGGCTCGCCGCGAAGCGCGCCCCCGAGGGGGCGCTGCTGCCCGCGGTGCCCGCGCTCGACGGGCTCCGGCTCCAGGTGATGCACGTCGACGACGCCGCCGACGCGTACCGCGCCGTCGTCGTCGGCCGGCACCCCGGCTCGTTCAACCTGGCTCCCGAGGGCTGGCTGACGTCGGGCGACCTCGCGGACACGCTCTCCGGCGGGCGCAGCGTCGAGGTCTCGCCCGACCTCGCGCGGACCGGCCTGTCCGTCGCCTCGCGGCTGCGCCTGGCGCCGATCGACGTCGGCTGGTTCGACATGGCCCGCGCCGACGTCGTCCTCGACGCGACGCGCGCCCGCGAGCTGCTGCGCTGGGAGCCCGCCCACGACCCGCGCGACGTGCTGCGCGAGACCGTCGAGGGCGTCATCGCCGGCACCGGCGCCGGCTCACCGCCCCTCCTCGGCTGACGACCCCCCTGGGGGCTCGGCCGACGGCTCGGCGCAGCCGCGGACACGCTCGCCGCGCGCCAGCGCCGGGTCGATCGTGCGGACCACGACGTCGGCTGCCGCGCCGAACGCCGCGAGCTGGTCGTCGTCGAGCGCGTCCACCACGAGGCGCCGCACCTCGGCGACGTGCCCCGGGGCGGACGCCACGAGCTTGTCCCAGCCCGCGTCCGTGAGCCGGGCCTCCATCCGCCGCCGTCCCACCGAGCACGGCGTGCGCTCGACCAGCCCGGAACGCTCCAGCCGCCCGACGGCGTGCGACAGCCGGGACAGGGAGCCGCGGGACAGCGCGGCGAGGTCGGACATGCTCAGGGTGCGTGCCGGCGCGTCGCCGAGCGCGACCAGCACGTGGTACTCGAAGAGGTTGAGGTCGGCGTCTGCACGCAGCTGGGCGTCGAGCGTGGCAGGCAGGGTCATGAGGAGCGCGGCCACGGACGACCAGCTCCGCTGCTGGTCGTCCGTGAGCCAGGCCGGGGCGTCGGTCGCTGCAGTCGGCATGTCTCATCGTAGGCCGACTTGAACGGTCAATCCGCAGGTGGTTACCGTCGGGTTGATTCTTCAGGCAACAGTCGTCCCGGCGCGCCGTCGGGGCGCCGCCCCGTACGGAGGAACCCCACCGCATGACGCTTCTTCGCCTCGACGCCAGCATCCAGGGCGACCGCTCCGCCAGCTCCGCGCTGGCGGACACGGTGGTCGCCGAGCTCACCGCCGCCCGCCCCGAGACCCCGGTCGTCACGCGGCACCTGGGCCAGGACCCGCTGCCCGCCGACGCCTGGGCGCTGGCGACCTCGGCGGGCTTCGTCGCCGAGGCGGAGCGCTCTGCCGAGCAGCGCGCGGCCCTCGACCTCGCCGCCGCCCTGGCCGACGAGGTGCGCGCCGCCGACGCGCTCGTGCTCGCCCTGCCGCTGTACAACTACGGCGTCTCGCAGCACGCGAAGGCCTGGATCGACCTCGTGACCGTCGGCTTCGGCACCGGCGTG
The DNA here is from genome assembly GCF_040632295.1 of Isoptericola sp. NPDC019482. Taxonomy (NCBI): domain Bacteria; kingdom Bacillati; phylum Actinomycetota; class Actinomycetes; order Micrococcales; family Promicromonosporaceae; genus Isoptericola; species Isoptericola sp. NPDC019482. The sequence continues at coordinate 32,192 of NZ_JBEYBQ010000043.1, forward strand.
CCCGCGCTCGAGGGCAAGCCCACGGTGCTCGTCACCACGCGCGGCGGCGCCTTCGGCGAAGGCACCCCGCGCGAGGGCTGGGACCACAACACCGCCTACCTGCGCCGCATCCTCGCCGACCTCTGGCTCGCCGACCTCACCGTCGTCGAGCGCGAGTTCACCCTGGTCGGCGTCAACCCCGCCCTCGACCAGTTCGCCGAGCTCGCCGCCGTCATGGCCAAGCAGGCCGAGGAGGACGCCGTCGCCGCCGGCAGGGCCCTCGCCGCCCGCTGACGTCGAGGTAGTACCGCACCCCGCGGGGTAGTACTCAGCCCCGCGATCCTTCTATGTCCTGTCAAGCCGGGGTCGGGTTCGTGAGGTCGGGGTCGTAGCGCGCGGTGGCGTTGAGGGCGCGGTAGATCTGTCGGGCG
>NZ_JBEYBQ010000044.1:0-30028 GCF_040632295.1 Isoptericola sp. NPDC019482
CCGTAAAACCCCGTCCCCCGGCGTGACCCGGGCGCCCACGAAAGTGGTTTTGACCGCTTTTTCGGGGACTATTCGGTCGCGAATAGTCCCCGAAATCGCGCTCACAACCTCTCGGGCTGCCCGTCAGACGGCGGCGGAGACGCCCTTGACCGGGGGCCAGGGGGTGCCGGTGCCGGCCATGGAGGCGTGGAACGGGTCGCCCTCGACGATCTCGCCGGCGTGGACGGTGGTGTCCGTGAACGCGGACTTGTAGATCGCCGCCGCCAGCTCCAGGGTCGCGCGGGTGTCCGCGACGGTGACCGGCGGGACGTCGCCCGCGGCCAGCGCCCGGTAGGTGGGCACGAGCTGCGCCAGGTGGCCGCTCGCGCCGCCGTCGACGGCCGACGATGCCGACGTGGCGACGTCGGCGGCCCACGCCTCGGCGACGTCCTCCCGACCCGCCACGGGCGTGACGGTCCAGCTCGAGTCGTCGTAGCCGTACAGGTGCTCCAGCTCGACGGTCGCCGCCTCGGTGTCGAAGCGCAGGCGCGACGTCTGGCGCGGGGAGATCGCCGAGTTCGTGACGGTCGCCATGGTGCCGTTCGCGAACCGCACCAGCGCCGTCGAGACGTCCTCGGTGTCGGTGTGCCGCGCGAGCCGGCCGGCCATCGCCCGCACCTCGGTCCACGGGCCGAGCACGGCCAGGAGCAGGTCGAACTGGTGGATGCCGTGGCCCATGGTGGTGCCGCCGCCCTCGGTGTCGAAGCGTCCCCGCCACGGCACGGCGAAGTACTCCGGCGTGCGGAACCACAGGGTGTCGCACTGCGCCACGTACGCGGGCCCGAGCGTCCCGTCGTCGAGCATCCTGCGAAGCCGCTGGATCCCGGCGCCGAACCGGTGCTGCACGATCTGCGTGAACCGCCCCGGCAGGCCGGCGTCGATCGCCTGCCGCTCCGCCGCCGCCAGCGCGTCGGCCTCCGCCAGCGACAGCACCGCCGGCTTCTCCACGACGACGTGCGCCCCGGCCCGCAGCGCCGCGACGGCGGCGGGCAGGTGCACCGACGGCGGCGTGCAGATGTGCACGACGTCGACCTCGCCGGCGTCGAGCAGCGCCTGCAGGTCGGTGCCGTGGTGCGGCACGCCGTGCTCGGCCGCGAACGCGGCCGCACGACCGGCGTCCACGTCGACCACGTGCGTGACCTCGACGCCGTCCGGGCCGCCGTGCGCGGCCAGCGCGCGGACGGCGTCGACGTGCGCACCGGCGATCGCGCCCGCGCCCAGGATGGTGACCTTCATGCTGCTCCTTCGTCGCTCGTGTCGTGCCCCTGGCGGGGCGGGTGCCGCGCCGGTCAGGCGAGCTGCGACTCCGCCGTCGTGAACCACTGCTCGACGAACTCGTCGACCGTGATGTTGCCGTACGCGAGCTCCTCGCCGAGGCGCTTGAACTCCGCCTCGAGCGCGCCGAACCCCTCCACGGGGATGGGCGCCGGCTCGGTGATGTCGTCGGCGTGCTCCTCCTCGTACTGCACCACGCGCTCGTCCACCGAACCCGGCTCGAGCTCCATCGCGTCGCGCTGCGCCTGCGTGGCGGGCACGCCCTTCGATGTGCCGAAGATCCGACCCACCTCGGGCTCGTTGACGAAGAAGTCGAGCAGGGCGGCCACCGCGGCCGGGTGCTCGGTGTGCGCGGAGCCCGCCATCTGGAAGGTGCGCGCGAACATGTGCTTCTCGCCGTCCGACCCGGACGGCGTGGGCAGCATCGCGATGTCGTCCTGCCCGGACCCGGCGACGTACCCGGCGAGGAAGTTGTCCCAGCTCATCTCGAGCGCCTGCTCGTTGACGGTGAACCCGCCCTCCGGCGCGAGCTGCTGCGCGCGCTTCACCGGGAAGTACGCCCCGGCCTCGCGCAGCGCGTCGCCCGAGTGCAGCCACTCGGCCATGTCGTCGCGCGTGAACCCGAGCTTCCCGTCGTCCGTGAACGGGGTGACGCCCTCCTGCACCAGGTGCTGCAGGAACGCCCAGAACACGCCCGTGTAGTCGTTGGCCCCGTACAGCGCCGGGTCCTGGCCCGCGCCCGCCTTGCTCGCCTCGGCGGTCCACGCCGCCAGGTCGTCCCAGGTGAAGTCCTCCGACGGCGGCTCCATACCGAGCTTCTCCACCACGGACGGGTTGTAGAACGTGGCCCACGTGTTCGTGGCCGTCGGCACGGCGAAGACGGCGTCGTCGATCTTTCCGGAGTCGACGAGCTCGGGCGCCACCTCCGTCGTGTCGATCGCCGCGTCCTCCCCCTCGCCCAGGTACGGCGTGACGTCGAGCAGCTGCCCCGTGCCGGCGTACTCGCGCAGGAAGGACGAGTCGAACTGCATGACGTCGGGCAGCGAGCTGCCGGCCGCCTCCGTGGCGCGCGCCGTCCAGTAGTCGTCGAACGTGACGAACGAGCTCTGGATCGTGATGTTCGGGTGCTGCTCCTCGAAGAGGTCCAGCGCCTCCCCGTACCGCGCGGCGCGGTCGTCGTCGCCCCACCAGGCGACGGTCAGGGTGATCTTCTCGTCCGGGTCGAGCGTCTCGGCCACGCCCGACGGCGCGTCGTCGGCCGAGCAGGACGAGGCGAGCAGCGCGACCACGGCTGCGGGGGCGGCGACGGCGGCGAGCCGGCGGCCTCGGGAAGTGACCTTCATGGGATTCCTCTCTGGCGAGGTAGCTCCCCCGGGCTGCCGAGGTAGTCCCGTTCTCGCCGAGGTAGTTCATGACCACGTGTCGTGAACTACCTCGGCGAGAACTCGACTACCTCGGCAGGAGTGGGACTACCTCAGCGACGGGACGGGCACCTGCGACCAGTCGGTGTCGGACGCCAGGTAGAACCCCGGGTACGACGGCTGGTTGTAGGCGGTCTGCTGCCGGGCCACCTCGGCCCGGTACTGCGGGTCGTGCAGGAGCGTGTACATCTTCGTGTCGCTCACCTCGGTGGAGGTGAACAGCCGCAGCGCCGACGAGTCGGCCGTGCGCACCAGCACCTCCTCGCGCCAGTCGCCCAGCACGTCGGCGACGAGCGACGGGTTGCCCTTGGTGTGGTTGTTGGTGAGCGTGCCGTCGAGGGTCTTCACCACCGTGCCGTCGCCCTCCACGATCTGCGGGGTCACGTCGATCGCCCCCGTGATGATCTGCGTGGTGCCGTCGGCGGCCCAGCGCACGGACTGGTTCGTGCCCGGCGTGGTGGCGCGCAGCTGCTCGCCCTCCGCGCTGAGCAGGCCCGACGCGTCGGTGCCGTCCGGCATGGACGCCCACACCTCGATGCCGGGCGCGGGGTCGACGTCGCCCACCAGGCAGCGACCGGTGTCGCGGCCCGAGTAGGCCCCGAAGAGCACCTCGCCCGTGGCGGCGTCGCGCAGCGCCGAGCCGTAGGGCGCCCAGGCGCCGCCCTCGTGGCACGTCCAGATCTCGAGGCCGGGACGCGACGGGTCGATGTCGGTCACGTGCATCGCGTCGCCGTGCCCGAGGCCGGCCTCCGCGCCCGGGTTCCCGCTGCCGTCGGGCAGGGTGTCGAAGGACGAGTAGAGCAGCGAGCCGTCGTCGTCGATGGTCGCCGACCCGTAGACGATCTCCTGCTTCCCGTCGCCGTCGACGTCCGCGGCGGACAGGGAGTGGAAGCCCTGCGTGGTGATCGAGCCGAACTCGGGGTCCGTGCCGGGCACGCCGTGCGGCGAGTCGTTGAACGGGTTGCTCATCGGCGTCCAGCCCGAGTCGACGTCCCAGCGCTTCGACAGGTGCCGGCCGTCCCAGTCGTACGCGGCGAGAGTGGTGCGCGTGTAGTAGCCGCGGGCGAAGACCGCCGAGGGTCGCTCACCGTCCAGGTAGGCCACGCCGGACAGGAACCGGTCGACCCGGTTGCCGGGCTCGATGCGCGCCATGGCGTAGTCGCCCCAGCGCAGGCCGTCGTCGGTGCGCCCGGGCTCGTAGTCCACCGTCTCCAGCGGCGTGCCGGACCGACCGTCGAAGACGCTCAGGTACTCCGGCCCGGAGATGACGAAGCCCTCGAACGTCCGCAGGTCGTTGCGCGCCGAGCGCGACGGCGCGTACACGTCGAGGAAGTAGTCCACGAGCTCACGCGCGTCGGCCGCGGACAGCGGGTAGTCGTAGCGCGGCTCGATGCCGAAGGCCTCCTCGAGGGTGGCCGGCCACTGTCCCGAGACCACCTCGGGCTGGTCGGCCCAGCCCCGGAACATCTCCTCCAGGTGGTCGGCGTAGTCCGCGGCGCTGTAGCGGTAGTCGTCCGCGTGCGTGACGCCGGCCCTGCGGTCGTCCTTCGGGATCTGGACGAAGCGCTCGGCGGCGGGCCTGCCGTGGCGGTACGTGGTGACCTTGGTGCCCGGCGCGGTCTTGACCATGAGCTCAGCGCGGCCGTCGCCGTCGAAGTCGTACACCGGGAACTGCGTGTAGTGCGCCCCGGCGCGGATGTTCACACCCAGGTCGATCCGCCACAGCTGGGTGCCGTCCAGCTCGTAGGCGTCGAGGTACTGGTTGCCGGTGTACCCCTTCTGGGAGACGTCCTTGGCGTTCGACGGGTCCCACTTGAGCACGATCTCGAGCGCGCCGTCGCCGTCGAGGTCCGCCACCGACGCGTCGTTCGCCGAGTAGGTGTAGCTCTCGCCGGCGGGGGTGACGCCGTCGGCCGGCTTGTTCAGCGGGATGTCGAGATGGTCGTCGGACCACGCGGTCACCGGCGCGCTGCGCCGGCCGACCCGGTCGCGGCCGTGCTTGTCCTGCGTCACGGGCGCGACGGCGTACCGGGCGCTCGCCCCGCCCGACGCGTCGACGTAGTTCGTGGAGTCCGTGACGGTCGCGATCCGCTTCCCGTCGCGGAAGACGGCGAAGGCAGGCCCGGCCATCCCCGAGTCGGTGTGGCCGGTGACCTCGTCACCCAGCAGGCGCCAGGACAGGAAGACGCCCTCGCTGGTCGAGGCCGCGACGAGCCCCCGGTCGAGGTGCTCCAGCTGGACGCCGGCCGGCCGGGCGTGGCCTCCGCCGTGGGCCGGGGCAGCAGCGGCCGCCGAGACGCCGCCGACGGCGAGCACCCCCGCCGTCAGCGCGGCGACGGCACCCGCGGTGGTTCTGGTCGTTCGCATGGGTCGTTCCTCTCTGCATCGTTGCAATCAGGGATCGGACACCACCGGCCGCCGTCGGGACCGCGCGGGTCCAGACGGGCGGACGGGAGATCGTCAGGCGGCGCGGCCGCGGTGTCGGGACTCGACGCCCACGACGGCGAGGGCCAGCAGGCCGCCCACCACCAGCGCGAGCGGCGGCAGCATCCAGACGAAGACCACGCACAGCGCCGCCGCGACGGCGAGCAGCACGGACCCCGTGAGGTCGTCCTGCGTGCGCTGCGCGCCCACGGCCAGCGCCTCACGCGCCGTGCGGCCGGGGCCGTCGCCGTCGACGGCGGGCTCCGACCAGGCGCCTGCCGCCCGGGCCAGCACGACGACCACGGCGGCCGCGGCGACCGCGACCACCACGGCGACGACGCTGGCCCCGGGCAGCACGTCCGCCCGGGCGAGCTGCCAGTCCAGGGCGAGCAGCAGCGCCACCGCGACGGCGGCGAGGCCGAGCGGCCACAGTGCCCGCACGGCCGCCCACCAGTCGCGGACGAACCGGGCCACGCCGATGTCGCGGCCGGTCACCTGGCGGCGGACGTGCGCCACGCCCGCCGCCAGGGACGGCACCGCGGTGACCAGCAGCAGGCTGCCGAGCGCGACGAGCACGCCGGCGAGCACCACCTCGGCGAACAGCCCGAGGGCCGCCCCCGTCCTGGTCTCGCCGCCACCCGAGGGACGCTTCCGACGCCCCCGGCGCTCGCGCCCCGATCCTGCCGCCATGGCCACCCCTTCCGTCGCCGTCGTGCCGTGCCCCATCGTCAGCCCTTGAGGCCTTGGGTGGCGACGCCGTCGACGATGTAGCGCTGGAAGAGGATGAAGAAGAGCATCACGGGCAGCAGGGCCAGGACGGCCATGGCCATCTGGGCGCCGTAGTCGGACACGGATGTCTGGTCGACGTAGAGCCTGAGTGCGATGGGCAGGGGGTACAGGTCGGGCTTCTTCAGGTAGAGCAGGGGTCCGAGGAAGTCGTTCCAGGACCAGATGAACGCGAAGATCGAGCTGGTGATGATCGCGGGGCGCATCAGGGGCAGCATGATGGAGCCGAAGATGCGTGCGTGTCCGGCGCCGTCGATGCGGGCGGCCTCGTCCAGCTCTCGGGGCAGGTTGCGCATGAACTGCACCATGAGGAACACGAAGAACGCTTCCCCGGCGAGGAACTTCGGTGCGAGCAGGGGGATGAAGGTGTTCACCATGCCGAGCTCGTTGAACATGATGTATTGCGGGATGATCACGACGTGGAACGGCAGCAGCAGGGTGCCGATCATGATCGCGAAGAAGATGCCCCGGCCGGGGAAGTCGATCCGCGCGAACGCGTAGGCCGCGACGGTGGAGGACAGCACCACCCCGACCACGGAGGCCACGGCGAGGATCATCGAGTTGCCGAAGAAGGTCCAGAACCCGACCCCGCCGATCCCGGACAACGCCGTGGCGAAGTTGGACAGGGACAGGTTGTCCGACCAGAGGCTGATGTTCCCGATGATCTCGTTGGACGGTTTGAACGAGCTCATGAGCATCCACGCCGCGGGGTAGAGCACCACGATCGTGCAGATGACCATGAAGGCGTGGAACCCGACCGACCGCACACCCTTACGACGGCGCGCGGCCTTGCGCAGGGACGTGTCGATCGGGCCGGCCGGGCGGGACGACCCGCCCCCGGTAGCGATTCCTGTCGCGGCCGCCTGGTTCGACAGCGGCGGCGTCGTGATGTGCGCGCTCATCGGTTGTCTCCGGAGTAGTGGACCCAGGCGTTCGAGGTCTTGAACAAGATCGCGGTGATCACACCGACCACGACGACCAGGACCCAGGCCATGGCCGAGGCGTACCCCATGTCGAACTGGGCGAAGCCCTTGATGTACAGGTACAGCGTGTAGAACAACGTGGAGTCCGCGGGACCGCCCGTGCCGCCGGAGATGATGAACGCCGACCCGAACACCTGGAACGCGCCGATCGTCTCCAGCAGCAGGTTGAAGAACAGCACCGGGCTCAGCATCGGGATCGTGATCCGCCAGAACTTCCTGACCGGGCCCGCACCATCAACGCTCGCGGCCTCGTACAGCTCGGCCGGGATCTGCTTCAACCCCGCGAGGAAGATGACCATCGGGGCGCCGAACGTCCACACCGCGAGCAGCACGAACATCGGCATCGTCTTGGACGGGTCACCCACCCAACCCCCGGCCGGCAGCCCGAACAGCTGCTGGATCCGGTCCACGATGCCGTCATCGATGAACATCGCCTTCCACACGATCGCGATCGACACCGAAGCACCGATCAACGACGGGGCGTAGAAGATCGACCGATACGCCCCCTGACCCCGGTGCTTCATGTTCAACACCATCGCGACCAACAACGCCGCCGCGAGCTTGATCGGCGTCCCCACCAGCACATAGATCGCGGTCACCTTCGCCGACGTCCAGAACCTGGGGTCCTCGAACAGCTTCGTGAAGTTCTCCAGCCCCACCCACGACGGCGGCCGGAACAAGTCATAATCCGTGAACGCGAGATACAACGACGCCACCATCGGGAACGCCGTCAACACCACAAAACCCACCAACCACGGCGACAAGAACGCGAACCCCGCACCCGCCTCACGGCGACGCTTGGCCCGCCCCCGCTCGGGGGACGCGTTCTGCGTCCCCCGAGCGGCGTCGAGCGTGGTGGTGCCCGAGGTCACCGCAGTCACGACTGCTCCACCGCGCCGTCGGCGAAGGAGAACCACTGCGTGACGAACTCGTCGACCGTGACGTTCCCGTACTGGAGCTCCTCGCCGAGGCGCTTGAACTCCGCCTCGATCTCGCCGAAGCCCTCGACCGGCACGGGCGCGGACTCGGTGACGACGTCCGCCACCTGCTCCTCGTACTGCACGACCTGCTCGTCGACCGAGCCCTTCTCGACGTTCATCGCGTCGATCTGCGCCTGGACGGCGGGCACACCCTTCGAGGTGCCGAAGATCTTGCCGACCTCGGGCTCGTTGATGAGGAAGTCGATGAGCGCCGCGGAGGCCTCCGGCTGCTCGGTCTGCGCCGACGCGGACAGCAGCATCGACGGCTTCCAGAACTGCTGCGGCCCGTTGTCTCCCGAGGGCATGGGCAGCATCTGGATGTCCTCGCCCGACTCGGCGACGTACCCGGCAAGGAAGTTGTCCCAGCTGGCCTCGGACGCCGACTGGTTGACGTGGAACCCGCCGAGCGGCTCGAGCTGCTTCGCCTGCTTGATGGGGAAGAACGCCCCGGCGTCCCGCAGTTCCTGGCCCTTGTCGAGCCACTCCGTCATCTGCGCCTCGTCGAAGTTCAGCTGCCCGTCCTCGGTGAACGGGTCCACGCCCTGCTGGATCAGCCACTGGAGGAAGAACCAGAAGGTGCCGGTGTAGTCGGCGCCGCTGTAGATGACCGGGTCCTCGCCGGCTCCGGCCTTCGAGACCTCCTCCATCCAGGCGTTGAGGTCGTCCCAGGTGTAGCCCTCGGCGAGCGGCTCCACGCCGATCTTCTTCAGGACGTCTGCGTTGTAGAACAGCGCCAGCGTGTTGGTGCTGGTGGGCACGCCGTACTGCGCGCCGTCGATCTGCCCCGAGCCGAGCAGCGAGTCGTCGACGCCCTCGGTGTCGAGGTTGACGCCCACCTGCCCGCTGAGGTCCAGCAGCTGGCCGGTGGCGCCGTACTGGCGCAGGTAGGACAGGTCCATCTGGATGACGTCGGGCAGGGCCCCGCCGGCGGCCTCGGTAGCCCGGGCGGTCCAGTAGGCGTCCCAGTCCTGGAACTGGGTCTGCACCGTGATGTTGGGGTGCTCCTCCTCGAAGAGGTCCACCGCCTTCTCGTACATCTCGGCACGTGCCGGCTCGCCCCACCAGGCGAGCGAGATGGTGATGTCCTCGTCGGTGCTCACCTTCTCCGCGGAGCCGGGCTCCGCGGGGTCGGCGCCGCCTCCGCAGGCGGTGAGGGTGAGGGCGACGGCGACCGCCGCCGCGGCCGCGCCGGCGGCCTTCCGCGTGATCCTCATGTGAGCCTCCTCGCTCGTCGATCGTCCACGATCGTCGGCGACGAGGACGCCCCGTTGACCCCTCGCACGGCTGCCGACTGAATCGATAAAACAGGATTCGGTAAGCGTTGTCCAGCCCCGAGGTGCTCCGAGTCACATCACGATCTCGCAACGAGCCCCGACGTGTTCCCGCGGCGACGAACCGCCGCGACCCGCCGCCACCCGCATGGTGACGAGCGCGAACCCGGGCCGGTGTGATCGCTCACACGCGCCCGGCAGCCTACGTCGCGGCGCGCCCGCACGACGAACCCGCAGGAGAGAGGGCCGCTGCGAGCTCAGACCCCGGCGAGCACCGGAACCTGGGCCAGCACCGCGTCCACCAGTCGCGCGTCGGTGCCGACGCCCTCGGGCAGCAGGCCCGGCAGCGCCAGCAACGCCCGCGCGACGTCGGCCGGCGAGGCCGCCGCCGCGTCGCCGTCGCCGGCCACGGCCACCACGTCGGCGAGCTCCTGACCCCGAGGGTCGTCGACGAGACGCCCGGCGGCCGCCTCCCGGCGCACCACCTCGCTCCACGCCGCCAGCGCGAACGCCGCGGCCTCCGGGACCGCGCCCGCCGCGAGCCGGTCGGCGACGACACCGCCCCACCGGAACGGGATCTTCTGGGTGCCGTCCATCGACACCTGCACCGTCGTGTGGCCCGTCGCCGGGTTGGCGAAGCGCTCCAGCAGCGACTCCGCGTACGCGCGCAGGTCGGCGCCGTCCGGCGGCGTGAGGGTCGGCAGGGCGTCGTCGAGCATGAACGCGCGGGCGCGCTCGTGCAGCGCCGGGTCGGTCACGGCTTCCGCGAGGGTGGCGTGACCCGCCAGCCGGCCGGCGTACGCGAGGAGCGAGTGCGTGCCGTTGAGCAGCCGCAGCTTGGCCTGCTCCCAGGGCGCGACGTCGGCGGTGAACGTCGCCCCCGCCTCCTCCCACGCGGGGCGCGGCCCGGCGAACCGGTCCTCGATCACCCACTGGCGGAACGGCTCCCCGACGACGAGGCCCTCGTCGCGCGCACCCAGCTCACGCTCCACCGCGTCCCGCTGCGCGGGCGTCGTCGCGGGCACGATCCGGTCCACCATCGAGCACGGGAACGCGACGTCCGCCGCGAGCCACGACCGCAGCCCGTCCCCCTCCGCGCCGGGCAGCGCGGCGTCGACCGCCTCGCCGACGAGCCGCTCCAGGACACGCCCGTTGTCGACCATGTTGTCGCAGGTCAGCACCGTGATCGGGCGCCGCTCCCCCGCCGCGTCGGCAGCACGCCACCGGGCCGCGAGCCCGCGCACGAGCAGGCCGACCGCCGTCGACCCCGGCGCCGCCAGGTCGCCCGCGGCGAGCGCGTCGAGGTCCGGGCGCACCCGCGCGACGTCGAGCCCGCCGTCCGCGCCCCGGGCGTACCCCTTCTCGGTGACGGTGAGCGTCACGACGTGCGTCGTGGGCGCCGCGATCGTCTCCAGCACGCGCGCGGTCTCCTCCGCGGGCCACGCGACGTCGACCACCGCCCCCACCAGGTCCAGCCGGGTCTCGTGCGTGCCCGCGGTGAGCACCCCGTAGACGCCGCCCTGCGGGCGCAGCTGGTCGCGCACGGACGCCGACCGCTGGGTGACTCCGAGGATGCCCCAGCGGCGGTCCCCGGTCGCGCGGGCGGCCAGCTCCGTGAACACCGCCTGGTGCGCCCGGTGGAACGCCCCGATCCCGAGGTGCACGATGCCCACCTGGTCGGGGGTCACCGGCGCCTCGAGCCGGGCGGGCAGGTGGGAGCGGTGCAGGCGGTCGGTCATGGTTCCTCCGTCGTCCCGGCGGCGGCGCCGGGAGGATGCTTCCGTGTCGGTCGGGGGGCGGTCGGGGGTCGGTCGGGGTCGGTCAGGGGCGATCGGCGGGCCGTGGGGGCGCGGTCGACCCGCGGACGACGAGCTCGACGGGGAGCGTCACGTCGTCCCGTGGGGCGTCGCCGTCCTTGCCCGGGCGCGCGACGAGGCGGTCGACGGCAGCCCGGCCGGAGTCGCGGAGGTCGGTGCGCAGCGTCGTGAGGGGCGGGGCCAGCAGCTCGGCGACGTACGCGTCGTCGCAGCCGACGACGGACAGGTCGCCGGGCACGTCCAGGCCGCGCACCCGCAGCCGCTCGACCAGGCCGACGGCCACGAGGTCGTTGAACGTCACGACCGCCGTCGCGCGGGAGGCGACGACGAGGTCGGCCGCCGCGTGCCCGCCGGCGACCTGCGGCCGGTGCGGCCCGAGCTCCACGAGCTCGACGTCGCCCAGCCGGTCGGCGGCCGCACGGAGCCCGGCGCGGCGGCGGCCGTCCGACCATGACCTGGCGGGACCGCCCACGTAGGCGACCTTCGCGTGCCCCAGGGCCCGCAGGTGCTCGAGGGCCCGCAGCATCCCGGCCTCGTGGTCGGCGACCACCGACGGCAGCCCGTCGACGTGATGGTTGACCAGCACCACGGGGCGGCCTTCGAGCGCCTCGACGGTGCGCTCGACCGCGCGCGGCGAGCACAGGATGATGCCGTCGGTCTGCGGGGCCAGCCCCGAGACGGCCTCGGTCTCGAGCTCGGGGTCCTCGTCGGAGTCGACGACGAAGAGCCCGACGCCACGTTCCCGCGCCTGGGCCTGCGCGCCCTTGGCGATCGCCGCGAAGTAGGGGTTGGCGAGGTCGGGGACCACCAGCCCGAGCGCGCCGGAGCGCCCCGCGCGCAGCACGCTGGCCGCGCGGTTGGGCCGGTAGCCGAGCTCGCGCGCCGCCGCCGTGACCCGGTCGCGCGTCGGCGCGGCGACCCGCTGCGGGTCGGTGAGGGCGCGCGAGACGGTCGAGATCGACACGCCGGCCGCCCGTGCGACGTCGTGCACCGTGACCACGACCACCGTCTCCTCGTGCCCGCCGCCCGCACCCGGACGATGCGAACGTTTGCCAGATCGTCGCACATCCGGGCTCTTCTTGTCGCCCCTGGGCGTCCACAGGTCGGGGATTCCTTGACTGAGGGTCGGCAGGCTACGATGCAAACGTTCGCACCCCGTCTCGACGTTGAGGAGCTCCCGTGAGCGAGCGCTGGACCCTGCACCCCGACCGGGCACTGCCCGCCGACCCCGGCACCCGGGACCTCGCCCGCGAGATCTACGCGGCCGTGCGGGACCTGCCGATCGTCTCGATGCACGGCCACGTGCCCGTCGAGTGGTTCGCCGACGACGCGCCCTTCGGCGACCCGGCGCAGCTCGTCGTCGTGCCCGACCACTACCTCACGCGGATGCTGGTCTCCCAGGGCGAGACGCTGCCGCGGCTCGGCGTCGGCTCCACGGACGACGAGGCCGTCGAGACCGACCCGCGCGAGATCTGGCGCCGGTTTTGCGCCGGGTGGAAGCACTTCCGCGGCACGCCCACCCGCTACTGGCTGGAGCACGTGCTCGTCGAGATCTTCGGCGTCACGCAGCGTCCCTCCGCCGAGACGGCCGACGAGCTGTACGACGAGGTGGCCGCGCGCCTCGCCGAGCAGGAGTTCCGCCCCCGCGCGCTCCTCGACGCCTTCAACATCGAGGTCATCGCCACGACCGACCCCGCCTGGGCGACGCTCGAGGCGCACGAGAAGCTCGCCGCCGACGGCTACGGCGACCGCGTGCTGCCGACCTTCCGGCCCGACCCGCTGCTGCACCTCGACCGCGCGACCTGGCGCGACGACGTCGCGCGACTGGGCGAGGCGGCCGGCGTCGACGTCACGTCGTACGACCGCTACCTCGAGGCCCTGCGGGTGCAGCGCGAGCGGTTCGTGGCGGCGGGCGCGCGGGCCACCGACCACGGCCACCTGTACGCCGACACCACGCCGCTGGACGACGCCGAGGCCGCGCGCGTCCTCGACAAGGCGCTGGCGGGCACGGTCACGGCCGCCGAGGCGCAGGCGTTCAGCGGGCACATGCTGTTCCAGATGGCTGCGATGTCGGCGGAGGACGGCCTGGTCATGCAGCTGCACCCGGGCGTGCTGCGCGACCACGCGAGCGCCCCGTTCGCCGCGTTCGGCCCGGACCGGGGCTACGACATCCCCGTGGTCACGGAGTTCACGCGCTCGCTGCGCCCCGTGCTGGACGCCTTCGGCCACCACCCGGGCTTCCGGATGATCGCGTTCACCGTGGACGAGGACGTGTACTCGCGCGAGCTCGCCCCGCTGGCCGGCGTCTACCCGGCACTGCGCCTCGGCGCGCCGTGGTGGTTCCTCGACGCCCCGGACGCCATGCGACGGTTCCGCGAGGCGGCCACGGAGACGGCCGGCTTCAGCAACATGAGCGGCTTCGTGGACGACACCCGCGCGTTCTGCTCCATCCCCGCGCGCCACGACCTGGCCCGCCGCGTCGACGCCGGCTACCTGGCCCGCTTGGTGGCCGAGCACCGCCTCGACCTGGACGAGGCGCTCGACGTCGCCGCCGACCTGACCTACCGCCTGCCGCAGGCGGCCTACTCCCGCCCCTGAACCGCTGTGAGCGCGATTTCTGGGACTATTCGCCGTCGAATTCCCCCCGAAATCGCGCTCACAACGACGGGCGGGGACGACGACGCACGACGAGCACGGGGAGTCACGCAGTGAAGATGGGTTTTCGCTGGTACGGCGAGGGCAACGACACGGTCACGCTGGACCACGTCCGGCAGATCCCCGGCGTGGAGACGATCGTGTGGAGCCTGCACCACAAGCAGGCCGGCGAGGTGTGGGAGCAGGCGGAGATCGACGCCGAGGTCGCGCGCATCACCGGCCTGTCCGAGGAGGCCCGGGCCCGCGGCGTGACGCGCACGCTCGACGCCGAGGTGGTCGAGTCGGTCAACGTGCACGAGTCGATCAAGCTGGGCCGCACGGTCCTCGGGCTGAGCCGTGACGAGGCGATCGAGAACTACGTGACGACGCTCCGCCGGCTGGGCCGGGCCGGGGTGAAGGTGGTCTGCTACAACTTCATGCCCGTCTTCGACTGGCTGCGCACCGACCTGTGGCACCCGCTGCCCGACGGCTCGACCGCGCTGTACTTCGAGAAGGCGGTCGTGGACGAGATGACGCCCGAGGGCCTCATCGCCGACATGGAGGCGGGGTCGCACGGCCTCACGCTGCCCGGCTGGGAGCCCGAGCGGCTCGCGGGCTTCACCGAGCTCAACGCCGCGTACGAGGGCGTCACGCACGAGGACATGTGCGCGAACTACCGGTACTTCCTCGACGCCGTCGTCCCTGCCGCCGAGGAGGCCGGGATCAAGCTGGCCGTGCACCCGGACGACCCGCCGTTCGACGTCTTCGGCTGGCCGCGCGTCGTCTCGACGCCGGACGACCTGCAACGCGTGCTCGACCTGCACCCGAGCCCGCACCACGGCCTCACGCTGTGCCTCGGGAGCTTCTCGGCGAACCCGGCGCAGGCGCCGCTCGCGGTGGACACCGTGCGCCGGTTCATGGACCGCATCCACTTCACCCACGTGCGCAACATCAAGCACTTCCCGAACGGCGACTTCACCGAGGTGGGGCACCGGGCGTGCGAGGGCGACGTCGACACCACGGGGATCATGAAGGCGTACGCCGAGGCCGGCTACACCGGCTACGTTCGCCCCGACCACGGCCGCCACCTGTGGGACGAGAACACCACGAACAAGCCGCGGCCGGGGTACGGGCTGTACGACCGCGCGCTCGGCGTCCAGTACCTCCTCGGCGCGTGGGACGCGTTCCGCTACACCGCCCCCAGCGACCGCTGAGCATCGCCGCGGGCCCGGACGCCGCCGTCCCGGGCCCGTGGCACCCGCACCGACCGCACGAGACCGAGGGGACCCGCCGGTGAGTTCCGAAATCGTTGTCGAACCCGCGCCGCACGACGTCTGGCTGCCAGACGGCGCGCTGGCCGCCGTCGGGCGCCGCCGCATCGCGCTCGCCCTCCCCGACCTGTCAGGACCTGCGCAGCGCATACCCCGCGCTCACCCTGACAACTCGGCGGAGGTGACCGCGACCCTGCGCGCGGAGGTCGGGCGCGCGACGGCGGAGCACGGCGGCGCCGTCGTCGACCCCGACGACTCCCCCGACCTCCTCCTCGAGGCATCGAGCGTGCTGGATCGCTCCTCAAACGGCCGGAATGAGGATCAAGTCAGCACGCTCGATGTCGAATCCCGGTTCCGGTTCGTGCGCGACGGCGGCCGGGTCACCGTCACGGCGGACACGGCGACGGCGCTGCTGCACGGCTGGTTCCACGTCGTGCGGCTCGGCGAGACGGCGTTCACGGGGCCCGACGCGGACGAGCGGCACGCCCCGGCGTTCGCGCTGCGCGTCCTCGACCACTGGGACAACGTGGACGTGCACCCGGTGATGGGGCAGGTCGAGCGCGGCTACTCCGGCGGCTCGATCTTCTACGCCGACGGGCGCGTGCGCGAGGACCTGTCGCGCGTCACGACGTACGCGCGCCTGCTCGCCGCGACCGGGATCGACCGGGTCTGCATCAACAACGTCAACGTGCACGCGCGCGAGGCCCGACTCCTCACGGACGACCTGCCGGAGGTCGCCCGGATCGCCGCCGCGCTGCGGCCCTACGGCGTGCGCACCCACCTCGCGGTGAGCTTCGCCGCGCCGATGACGCTCGGCGGCCTCGCGACGTCCGACCCGCTCGACGACGACGTCCGCGCCTGGTGGCGCGCCGCCGCCGACCGCGTCTGGGCCACGATCCCCGACTTCGGCGGCTTCGTCGTCAAGGCCGACTCCGAAGGTCAGCCCGGCCCTTTCGCGTACGGCCGCGACCACGCCGACGGCGCGAACCTGCTGGCCGAGGCCGTCGCCCCGCACGGCGGCGTCGTGCACTGGCGGGCGTTCGTCTACGACCACACCCAGGACTGGCGCGACCGCACCACCGACCGCGCCCGCGCGGCGTACGACCACTTCGCCCCGCTCGACGGCCGCTTCGCCGAGAACGTGATCGTCCAGGTCAAGCACGGGCCGATCGACTTCCAGACGCGCGAGGCGATCTCACCGGTCCTCGCGGGGATGCCCGCCACCCGGCTGGCCCTCGAGCTGCAGGTGACGCAGGAGTACACGGGCCAGCAGCGGCACGCGTGCTACCTCGCGCCCTGGTGGAGCGAGAACCTCGGCTTCCGGCCCTGGGGAGAGGGCGGCGCCGCGGTGCGCGACGTCGTCGCCGGCCGCGGCCCCGGCGCCTCGGCGGCGGTGACGGCCGCCGGGGGCGGCGGCATCGCCGCGGTCTCGAACGTCGGCGACGACCGGTTCTGGACCGGGCACCCGCTGGCGCAGGCGAACCTGTACGCCTTCGGCCGCCTGGCCTGGGACCCGACGCTCGACCCGGCGGCCGTCCTCGACGAGTGGATCTCCCTGACGTTCGCGGGGCCCGACGGCGCCGTCCACCCGCGCGTGCGCGAGGTGCTGCACGCGGTGCTCGACGAGTCGTGGCGCACGTACGAGTCGTACACCGCACCGCTGGGCGTCGGCTTCATGGTGCGGCCGGGGCACCACTACGGGCCGGACGTGGACGGCTACGAGTACACCCCGTGGGGCACGTACCACTTCGCCGACCGCGACGGCATCGGCGTCGACCGCACGCGTGCCACCGGCACCGGGTTCACGGGCCAGTACCCGGCGCCGTGGCGAGACCTCTACGAGGACCGCGCGACCTGCCCCGACGAGCTGCTGCTGTTCTTCCACCACGTGCCGTACTCGCACGTGCTGCACAGCGGCGTCACGGTGGTTCAGCACGTCTACGACACGCACTTCGCGGGCGTCGAGCGGGTGCGGGCGACGGTGGCGGCGTGGGAGTCGCTGGCCGACCTGGCCCCCGGCGCCGTACCGACCGACGTCGACGCCCGCGTCCGCGAGCGCCTGGCCGAGCAGCTGCGCTCCGCCGTCGAGTGGCGCGACCAGCTCAACACGTACTTCCTGCGCAAGTCGGGTGTTGCCGACGCCCGCGGCCGCACGATCTACTGACGCCCGCCGCACCGCCGCACCGAAGGAGCTCCGCCGATGACGACCCCCGACCCCGCCCGGCACGGCATCCCCCCGCGGGCGGTGCTGGACCTGCTCGACGACCTCGAACGGCCGGGCCTCGAACCGCACGCGCTGGCGATCACGCGTCGCGGCGAGCCCGTGCTCGAGGCCACCTGGGCGCCGTACCGGGCGGACCTGCCGGGGCTGGTGTACTCCGTGTCGAAGACGTTCACGGCGGCCGCTGTCGGGCACCTGGTCGCGGAGGGCCGGCTGGCCGTGGACGACCTCGCCGGCAAGATCCTCGGGCTCCCCGACCCGACGGGGATCACGGTGCGGCACCTGCTCAGCATGAACACGGGGCACTCGGCCGAGCAGGTCGCCGGACTCGGGTTCGACTCCGGCGAGCTGCTGGGCACGGTGCCGGCCCACGCTCCCGGCACCCATTTCGTGTACAACTCGCAGGCGTCGATGGCGCTGTCGTCGGTCGTCACCACGCTCACGGGGCAGCGGCTCACGGAGTACCTGCGGCCACGGATGCTGGAGCCGCTCGGCATCGACGACCCGTGGTGGGTGCCGCACCGCGACGGGGAGCTCGGCATCGAGCAGGGCTTCTCGGGCCTGCACCTGACGATCGGGCAGCTCACGCGGCTCGCCGTGGCCCTGGCCGACGGCGGACGGTACCGCGGCGCGCAGGTGGTCCCGGCCGCCTGGGTGGCCGAGATGCGGCGCGCCTGGTCGGACAACGCCGACTCCCCCGGCGCGACCCACGACTGGGCGCAGGGCTACGGGTACCAGGTCTGGCGCAGCCGCCACGGGTTCCGTGCCGACGGGGCGTACGGCCAGTTCGGCCTGGCGCTGCCCGAGCACGGCCTCGCGATCGGCTACCTCGGCGCGACCCGGGCGACGCACGAGGTCCTCGACGCCTTCTGGCGGTTCGCCGACCGGGTCGCGGACGCGCCGCTCGACGCCGACCCGGAGGCGGCCGCGCGGCTGGCCGCGCGCCTCGCGGCGCTCGACACGTGGCCGCGCCGCCTGGACGACGACCCGGCGCCCACGCCGTCCGACGTCGTCTCCCCGGTGCCGTGGGTGCTGCACGAGCGCGCGGGCGCCTGGCGGGTCGACGTCGGCGGGCACCTGCTCGACGTCGGCGAGGACGCGTGGCGCACGCACGTCGTCGACCGGCCGCACCTGGCGCCCGCGGGCGAGCCGTACGGGGCGGGCTCGGTGGTCGACCCCGTGCTCGTCCTGGCGCTGCGGGCACGCCGCGTCGGGGACGTCGTGGAGGTCGACGCCGTCGTGCCGACGTCGCCCCACCGCCTGGTGGCCCGCGGCACGCCGGGCGGCAGCCTCGACCTGGCGTGGACGACGACGCCGCTGTGGCACCCCGGCCTGTCCACCCTGGTGGTGCCGGGCGCCCTGGCCGCGCCCGCCCGCTGACGGGACCCGCTCGGGACGCGCCGCGGGAGCGTCGTCCCGACGGCATCCGGAGCGTTTCAGGCCCTTGACAGGACGGTGTCCGGCTCGCGAGGCTTTCGAAGCGCTTCGACTGTCGGTGGGTCGTCGACGCGGCCGGCCGGCCGGGGCGCGACGACCATCACCCGTGCGCGACGAAGGGCACCACCGTGAAACGACCGCTCAGGACGACGCTCACCGCGCTCGCCGCGGGCCTGGCGCTGGCCGCCGGGCTCGCCGCCCCGGCGGGCGCCGCACCGGCACATCCGCAGCACCCCGCGCATCCCGCGCACCCGGGGCATCCCGCGCGCCCCCAGCACCCGGCGCACCCGGCGCACCCGCACCGCGCGGCCGACGCGGCCGAGACGGTGGCTGCGATGCAGCCGGGTTGGAACCTCGGCAACTCGCTCGACGCCGTCGGCGCGGACGAGACGGCCTGGGGCAACCCGCGCGTCACGCCGGAGCTCCTCTCCGTCGTCAAGGACGAGGGCTTCCGCAGCATCCGGGTCCCGGTCACGTGGGACGACCACCAGGGCGGAGCCCCGGACTACACCCTCGACGCGGCCTACCTCGACCGCGTCGAGGAGGTCGTGGACCAGGCCCTGGCCGAGGACCTGTACGTGCTGCTCGACGTGCACCACGACTCGTGGCTCTGGGCCAACGCGATGCCCACGGACACGGACGGCGTGCGCGACCGCTTCCGGGCGACGTGGGAGCAGCTCGCCGAGCGCTTCCGCGACCACCCGTCCGAGCTGCTGTTCGAGAGCCTCAACGAGCCCCAGTTCGCGGGCGTCGACGACGCGCAGGGCGACGTGCTGCTCGACGACCTCAACACCGTGTTCCACGAGGTGGTCCGGGCGTCCGGAGGCCGCAACGACGATCGCGTCCTCGTGCTGCCCACCCTGCACACCAACGCCGGGCAGGAGCGGCTCGACGCCCTCGCCGGCACCATCGCGGAGCTCGACGACCCGCAGCTCGCCGCCACCGTGCACTACTACGGCTACTGGCCGTTCAGCGTGAACGTCGCGGGCGGCACCCGCTTCGACGACACCGCCATGGCGGACATGACCGGCACGTTCGACCGGGTGCGCACCACGTTCGTCGACCAGGGGATCCCGGTGATCCTCGGCGAGTACGGGCTGCTCGGCTTCGACCGCCACACCGGGACGATCGAGCAGGGCGAGAAGCTGAAGTTCTTCGAGGAGCTCGGCCACCAGGCCCGCGAGGCCGGCGTCACGACCATGCTCTGGGACAACGGGCAGCACCTCGACCGCACCGGGTTCACGTGGAGCGACCCCGAGCTGTGGGCGCAGCTGTCGTCGAGCTGGACCACGCGGTCCGGCACGGCGTCCACGGACCAGGTGTTCGTGCGCCCGGACGACGTCACGGCGCAGACCGTGACGCTGGAGCCGCACGGCACGCAGGTCGAGGGCCTGTTCCTCGACGGCGAGCCGGTCGCGGCCGCGGACGCCGCCGTCGCGGGCGACGAGGTGACCCTCTCGGCCGACTACCTGGCCCGGCTGATCGGCGACGGCACGCACGGCGAGCACGCCACGATCGAGGCCCGCTTCTCGGCGGGCGTGCCGTGGCGGATCCACGTGATCGCGGCCGACACCCCGGTGCTCGCGGACGCCACCGGCACCGCGGCGGGCGGCGTGTCGATCCCGACGCAGTTCCGCGGCGACCGGCTCGCCACCATGGCCTCCGTCTACGCCGACGGCACGGGCGCCGGCCCGCAGAGCTGGACGCCGTTCCAGGAGTTCGACGCCTCGTTCGCCCCGGACGAGGCGGCCGGCGAGATCGTGCTGCGCCCGGCCTACCTCGACACCCTGCGCGACGGCGAGCCCGTCTCCCTGACGTTCCACTTCTGGAGCGGCGACACCGTGGAGTACACCGTGACGCGCACCGGCGACACCGTCACCGGCACGCCGAGATAGAGAACCCCGGTCGCCGAGATGGAGAGGGGGCGGACCGAAGCCGGCTTCGGTCCGTCCCCTCTCTCTCGGGTCTGGCTTCTCTATCTCGGCGGGTCCTCGCGGAGGACGAGGACCTCGGTGGGCCCCAGGCGGAGCGTCTCGCCCGCCTCGATCCGGCGGCCGGTGAGCAGGTCGGTGCCGGAGGCGTGGGCGGCGACGTCGACGGCCTCGGTCGCATGGTTCAGCACGAAGGCGAACCGGCCGCCGCCGTTCTCGCGGACGGCGAGCTCGACGTCGTCGGCGTCGGCGTAGGGACCCACGAGCCCGTGCCGGTCGAGGACGCGGCGCACCACCCAGTCCGTGCCGGCGGCGTCGAGCGCCGTCGCGACGTACCAGGCCTCGCCGCCGTCCTCGCTGCCGTCGCGACCACCTGGCCGGTGGCGCGTCACCGCGGGCGTGCCGGCGTAGAACTCGGCGCCGTAGGTGCCGACCACCTCCGCACCCTGCGGCACGAGGATCTCGAACACGAGCGCGGCGTCCGAGACGACGGCGTCGCCCGCGCCGTCCTTGAGGTTCACGGGGTTGGCGACGCCCGGCTCGGCCGAGTCCGTCTCCTCCACGCGCACGCCGAACAGCCGGCCGAGCGGGCCGGGGGCGTCCATGAGGAAGGCGTTCGCGTCCTCGTCCGCGCGACCGGACCAGTAGGACGCCAGCACCGAGCCGCCGCGCGCGACGACGCCCTCCAGCCGGCCCGCGACGTCGCCCTTGAGCACGTGCAGCATGGGCGCGAGCACGACGTCGTACCGCGACAGGTCCGCGGTGACCGGGACGACGTCGACCTGCGCGCCCGCCTGCCACAGCGCGCGGTAGTACGCGAGCACGGTGTCGACGTAGCGCGCGTGCCGGTTGAAGCCGTCCGTCATCTCCGCGGCCCACCAGGAGTCCCAGTCGAAGAGCAGGGCCACGCGGGCGGGCGTGCGCGCGCCGAGGACGGCGTCGCCGAGCGCGTCGAGCTCCGCCCCGAGCGCCGCGACCTCCCGGAACGCGCGGGTGTCGGTGCGACCGGCGTGGTCGAGGACGGCGCCGTGGTACTTCTCGCACGCCCCCTTCGACTGCCGCATCTGGAAGTACAGGACGGCGTCCGCGCCGTGCGCCACCGCCTGCCACGACCACAGCCGCAGCACGCCCGGCCGCTTCACCGGGTTGACGTCGCGCGACGCGGTGATGGTCGGCGTCTGCTCCATCACCCAGAACGGCGCGCCGCCCTTCAGCCCGCGCATGACGTCGTGGGCCAGGGCCATCCGGGCGTGCTCCCGCTGCCCGGGCGGGTAGTTGTCCCAGGAGGCGAAGTCCAGGTCGTCGGCCCACCGGTGGTAGTCGATCGGCCGGAACATGCCCATGAAGTTGGTGGTCACGGGCGTGGTGGTGTCGTGCTCGCGGATTCGCGCCTTCTCGTCGCGGAAGTTCGCGAGCATCGCGTCGGACATGAACCGCCGGTAGTCGAGCGTGATGCCCTGGAAGGCGGTGTGGTCCGGCCCGCGCCAGTGCTCGCTGAGCATGTTGGGCGGCACGACCTGCTCCCAGTCGGTGAACGTGTGCGACCAGAACGCCGCGTTCCAGGCGTCGTTCAGCCGGTCGAGGGTGCCGTACCGCTCACGCAGCCAGATCCGGAAGCCCGCCGCGCACAGGTCGCACCAGCAGCCGCCGTCGAACCCGCCGTACTCGTTGCCCACGTGCCACGCGACCAGGCCGGGCGTGCCCGCGTACCGCTCGGCGAGACGCCCCGCGAGCTCCGCGGACAGCCGCCGGTACACCGGCGAGCTGGGGCACGCGTTGTGCCGCTGCCCGTACACGTGCCGCCGGCCCTGGAAGTCGGTGCGCTCCACCTCGGGGTGGCGGTGCGCGAGCCACGGCGGCAGCGCGCCGGTCGACGTCGCGAGCACGACGTCGCGGCCCGCGGCCACGGTGCGCTCGACGACCGCGTCGAGCAGCGCGAAGTCGTACGTGTCCTCGTCGGGCTGCAGCGTCGCCCAGGAGAAGACGTTGAGCGTCACCGTGTCGATCGACGCCAGGTCGAACGCGGCATGGTCGGCCTCCCACACCTCCCGCGGCCACTGCTCGGGGTTGTAGTCGCCGCCGTAGCGGACCTTGCGACCGGCGGGCAGGTGGGCGGGCATACGGGTGATCCTCCAGGTCGGGGCGGGTCGAAGTGCCGGGCGAGGGTCAGGCGACGAAGCGCTCGCGGACGTCGTCGAGCACGGGCTGCGCGACGCGCAGCAGGAAGGCGAGCCACGCGACCGCGACCAGGGCGAGCACCAGCTCGCCCGCCAGCCACACCACGCCGCCGGCCACGACGACGAGGGCGAGCAGGCCGACCGTCACGCCCGGCCGCCGGCCGAGGTAGTACACGGACAGCCGGGCCACGTCGCGGGCCCGGAAGGAGAACAGCGACGCGAGGAGCAGCGCCTGCACCGCCCAGAGCAGCACGACGAGACCCACCACGCCCAGCACGACGGCGTAGGCCACGGAGATCCCGGCGGCCCCGCGGTGCACGACCGACGTGAGGACGACGCCGAGCACCGCCATCGCCGGCACCCACAGGCGCAGCGCGTCGAGCCAGCTCAGCCGCAGGCCGCGCACGAACGTGCGGCCCGGCACGGGCTCGTCGGCGCCCGCCCGCGCGTGCAGCGCGAAGATCCCCGCGGCCAGGAACGGCGCCGCGGGGACCAGGCACAGCGGCACGAGCAGCGCGTTGCCCGTGGACCGGTCCAGGAGCGCGAGCAGCACCAGCGACGGCACGCAGCCCAGGGCGACGAGCACTCCCACCACGAGGTACCAGTAGACCCGCGCCGTGACCCGGCCCAGCACGCCCTCCCCGAACTCGCGGGGCGCGCCGGCTGCGGTCGCCATCAGGACGCCCCTCCGTCGCGACCGTGCCCGCGCCCGAGGATGCGCGCGTCGTCGAGCCACGACGGCGTCTCGTCCCGCACCGGGTCGATCTCCAGGAGCGTCACCTCGTGCCGGGCCAGCGTGAGGGCGAGGTCGACGCGGCCGCCCGCCACCTCGAGCGACGTGTGCGAGCGGCCCGGCACGGACGCTTCGTGCAGCAGGTCGAGCTGCCGCGCCGTCGGCGACGCCGGCCGGCCCAGGTGGCGCCACGCGGCGAGCGCGTTGCCCTCGTCCTCGTTCACCCGCGACCGGTGCACCGACACGCGGCGCGCCGTCGCGTCGCCCACGGGCAGGCTCAGCCGCAGCTCGTGGCGGTCCGGCTCGTCGGCGTCCGCCGTGCCGCCCACCGGCTGCCAGGCCAGCACGGTCACGCGGCCGTCGTCGTCGCGCGTCACGAGGTGGTCAGGGCCGCGGTGCAGCACCTGGGTGCCCATCCGTGCCATGAACGCGTAGAGGTGGAACACCGGCTTGCGCAGCTGCCGGTGCCCGAGCATCCCGAAGCCGCCGTGAAAGACGGACGTCGGGATGCCGACCTCCTCGAAGACGTCGCAGAACGTCCAGTAGGAGAAGGAGTCCACCAGGTCGCCGCCCTCGGAGAGCACCGGCGCCAGCGACGCCGCCTGGTAGGCGGTGTCGTGCACCGGGTTGTCCGGGCGGTAGCTCGTGGAGAACTCCGTGACGTGGGCGGGCAGGCCCTCCAGCCGGGTGCCGGCCAACAGCTTCGCCGGGGTCGCGAACTGGTCCAGCAGGTTCCGCGGATGGCGCAGCGTCTGGTAGGTGCCGAACGGCACCTCCTGCGCGGGCCCGGTCGTGTAGGCGTGGAACGACACGAAGTCCACCGGCACGTCCCGGCGCTCGACGAACTCCGCGAACGGCTCCCACCACTCGTCCGCGCCGGGCGAGATCGCCGGACCGCCCACCTGCAGCCCGGCGTCGACCTCCTTCACCGCCGCCGCGGTGACCTCGTAGAGCCGGAGGTAGGCCTCCTGCGACGCCCCCTCCCAGAAGACGTCGAGGTTCGGCTCGTTCCACACCTCGATCGGCCAGCGCCGCACCTCCTCGAGGCCGTAGCGGTCGATCGCGTGCCGGACGACGGCCTGCACGAGCGCCGCCCACTCGCGGTGGTCGCGCGGCGGCGTGACGTTGCCCTTCCACCAGAAGATCGTCTGGTCCCCCGACGCGAGCGCCGACGGCATGAACCCCAGTTCGAGGAACGGCCGGATGCCCTGCGCGAGCCACGCGTCGAGGACCTGGTCGGCGTAGGTGAAGGCGTACCGGGTGCCGCGGTGGCCCGCCGCGTCGTAGGGGCGGTGGATGCCGACGTCGTCGGACAGCAGGCCGTGGCCCCGGACGTACCGGAACCCGATCTCCCGCTGCACCACCGCGAGCGAGTCCTGGTAGTCCTGGCGCAGCGCGAGGTTGAGGCGGCCGGTGCCGACGCACTGCCGCCACGCGTCCGGGAGCGTGCCGACGGGCTCGGCGGGGACGACGGTGAGGCTCACGGGTGATGCTCCAGGGGTCCGGTGGTGCTGGTGCGGGACGACGGCGTCGCCGCCTGCCGGACGGCAGGCGGCGACGCGTCGGGGTCAGCCCTGGCGCTCCAGGGCGGTGTTCATCGTGTCGACGAACTGCGTCGCCCCGAGACCCTCGATCTCGGCGACGTACGCGTCCCAGTCGTCGAGCGAGCGCTGGCCGGTGATGAACGCGGCGGTCGCGGCCTGGACGGCGTCCTTGAGCTGGGTGTCCAGCAGCGCGTTCTGCTCGAGCTCCATCTCGTTCAGGCGGGCGGCCGGGGCCACCGGCAGCGCCTCCTTGGCGTCGAGCACGGCCCGCGTCCACTCCTTGACCTCGTCCGACATCACGGACTCGAGCAGCTCCTGCGACGAGCCGTTCGCGAGCAGGAACACGCCGTTGCTGTACCCGAAGTCCGTGTTGAGCATCTTCGGCGCGTCCGGGTTGATCGCGTTCCAGCCGATGTCGTCGTTGAGGGTGCGCGCGCCGTCGGAGCCCTTCGCGTAGGTCTCGCCGTCGACGCCCCACTGGGCGAACTCGATGCCCTCGTCGGAGTAGTACTGCCAGTCCACGTACTGCAGCAGCGCCTTGAAGTGGGGCTGCTCCGCCGCGTCGGCGGAGATCATCAGGCCCGAGGACAGCCGGCTCGCCGCCAGGTTGCTGCCGGCGGGCCCGCCCGGGATCGTCAGCAGGCGCGTCGTGATGTCCTTGTCCGCGTCGGCGATCGCGGTGCGGTACGCCGTGATCTCCTGGGTGTTGCTGGAGACGGCGGCCGACTTCCCGGACACGAACTTCTGCCGCGCCTGGTCGTCCGACTGCGTGATCTCCGGGTCCATGACGCCGGAGTCGACCCAGCCGTGCACGGTGGTCAGGAGCTCGCGGTACGCGTCGCTGGTGCCGTTGAAGACGTACTTGCCGGAGTCGGCGTCGTACCAGGCGTTGTTGTAGCCCCAGCCGCCCGCGGCGGCGAAGTTCGGGCCCATGACGTTGAGCAGCGCGCCCGTGATGGTCACGTCGGTCCACCGGTCGGAGAACGCGTGGTCCAGGCCGGGGTTGGCCTCCTGGACCTTCTTCAGGTCCTCGCCGAACTCCTCCCAGGTGGCCGGGTCCTCGGTGATCCCGGCCTTCTTCCACATGTCGTCGTTGATCATCACCGAGTACTGGACGTCCGGGATCTCGCGGATGCCCGGCAGGATGTAGTACTTGCCGTCGTCCTGGCGCAGGTTCTCGATCTCCTCCTGCAGCCCCCAGTCCTCGATCTTCTTGCTGTAGTTCGGCATGTACTCGAGGTAGTCGGACACCGGCAGGAGCGCCCCGCCGGAGACGAACTGGGTCTCCTGGCCCGGGTAGGTGACGGGCATGAGCTCCGACGACTCGCCCGAGCCGATGAGCAGCGCCTTCTTCTGGTCCCAGTCGGCGAGCGGGATGTCCGTGCGGGTGAACGTGACGTTGTGGTCGGCCTCGAGGTGCTGGAACACCGACCAGTCGTCCTTCACCGGGTAGTTCGGGTGGTCGCGGTACATCAGCGAGAGGTCGATCGGCTCCGTCGCCTTGAACGTCGTGCCGGCGGCGAAGTCCTCCATCGCACCGACCGAGTGCTCGGCGTCGATGGTGACGCCGGCCCCCTGGGTCCCGGTGTCACCGCCGTCCTCGCCCGTGTCCCCTCCGCTGCTGCAGGCGGCCAGGCCCAGTGCCAGCGTGGTCAGCGACGCGGCCGCCACGGCCGCCCGCTTCCGGGTGTTCCTCATGTCTTCTCCTTGGTGACGAGCGCCTTCGCTCACGAGCGGATGGGAATGGTGTTCTCGGCCGGCCCGGCCCGTCAGCCCTTGACGGAGCCGAGCATGACGCCGGAGACGAAGTACCTCTGGATGAAGGGGTAGAAGCAGACGATCGGCAGCACCGTGAGCAGCATCGTCACGGACTGGATGTTGGCGCCGATCTGCACCACCTCCTGGCCGCCCATCCCCGCCGCCGGGTTGGAGGCCGCGGCGATGAGGTTGCGCAGGTAGACGGTGACGGGGAACAGCTCCTTCTGGTCCAGGTACAGGAAGGCGCTGAACCACGAGTTCCACATGCTCACGGCGTAGAACAGCGTCATGGTGGCCAGCACCGCCTTGGACAGTGGCAGCACGATGCGGAAGAAGATCCCGTACGTCGTGAGGCCGTCGATCGCGGCCGCCTCCTCGAGGTCGTTCGGGAAGTTCTCGAAGAACGACTTCATGACCAGGAGGTTGAACACCGAGATGGCACCGGGCAGCACGATCGCCCAGAGGGTGTTCCGCATGTGCAGCACGTCCGCGACGAGGATGTAGTTCGGGATCAGGCCGCCGCTGAAGAACATCGTGAAGACGGCGATCCCGATGAAGAACGTCCGGCCCTTGAGGTGCCGCCGGCTCAGCGCGTAGGCGTACGGGGTGGTGAGCGCCATCGAGATGAACGTGCCCACCACGGTGTACACCACCGTGTTCTTGTAGTTCAGCCAGAACATGGCGTCACCCATGACGACGTCGAACGTCTGCACGTTGAAGCCGCGCGGGATCAGGTTCACCTCGCCCGCGGCGATGTACCCCTCGGACGAGAACGCCTTCGCCACGAGGTTGACGAACGGGTACAGCGTCACGGCGCAGACGATCAGCAGGGCGACGGCGTTGGCCACCTTGAACGTCCGGTACGCGGGGGTGTCCTTGACCGTCGTCGGCTCGGAGCGGACGGCGGCGAGGTCGGGAGTCGTGTCGGTCACCACAGGGAAGCTCCCACCAGACGGCGCGACGCGAAGTTCGCGGAGAGGACGAGGGCCAGGCCGATCAGCGCCTCGAAGAGACCGATCGCCGTGCCGTACGAGAACTGCGCCGACTGGATGCCCACCCGGTAGAGATAGGTCGAGATGACGTCGCCGGTCGCGTAGACCAGCGGGTTCTGCAGCAGCAGGACCTTCTCGAAGCCGACCGCCATGAAGGAGCCGATGTTGAGGATGAGCAGCACCATCATCGTGGGGCGGATGCCCGGCAGGGTGATGTGCCACGTCTGCTGCCAGCGGTTCGCACCGTCGATACGGGCCGCCTCGTAGAGCTGGTCGTCGACCGTCGTCAGGGCGGCGAGGTAGAGGATCGTGCCCCACCCGACGGTCTGCCAGACCTCCGAGCTCACGTAGATCGTGCGGAACCAGTCGGGCTGCTGCATGAACGCGATCGCGTCGCCGCCGAACGCCTCCACGACCTGGTTCACCGTGCCGCTCACCGCGGTCAGCTGGAGCACGAGGCCCGCGACGATGACGATCGACATGAAGTGCGGCAGGTAGGAGATCGTCTGCACGATCTTCTTGAAGCGCCGGGAGCGCAGCTCGTTGAGCATGAGGGCCAGCACGATCGGCAGCGGGAAGCAGATCGCCAGCGTCAGCAGGCCCAGGATCACGGTGTTCCAGAACACCTGCCAGAACTGCTGGTTGTGGATGAACATCTCGAAGTAGTAGAAGCCGACCCACTCGTCGCCCAGCGGGTTGCCGCCGGGGCGGAACCGGCGGAACGCGATGACGTTCCCGATCATCGGCACGTACTTGAAGATCAGGAAGAACAGCACCGGCAGGACGACGAACGAGTACAGCCGCCAGTCCTTGCGCAGCGCCCGGCGCCACGTGGTGCGCCCGCGCCCCGGCCGCCGCGGCTGCTCCCGCGGTGGTGATGACGACGGTGCGTCGTCGATCGGTGGGACGGTCGTCACCATCCCTGCGGCCTGCGCCATGGATCCCCCAGCCGTCACGTCGTCGTGCGGTCCGTCGGTCGCAACCTCGCGCCGACCATCCGAAACTTTCGCCATTGAAAACGTTCTCCAACTGCGCCCGAGAGTAGGGGGACGTTTCGGTGATGGTCAAGCACCCGGCCGATCACGGTCTGATCACGGCGCCTGGGGACGTCGAGAGCATGCCCGACGTCGTGTACGGTCGAGCCGAAACTTGCGGACGGTCGCACGGAACACCCAGCGACACCGCACCAGGACGGGACGGACGATGAGCACCCCCACCCCGCAGGGCCCCGCGCCGACGATCGCCGAGATCGCTCGGGAGCTCGGCGTGTCCACCCCCACGGTGTCGAAGGTGCTGAACGGCCGCACGGACGTCGCGCCGGCCACCCGCGACAGGGTGGAGGCCGCGCTGGAGCGGCACCGTTACCGCCGCCGCCGCGCCGCGACTCCCCCGGTCGGCGCGGGGCTCGTGGACCTCGTCTTCCACCGGGTCGGCTCGGCCTGGTCCACGGAGATCATCCGGGGCGTGGAGGACGCCGCCGCGGCCGCCGGCGTGAGCGTCATCCTGTCCGAGCTGGGCGGTGAGCACCGCCCGCCGGCCACCTGGCTCGAGACGACGCTCTCCCGCCCGCCGCTGGGGGTACTGCTCGTCGCGGCCAGCCTCAGCGCG
Organism: Isoptericola sp. NPDC019482; assembly: GCF_040632295.1. Lineage (NCBI taxonomy): Bacteria > Bacillati > Actinomycetota > Actinomycetes > Micrococcales > Promicromonosporaceae > Isoptericola > Isoptericola sp. NPDC019482. The sequence continues at coordinate 29,303 of NZ_JBEYBQ010000044.1, forward strand.
TCGCAGCGGCCCCGCCTCACGACGCGCGGCATCCCGTACGTCGTCATCGACACGGACGGCGAGCCGCCGCCGGACGTGCCGACGGTCGGGTCGGACAACTGGAGTGGGGGGCTCGCGGCGACGCGGCACCTCATCGAGCTGGGGCACCGGCGCATCGCCGCCATCTCGGGGCCCGGCAACATGCTGTGCGCCCGCGCGCGCCTCGACGGCTACCGCACGGCGCTCGAGGAGGCCGGGATCGGCTTCGACCCCGACCTCGTGCGGTCGGGCAACTTCGAGGTGGAGTCCGGCTACCGCTCCGGCAGCGAGCTGCTGGACCTGCCCGAGCGGCCCACCGCCGTCTTCGCCGGGTCGGACATGCAGGGCATCGGGCTGCTGCGGGCGGCGCAGCAGCGGGGCCTCTCCGTGCCCGACGACCTGTCCGTCGTCGGGTACGACGACCTGCCCCTGGCGACCTGGACCGCGCCCGCGCTGACCACCGTCCGCCAGCCGCTGCTCGAGATGGCGACCACCGCCACCCGCCTGCTGCTCGACCTCGCCCGCGGCGAGACGCCGATGGCCCGCCGGGTCAACCTCGCCACCGCGCTCGTGGTGCGGGAGTCCACCGCTCCCCCGCCCCCCGCGAGATAGAGAACCCCCCTCGCCGAGATGGAGAAGCGAGACCCGCGAGACAGAGAGGGGACGGGCCGAAGCCGGCTTCGGCCCGTTCCCTCTCTGTCTCGCGGG
>NZ_JBEYBQ010000045.1:0-27332 GCF_040632295.1 Isoptericola sp. NPDC019482
GGCGGCAGTTCGAACTGCCGCCCCGAACCGCAACTGCCGCACCGAAACGAGGCACGGGCCCGCCGGTGCCTCGCCGGCGGGCCCGGGTCTGTGGGTCAGTCGCGTGCGCCCAGGCGGTCGCGCAGCAGGGAGAGCTGCGCCCAGAGCTGGTCGGGCACGCGGTCGCCGAAGGTCTCGAAGAACTCGCCGGTCAGCGCCGTCTCGGCGAGCCACGCCTCGGCGGGGACGTCGAGGAGGGCGGCGAGGTCGTCGTCGGACAGGTCGAGGCCGTCGGTGCGCAGCGCGCCCTCCGCGGGCAGCAGGCCGACGGGGGAGTGCACGGCGCCGGCGTCGGTGCGCAGTCCGCGCGCCCGGTCGAGCTGGGTGACGATCCACTCGACGACGCGCGAGTTCTCGCCGAACCCGGGCCACAGGAAGCTGCCGTCGGAGCCCTTGCGGAACCAGTTCACCTGGAACACCTTGGGCCGCTTGTCGGCGTCGAGCCCCTTGCCCACGGCGAGCCAGTGTGCCCAGTGGTCGGCCATGTTGTAGCCGCAGAACGGCATCATCGCGAACGGGTCACGACGCAGCTCGCCGACCGTGCCCTCCGCCGCGGCCGTGCGCTCGGAGCTGATCGTGGCGCCCATGAAGACGCCGTGGTCCCAGCTCGTCGCCTGCGTCACGAGGGGCACGTTGGTGGCGCGGCGGCCGCCGAAGACGATCGCGTCGACCGGCACGCCGGCCGGGTCCTCCCAGGTGTCCGCGATGGACGGGCACTGCGCCGCCGACACCGTGAACCGGGAGTTCGGGTGCGCGGCCGGGGTGTCGGAGCCGGGCGTCCAGTCGTTGCCCTGCCAGTCGATGAGGTGCGCCGGCGGCTCGGCGGTGAGGCCCTCCCACCACACGTCGCCGTCGTCGGTCAGCGCCACGTTGGTGAAGATCGCGTCGTGCGTGAAGGTCTCGACGGCGGTCGGGTTGGTCTCGACGCCCGTGCCCGGCGCGACGCCGAAGAAGCCCGCCTCGGGGTTGATGGCGCGCAGGCGGCCGTCCGGACCGGGCCGCATCCAGACGATGTCGTCGCCGAGCGTCTCGACCGTCCAGCCAGGGATGGTCGGGCGCAGCATGGCGAGGTTCGTCTTGCCGCAGGCGCTCGGGAACGCGGCGGCGAGGTGGTACTGCCGCTGCTCCGGCGACGTCACGCGGATGAGCAGCATGTGCTCGGCGAGCCAGCCCTCGTCGCGGGCCATCGCCGACGCGATGCGCAGCGCGAAGCACTTCTTGCCGAGCAGTGCGTTGCCGCCGTAGCCCGAGCCGTACGACCAGATCTCGCGCGTCTCGGGGTAGTGGACGATGTACTTCGTGTCGTTGCACGGCCACGGCACGTCGGCCTCGCCGTCCGCCAGCGGGGCGCCCACCGTGTGCACGGCCGGCACCCACTGCTGCCCGCCGTCGACGAGGTCCAGCACCTCGCGCGAGACCCGCGTCATGACGTGCATCGACACGACGACGTACGGCGAGTCGGTGATCTCGATGCCCACCTGCGAGATCGGGCCGCCCACGGGGCCCATCGAGAACGGCACCACGTACATCGTGCGGCCGCGCATCGACCCGGCGAAGACGCCGTCCAGCTCCTCGCGCATCTCGGCGGGGGCGCGCCAGTTGTTCGTCGGGCCGGCGTCCTCCTCGCGCTCCGAGCAGATGAAGGTGCGCGACTCGACGCGGGCGACGTCGGACGGGTTCGACCGGGCGAGGTAGGAGTTCGGCCGCTTCGCCTCGTCGAGCCTGATGAGCGTGCCGGCCTCGACCATCTCGTCGAGCAGGCGCTGCTTCTCCGCGGCGGACCCGTCGCACCACACGATCTCGTCGGGCTGCGTGAGCTCGGCGATCTCCCGGACCCAGGCGCGCGGGTCCCGCGGCGACGGGGCGGTGGCGCGCGACGACGCGGCGCCGGCGTGCTCCGCGGGCGCCAGGGCGCTGGGGGCCAGGACGTCCGGGGCGAGCTCGGCGATGGCGAGTCGCGTGCGGCGCGGGTTCGCGGTGAAGGTCATCGGGTGCTCCGTCCGTCGAGGCCCCGGCGTGCGCTGCCGGGTGGGCTGCCTCCAGCGTCCCTCCCCGGCGCGCCGACTTTCCAGCCGATCGGCCGTGAAGAATCGTCGATCTTCACGTACCGTCAAACCATGGCTGCGAAGGACGCCGCCGGGGCGGAATCCCCGGACCTCATCACCCTCGGACGGCGCATCCGGCACGCGCGCACCTCGCGCGGGCTGACGCTCGAGGCGCTGGGGGAGAAGGTCGGCTCGGCACCGAGCCTGCTGTCCCTCGTCGAGAACGGGCGGCGCGAGCCGCGGCTGTCGCTGCTGCGCTCCATCGCGGACGCCGTCGGCGTCGCCGTGCCCGACCTGCTCGCCGACGAGCCGCCGTCGCGCCGGGCGGAGCTGGAGATCGCCCTGGAGCGCGCGCAGCGCGGGCCGCTGTTCGGGGCGCTCGGCCTGCCGTCGGTCAAGCCCAGCCAGAAGCTCCCGATGCCGGTGCTGGAGCAGCTCGTCGGCCTGCACGGCGAGCTGTCGCGGCGCGCGGAGGAGGCCATCGCGACGCCGGAGGAGGCGCGCCGCGCCAACACGGAGCTGCGCCACGAGCGCCAGGAACGGGACAACTACCTGCCGCAGATCGAGGCGCTCGGCGAGGAGCTCACCCACCGCGCCGGGTACGCGGGGGCGGGCGCCCTCACGCACCGCACGGTGGCGCGCATGGCCGAACAGCTCGGGCTGACCCTCCTGCACGTGGACGACCTGCCGCGGTCGGCGCGGTCGGTCACGGACCTGAAGAACGGCCGGATCTACCTGCCGCCGGCGTCCATCCCGGGCGGGCACGGGCTGCGCTCGCTCGCGCTGCAGGCCATCGCGCACCGCGTGCTGGGCCACGAGCGGCCGCGCAGCTACGCCGAGTTCCTGCGCCAGCGCGTCGAGATCACGTACTTCGCGGCGAGCTGCCTCATCCCGCAGTCGGTCGCGGTGGAGTTCCTCCAGCGGCGCAAGCGCGAGAAGGACCTGGCGGTCGAGGACTTCCGCGACGCGTTCGGCGTGACGCACGAGGCCGCGGCCATGCGTCTGACCAACCTCGCCACGGTGCACCTCGGCATCCCGCTGCACTTCCTGCGTGTGGGCGACGACGGCGCCCTCTTCCGCGGGTACGCCAACGACGGCCTGCCCCTGCCGCAGGACGTGACCGGCGCGATCGAGGGGCAGCTCGTGTGCCGGTGGTGGGCCGGGCGCGAGGCGTTCACGCGCCGCGACCGCGCCACCGAGTCCTACCAGTACACCGACACCCCCGCGGGCACGTTCTGGGACTCGGTGCAGACCGGCACCGGCGCGGACGGGCGGCAGTTCTCGATCACCGTGGGCGTGCCCTACGCGCACGCCAAGTGGTTCCGCGGTCGGGACACCCAGGTGCGGCACGCCTCGACCTGCCCCGACCCGGCGTGCTGCCAGCGCCCGCCCGCCGACCTCTCCGAGCGGTGGGACGGCGTCGCCTGGCCCAGCGCCCGCATGCACCAGCAGGTGCTCGCGGCGCTGCCGCGCGGCGCGTTCCCCGGCGTCGACGACACCGACGTCTTCGCCTTCCTGCAGCGCCACGCGCCCGCCGGGGAGGGCGCGCACTGACGGCCGCGACGGGTCAGTGCGTGCGCTCGTAGTGGCGGCGCGCCTTCGCCCGGTTGCCGCAGGTCGCCATCGAGCACCACCGGGCCTGCCCGGCGCGGCTGCGGTCGAGCAGGAACAGCCGGCACTCGTCGTCGGCGCAGGGGCGCAGCCGTCCGGGCGCCCGCTGCTCGGTCTCCGCCCAGGCGAGGACGACCTCCACGGGCAGCCTCGCGTGCGGGGGCGTCTCGAGCGACCACCGGAGGCCGTCGGCCGCGGGCTCCGGGATCCGACGGACCCCGTCGAGCAGCGGGCTCAGCGCGGCGGGGACGAGCTCGCCGCGCACGATGCCGCCGAGGATGTCGCGCGCGTCGCGCAGCCGTGCGAGCTCGGCGGCGCTGCCGTCGCCCCCGTGCTCGCGCGCCCAGCGGCGCCCGGCCTCCGGGTCCGCGAGCGCGTCGTGCTCCACGCCGTCGAGCACGGGTCGGCTGTTGAGCAGGTCCAGCAGCGCGTCCATGGCTCCCTCTAACCGGATCGTTCCCGTTGACAGGTTAGCGCACCCGTGCTTGCCTGTCGCTCACCAGATCAGTCCTCCAAGGGGGTTAGGTATGAGCGCGGTCCACCACCGGACGGCCGTCGTCGACGGCCACGAGATCTTCTACCGCGAGGCGGGTCGCGCCGACGCGCCCACGATCGTGCTGCTGCACGGCTATCCCAGCAGCTCGTTCATGTTCCGCGAGCTCATCCCGCTGCTGGCCGACGACTACCACGTCGTCGCGCCGGACCACCTCGGCTTCGGCCGCTCGGCCGCTCCGGCGGCGGACGAGTTCGACTACACCTTCGACGCCCTCGCGGGGCTCACGTCGGGGCTGCTCGACCACCTCGGGCTCGACCGCTACGCCCTCTACGTGCACGACTACGGCGCGCCGGTCGGCTGGCGCCTCGCGCTCGCCCACCCCGAGCGCGTGACCGCCGTCGTCACCCAGTCGGGCAACGGCTACGACGACGGCTTCGTCGAGTCGTTCTGGGCCGACCTCTGGGCCTACGCGGCGGACCCGGGGCCGGCCACCGAGCCGGGCGTGCGTGCCGCGCTCGGCGCGGACGCCGTCCGCTGGCAGTACCTGCACGGCGTGCCCGACCCGAGCCTCGTCAGCCCGGACACCTGGGAGCACGACCTCGCGCTCCTGTCCCGCGAGGGCAACGACCGCGTCCAGCTCGCGCTCTTCCGCGACTACGCCACCAACCCCCCGCTCTACCCGCGGCTGCACGACCTGCTGCGCACCGGCACGATCCCGGTGCTCGCCGTGTGGGGCCGCCACGACGAGATCTTCGGGCCCGCCGGCGCGGAGGCCTTCGCCCGGGACGCCCCGGACGCGGAGGTGCACCTCGTGGACGGCGGCCACTTCCTGCTCGAGAGCCACCTGGACGTCGTCGCGGGGTACCTGCGGGGCTTCCTCTGGCGCGTGCTGTCGTAGCCGGGCGGCTGGTCGAGGCGGGCCTCAGTCGAGGCGGACCTCGCGGATGCGACGGTCCTCGACCGCCGTGACGCGCAGGACGTGCGCGTCGTCCCCGGCGTCGTCCCCGCCGTCGTGCAGGCCGGCGTGCTGGCCGTCGTCGCGGCCGCCGACGACGACGCTGTCGCCCTCGTCGGCGAGACGCCCGAGCCGGGCGAGGACGTAACCCGCGACGGTCTCGTACGGGCCGTCGGGCAGCTCGACGCCGGTGAGCCGGGCGAAGTCCTCGATCGTGAGCCCGGCGTCGTACGTGCCCGCCACGTGCACCGCGGCGAGCGGGTCGTGCTCGTCGCGGATGTCGCCGACGAGCTCCTCGACGAGGTCCTCCAGCGTGACGATGCCGTCCGTCCCGCCGTACTCGTCGACGACGAGCGCGAGGTGCGTGCGGGTGCGCTGCATCTCGGCGAGGGTCGGCAGCAGGCGTCCGGTCGCGGGCAGGTCGAGCACGGGTCTGGCGGCGTCGCGCACGGTGCGCCGCTCGCCGGCAGGGGCCCCCGCGCCGCGCGCGAGGTCCCGTACGTGCACGAAGCCGAGCACGTCGTCGACGTCTTCGCCGGTGACCGGGTAGCGGGAGTAGGGCAGGTCGCGCGTGCGCTCCTCGGCCTCGACGAGCGTCAGGTCCGCCCGCAGGAAGACGACGTCGCCGCGGGGCCGCATGACCTCGCCGAGGCTGCGCTCGGACGCGGCGAAGACGTCCGAGAGGATGCGCCGCTCGTCCTCGTGCAGGCCCGGGTGGGCGGCGACGAGGTCGCGCAGCTCCTGCTCCGAGATCTCCTCCGAGCGCAGGCTCGGGTCGCCGCCCAGCAGGCGCACGACGGCGTCCGTCGAGCGGGACAGCAGCCAGATGACGGGCCGCATGAGCACGGCGAAGCGGTCCAGCGGCGGGCCCACGACGAGCGCGACCTGCGCGGTGCGCTGCAGCGCGATGCGCTTCGGCACCAGCTCGCCGAGCACGAGCGACAGGTACGCGATGACGAGGGTGAGGCCGACGAGCGCCGCCGTCGCGGCGACACCCTCCGGCAGGCCGAGGGACTCGAGCGCCGGGGCGACGTCGGGCGCCAGCGTGGACGCGCCGTACGCCGCCGAGAAGAAGCCCGCCACGGTGACGCCGATCTGCACGGCGGCGAGGAAGCGGTTCGGGTCGCGGGCGATGCCGGCCACGCGCCGGCCGCGCGGTCCGCTGCGCTCGAGCTGGTCGATCTGCGTGCCCCGCAGCGAGACGAGGGCGAACTCCGTCCCGGCGAACACGCCGCCCAGGAGCACGAAGAGCAGGACGAGCGCGATGTTCCACCAGGTGTCGGCGTCCACCGGGATCCTCTCGGTCGGTCGTCGGCCGAGGCGCCGACGGTCGCCCCGGTGTCGTCACCCGGTGAACGCGCCGCGGCGCGGCCCGGTTCCGTCCCGGACGTGCCGTCGGGGACCGGGCGGCGCCGGAGGGATCAGGTCAGCGGAAGCGCTGCGCCGCCAGGGGCGCGGCCTCGGCGAGGCCGCGCACGGCGGGGTGCGCGTCGTCGTCGGAGCCGGCGGCCAGGACGTCGCCCATCGCGCCGGAGGCGACGAACGTGCCGTCCGCGAGCACGTGCACAGTCGAGCACAGCCGGCCGACCAGCTCGACGTCGTGCGAGACCAGCAGCACGGCGGTGCCCTCGGCACGGGTGGCGTCGGTGAGGCGGCGCACGATCTCGCCGCGCATCGCCGGGTCGACGGCGGTGAGCGGCTCGTCGAGCAGCAGCGCCTGCGGGCGGGTGGCCAGGGCGAGCGCGAGCGCGAGCCGCTGCTTCTCGCCGCCCGAGAGGGAGTAGACGGCGCGCCTGGCGAGCTGCGGCTCGAGGGCGACGTCGTCCAGCAGGTCCGCCACGGTGCGGCCGCTCGCGCGGCCGGCCTTGCGGGCGTCGGACAGGGCGCCCGAGACGGCGCGCTCGACCGTCCAGCGCGGGTCGACGTCGAGCCCGTTCTGCGCGACCGTGCGCACCGCCGCGCGGAACTTCTTCTTGTCGCGCCGCCCGAGCTTGGCGACCGTGCGGCCCTCGAACGTCACGTGCCCCTCGCGGATGCGCAGCTGCCCCAGCAGCGCCTGCACCAGCGTCGACTTGCCGGCACCCGACTCGCCGACGACGCCCACCGGCTCCGCACCGGGCAGCAGCTCCAGGTCGATCCCGTCCAGGATCGCGGGGCCGCCGTAGCCGACCACGAGGTCGGTCGCGCGCAGGATCGGGGCGGGGGAGGACGAGCTCATGCGGGTGTCACCTTCTGTGTGCGTGCGCCGGACGACGGGGCCGGCCCGCTAGTCGGACGAACGACGGTACCCCGCGGTTCCCGCCGCCCTCGACGGCCGAGGGCGGCGGGACGGCTCGCGGTCAGGTCACACGCCGGCCAGCACCGCCGCGGCGGCCGGCTCGTCCGGCGTCGCGGCGGGGCCGCGGCCGAGCACGGCGGACAGGGCGTCCGCGAGCCACTCCCGCGCCTCCGCCGCCGTGGCGGGCGCGCTCGCCCGGCGGGCGGCGACGTGCAGGTCCGGTCGGACCAGGAGCACGCCGGAGTCCTCGATCTCTCGCAGGTCCGCCCACGTCCCGTAGGGGTCCTCGACGTGCCGGCCGGGGCCGATCGCGACGGTCGTGAGGTCGAGCCCGAGCTCCTCGCCCAGCTCCCGCGCCGCCTCGACCCACGCCTCGCCGCCGATCCCGGTGACGACGGCGAACCGCCCCTGCCCGACGAGGTCGAGCGTCGAGGTCCGGGCGCCGTCGACGGTCACCCAGGTGTGCGGGACCCGGGCGCCCGGCCACGTGGTGGGCTGGGCGTAGAGCTCGGGGTCGAGCGCGAACTCCGGCTCCGGCGTGCCGTCCGGCAGGACCGCGCCCGAGGCGTACCGGTGGTTGTGCTCCACCCCGTGCGCGTCGAACTCGTACTGCTTGAAGGCGATCGCCTCGCGCAGGGCGGCGCGCACCCGCTCTCCGTCCGCGCCCGGCGCCTTGCGGAGCTCCAGCTGGGCCTCGAGCCGCGCGGGGTCGCTCGTGTCCTCGAGCTCCAGCGCGGCCAGGATGCGCCCCGTGTCGGCGATGCTCTGGTTGGCGCGCTCGACGATCTGCCGTGCGACCGGGGCCCGCTCGGCGTCGTAGGAGTCCAGCAGCGCCGGGTCCGCCGTCCCGGCGACGACGTGGGCGAGCTTCCAGGCGAGGTTGTAGGAGTCCTGGATCGACGTGTTGGAGCCCAGGCCGTTCGTCGGAGGGTGCCGGTGGACGGCGTCGCCCACGCAGAAGACGCGTCCCTTCGCCAGGGTCGTGGCGTAGTGGTGGTTCACGGTCCACGGGGACGCGGACTTCACGCGCATCTCGAAGTCGTCGGTGCCCACGAGGTTCACGGCGAGCTCGCGCACGAACTCGTCGGTGAGCTCCGGCGGCCCGGCGGCGACCTCGTAGCCCCACATGACCATCCACTCGGTCCAGGGCTTGATCATGCGCAGCACGCCCAGCCCCACGCCCTCGCGCTCCGCTCCCGGCTGCAGCATCCAGTAGAGGACCGAGGGCCGGTGGGCCACGAAGCGGGAGAGGTCCGCCTCGAACACGATGCTCAGGGACCCGCCGACGGCACCAGGCCCCTCGTAGGGCAGGCCCAGGCGCTCCGCCACCCTGCTCCGGGCACCGTCGGCACCGACGAGGTAGCGCGAGCGCACCCGGTAGGTCGCGCCGGTGAGCCGGTCGCGGACGGTGGTCGTGACGCCCTCGGCGTCCTGCACGTGGTCGACGTACTCGGTGTCGAAGCGCACGGTGGCCCCGCGCTCCTGCGCCGCCTGCACGAGGATCGGCTCGGTGATCGTCTGCGGGGCGTCGACCATCGGGCACGGGCTCTGCAGCTCGTACCGGGCGCGCCGCGCCGTGTCGGTGCCCCAGGAGGGGATGCGCCCGAGCTCCTCGCCCGCCAGGCTCGTGCAGAACGTCGTGTTGCCCATCGAGTCCCACGGCGTGGCCTCGCGCAGCAGCGCGTCCTCGAGCCCCATGTCGCGCAGGGCCTCCATCGTGCGCTGGTTGGTGATGTGCGCGCGGGGGCTGTCGGCGAGGCGGCCGTACTTGGTCGCCACCATCACCCGCGTGCCGTACGTCGCGAGGAAGAGGGCTGCCGAGGCGCCCGCGGGCCCGGTACCGACGACGAGGACGTCGGTCTCGAGCACGGGGAGGTCGGGGGCGGGGGAGTCGTGGGACATCGCGATCAGCTCCTGGTCGTGAGGGTTTCGACGCCCCGCACGGTAGCGAGAACCGGCCCTCACCTGCAGCGACGTCCCGAAAGGGTGTGGCGCGCCGTCCGCCGTCATACTGCACGGGTGGTGGACCGGGAGTCGGTACGGAACTGGGTCGCGGGGTACGAGCGGGCGTGGCGAGAGAGCGACGCCGACGCCGTCGCGCGCCTGTTCACGCCGGACGCGCGGTACGCGCGCTCGCCCTACGACCCCGAGGAGCTCGTGGGCCACGACGCGATCCGCGGGTTCTGGACCGTCGACCAGGACGCGGCGTTCACGATGGCGGCCGAGCCGCTCGCCGTGGAGGGCGACGTCGCCGTCGTCCGGGTCGCTGTGGGCTACACCGCGCCCCGGGAGCAGGAGTACCGCGACCTGTGGGTGCTGCGCTTCGCCCCCGACGGTCGCGTCGCGGACTTCGAGGAGTGGGCGTACTGGCCCGGGAAGGACTGGACGGCGGCGACCTGAGAGGTACGCCGCCGCCCGGCCGGCAGGGTCACGACCGCGCGCCCCCGCGGGCGTCCATGCGTGCCACGAGCTTGGGGAAGACGTCGCCCAGGCGCAGGCCGTCGTGCTCGAACTCGTTGGTCACCCAGGCGCGGGCGTTCCCGACGTGCGCGGCCGTGGCCAGGGAGAGCCCGGCGTCCACGAACATGTCGTCGTGGTAGACGGCGGCCTCGAGCGGCGCCTCGTTGCGGGCGAGGACGTCGAGGTCGTACAGGTCGTCCCAGCCGGCGCGTGCCGCCAGCGCCTCGGCGGCGGCGCGGAACGGGCGCAGCGACGCGAGCTGCTCGAACATCCAGGGGTAGATCATCTCGCCCGTGAACAGCAGCGGGCGGGCGTCGGTGCCGAACGACGCGTCGTCGTCGCGCACCCGCTGGGCCGCCCACGCCGTGGCGCCCGTGCCGGACTGCGCGTAGATCGACTCGTGCAGGACGGCGTACATCGGGTTGGTGGCGAAGCCCGTGGCGGCCTCCACCTCGGCGAGGAAGGTGTCGGTCAGCTCGTCCGGCGCGGCCTCGTCGAAGGCCTCGTCCACGATCCAGTGCACGCGCTCGAAGCCGGGGCCCATGCCGAACGCCATGCCGAGCGTCTGGAACCGCTCGACCGTGAGCACGTCGCCGCCGGGCAGGCGCACGTCGCCTGCGGCCAGCCGGTCGGCGATGCGCGCCACGCGCTCGACGTCGTCGGGGTACCGCTCGCGGTAGAGCGCGTTCTTGTCGGCGACTCGCGGCTGGGTGCGCCGGTACACGTCCTCGGCGCTCGCGGTGAGGCCCGCGAGGCCGCCCGTGACGTACGACGCGGCTACGCCCTCCGGCGCCTGGGACAGGTACGTGAGCGTGAGGAAGCCCCCGTACGACTGGCCGAGCGTCGACCAGCGCCGGCCGCCGTACACGGTCTTCCGCACGTGCTCGGCGTCGGCGACGATCGAGTCGGCGCGGAAGTGCGTGAGGTGCTCGGCCTGGGCCTCGGCGGACCCGAGGGCGGTGAGCTCGGCGGCCCGCACCGCCGTCGAGCGCCCGGTGCCGCGCTGGTCGAGCAGCACCACCCGGAACCGCTTCAGCGCCTCGCCGACCCAGCCGTCCGGGCCGGTGGGACGCGGGCCCTTGCCGCCCGGCCCGCCCTGCAGGAAGACGAGCAGCGGCAGGTCGTCGCCCCGCCTGGTCGGGTCGACGAGCTCGCGCACGAAGACCGAGAGCGTGCGCCCGTCGTCAGGGTGCGACCAGTCCAGCGGCACCGTGAGGGTGCGGTCGGTGACGTGGACGCCGGGGATCGTGTACTCGCGCAGGGACGTGGTGCTCACGAGAGCAAGGGTAGGCGGGCATCTCACGGGCCACGGCCACCCGCGAGCGGCACACAGCACCCGCCCCCCGACCCCACCACGCGCAGAGGCCGAACGCAGAGCTGAGGGGACGGCATCGCTTCGCCCGGACGTCTCCCTCCCGAAGTGGAGGGCGCCCTGGCGCCCGTGAACGCGTCCGGGCGAAGCGATGCCGTCCCCTCAGCGACGGCGAGCCGAAGGGCTACTGCACGTCAGCGTCAACCCAGTCGAACGTCTTCGTGACCGCCTTCTTCCACGACCGGTAGAGCCGCTCGCGCTCGTCCTCGGCCATGGCCGGCGACCAGCGCTTGTCCTCGGCCCAGTTGGCGGTGACATCCTCCTCGCCCTTCCAGAACCCGACGGCGATGCCGGCGGCGTAGGCGGCGCCGAGCGCCGTCGTCTCGGCGACCTTGGGCCGCACGACGTCGACGCCGAGCTGGTCGGCCTGGAACTGCATGAGCAGCTCGTTCTGGACCATGCCGCCGTCGACCTTGAGCTCGGTGAGGTCGACGCCGGAGTCCTTCTTCATGGCGTCGACGACCTCGCGGGTCTGGAACGCCACGGCCTCCAGCGCCGCGCGGGCGATGTGGTTGCGGTTGACGTACCGGGTGAGGCCGACGAGCGCGCCGCGGGCGTCGGGCCGCCAGTACGGGGCGAACAGGCCGGAGAACGCGGGCACGAAGTAGGCGCCGCCGTTGTCCTCGACCTTGCGGGCCAGCCACTCGACGTCGGGGGCGTCCTCGAACATGCCGAGGTTGTCCCGCAGCCACTGGATGAGGGAGCCGGTGACGGCGATGGAGCCCTCGAGGGCGTACACCTGGGGGGCGTCGCCGATCTTGTAGCAGACGGTGGTGAGCAGGCCGTTCTTGCTCGGCACCTTCTCCGTGCCCGTGTTGAGGAGCATGAAGTTGCCGGTGCCGTAGGTGTTCTTCGCGGTGCCGGTCTCGAAGCACGCCTGGCCGAACGTGGCGGCCTGCTGGTCGCCGAGGATGCCGGCGATCGGCACGCCGGGCACGAGGCCGCGGGGGCGGCCCTGCCCGTACACCTCTGAGGAGGAGCGGATCTCGGGCAGCATCGACAGGGGGATGCCCATGTCCGCGGCGATGTCCTCGCGCCAGCTCAGCGTGTCGAGGTCCATGAGCATGGTGCGCGACGCGTTGGTGACGTCGGTGACGTGCACGCCGCCGTCGGGCCCGCCGGTCATGTTCCACAGCACCCAGGTGTCGGTGTTGCCGAACAGCAGGTCGCCCTTCTCGGCGGCCTCGCGCGCGCCCTCGACGTTGTCGAGGATCCACTTGACCTTGGGGCCGGAGAAGTAGGTCGCCAGCGGCAGGCCGACGATCGACTTGTACTTGTCGGCGCCCTCGGAGCCGCCGAGCTCGTCGACGATCGCCTGCGTGCGGGTGTCCTGCCACACGATCGCGTTGTACACGGGCTTGCCGGTGTTCTTGTCCCACACGACGGCGGTCTCGCGCTGGTTGGTGATGCCGATGGCGGCGAGGTCGGTGTGCGCCAGGTTGCCGCGCGTGAGCGCCAGCCCGACGACCTCGCGCACGTTGCTCCAGATCTGCTCGGCGTTGTGCTCGACCCAGCCCGCCTTGGGGAAGATCTGGTCGTGCTCGAGCTGGCCGGTGGAGACGATCCGGCCGGAGTGGTCGAAGACGATGGCACGCGAGCTCGTCGTGCCCTGGTCGATGGCGAGGACGTAGTCAGCCATGGGGGTTGCCCTTCACGTCGGTGTGGGTGGTGCGGGGTGCCGGCCGGGCCGGGCGGCCCGGCCGGCGGGGTGGGTCAGGAGTACGCGGCGCCGAGGAGGCCGGCGAGCACGCCGCCGACGAGCGGGCCGGCGACGGGCACCCAGGAGTACGCCCAGTCGCTGGAGCCCTTGCCCTTGATGGGCAGGAGGGCGTGCGCGATGCGCGGCCCGAGGTCGCGGGCGGGGTTGATGGCGTACCCCGTCGGGCCACCGAGGCTGGCGCCGATGCCGACCACGATGAGCGCGACGGCGAGCGGCCCGAGCCCGGACGGCGACTTGCCCGAGACGACGACGAAGAACACCAGCACGAAGGTCGCCAGGACCTCGGTGATGAAGTTCCAGCCGTAGGAACGCAGCTCGGGTCCGGTGGAGAACACCGCCAGCTTGGTGGCGGCGGGGGCCTCCTGGTCGAAGTGCTTCTTGTACGCGAGGTACGCGAGCACCGCGCCGATGATCGCGCCGATCATCTCCGCTGCGAAGTAGATGAACATGTTGCCCACGGTCGGCTCGATCGTGGCGGTGACCCGCCCCTCGGGCCCGGTGAGCGTCGCGAACGGCATGTCCGCCGTGTAGAGCCCGATCGTCACGGCCGGGTTCAGGTGCGCGCCCGACTTGTACGCGGTGAAGACGCCCGCGAAGACCGCGAGGCCCCACCCGAAGTTGATGAGCAGCCAGCCGCCGTCGAACCCCTTGGTTCTCGGGAGCACCACGTTGGCGACGACGCCGGCGCCCAGCAGGATCAGCGTCGCGGTACCGAGGATCTCGGACCAGAACGCCTGCATGATCAATGAGTCCATCGTCGGATCTCTTTCTCTTGAGGGACCACGTTGTCCTCCCCGGGTCGGAGAGAGCCCCGCGACGGGCGGAGCCCTGCGGGAGGTCCGGCCGGACGCCCGGCCGGGGTCGGATCAGCCCCGCAGGGGCTGCATGGCGGCGACGTCCGGGGCACGGAGGCGTGCGGCCTCCGCACTGGAGTCGTCGGGCTCGTGCTCCGCCGCGTCCTCGGCCTGGGCGCGGGCGGTGTAGGCGTCGATCTCGGCCTGCCTGGTCGCGTCGTCCCAGCCGAGCAGCGGCGCGACGACGTCGGCGATCTCGGGGAGGGCCGCCAGGCCGCGGTCCGTGACCTCGTAGACGAGGCGGGTGCGGTGCAGCAGGAGGTCCTCGAGGTGCAGCGCGCCCTCGTGGCTGACGCCGTAGTGGATCTCGGCGCGCAGGTACGCGGGGGCGTGCTCGAGCGGGCGGGCGAGGGACGGGTCCTGCTCGCACAGCTCGACGAGCTCGCGCAGCGAGGAGCCGTAGCGGTGCAGCAGGTGGTCCACCATCTGCGGCTTCCAGCCGAAGCGGGCCGCCCAGGTGCGCGCCAGGCGTCGCGTGGCCTGGAGGCCGACGGCGCCCAGCAGCGGGATCTGGTGCGTGATCGACGGCAGCGCGGCGGCGCGCTGGCCGATGGCGAAGTCCACGGCGTCCTTCGCCATGACGCGGTAGGTCGTGAGCTTGCCGCCGGCGATGACGGTGAGGCCGGGCACCGGGCTCGCGACGGTGTGCTCGCGCGACACCTTGGCGGAGCTGGTGCCCTCCTTGGTGCCGGGCTGCAGCAGCGGGCGCAGGCCTGCGTAGGTGCCGATGATGTCGTCGCGGGACAGCGGGTGGGCCAGCACCGCGTTGGCGTGGTCCAGCACGTAGTCGATGTCCTGCGCGGTGGCGACCGGGTGCGTGGGGTCCTGCGTCCAGGGGGTGTCGGTGGTGCCGACCACCCAGTAGCGGGACCACGGGATGACGAACAGCACCGACTTCTCGGTCTGCAGGATCAGCCCGACGGAGCCCTTGATGCGCTCGCGCGGGACGACGATGTGCACGCCCTTGGAGGCCAGCACCCGCAGGCCGCCGGTGTCGCCGGCCAGCGCCTCGGTGTCCTCCGTCCAGACGCCGGTGGCGTTGATGACGTGGCGGGCGCGGACGTGGATCTCCTCGCCGCTCTCGAGGTCCACCAGGACGGCGCCGTTGACCGCGCCCGTGGCGCCCTTGGTCAGCGCGACGACCTGGGTGCGTGCCGCGGCGTGGGCGCCGTAGCTCACCGCCGTGCGCACGAGGGTGGACACCAGGCGGGCGTCGTCGACGGACGCGTCCCAGTACTGCACGGCGCCGATGGCGGCGTCGTGCGCGAGGTCGGGGAACTTGCTCTCCATCCGCCGGCGGCTGAGGTGGCGGTGCAGCGGCATGGCGCGGCGTCCCGGGGCCAGGGAGGCGAGCGTGTCGTAGAGCGCGATGCCGGCGCCGACGTACGCGCGCTCCCACACCCGGTGCTCCAGCGGGTACAGGAACGGCACCGGCTTGACGAGGTGGGGCGCGATGTCCTTGAGCAGGAGGTCGCGCTCGGTGAGCGCCTCCTTGACGAGGTGGAAGTCGAGCATCTGCAGGTAGCGGAGCCCGCCGTGCACCAGCTTGCTGCTGCGGCTGGAGGTGCCCGACGCCCAGTCCTGCGCCTCGACGATCGCGGTCGACAGGCCGCGGGTGGCGGCGTCGAGCGCGATGCCGGCGCCGGTGACCCCGCCGCCGACGACGAGCACGTCGAGCTCGCCGCTCGGGGTCTGTGAGCCCTTGAGCGCGGCGAGGGCCTGGGAGCGTGACTCGGCGGTGAGCCGGGTGGAGGCCATCGTGGTTCCTTCCGATCGGACGACGCTCCCAGGTCAGCACCGCCAGCACGTCCGCGCAACCTGGGTGCACAAACGTGCAGAGGAGGCATGCTGGAGGCATGGCGAGCTACCGGGAACGCGACGTGGTCATGGCCGCGACCATGTACTACCTGCAGGACATGAAGATGGAGACGATCGCGCGGCACCTGCGCACGTCCCGGTCCACCGTCTCGCGGCTGATCAAGCGCGCGCGGGACACCGGCGTCGTCGAGATCACGCTGCGTCCCGGCCCGTCCCGGGCGCCCGGCCTCGGCCAGGAGATCGCCGAACGGCACGGCATCGACGCGTACGTGGTGCCGGTCTCGGACTCCGCCACCGACGACGACCGGCTGCAGCAGGTGTCCATCACCACCGCGCGGCTCCTGGCGCGCTGGTTCGACTCCGACATGGTGCTCGGCGTGGCCTGGGGCACCACCCTCGCGGCGATCACCGAGCACCTGCCGCACAAGCCGACCCGCGGGTCCGCCGTCGTGCAGCTCAACGGCGCCGCCAACACCCGCACCTCGGGGATGAGCTACGCGGGCGACCTGATCTCGGGGTTCGGCACGGCCTTCGACGCGTCCGTCCACTACTTCCCGGTGCCCGCGTTCTTCGACTTCGCCGCGACCAAGGCCGCGATGTGGCGCGAGCGCTCCGTGCGTCGCGTGCTCGACGTCCAGGGCCGCGCCGACATCGCCCTGTTCTCCGTGGGGGCCCTCACCGGGGGCGTGCCCTCGCACGTGTACTCGGCCGGCTACCTCGACCCCGACGACGTCGCCGTGCTGGACGCGGAGGGCGTCGTGGGCGACGTCTGCACCGTCTTCGTGCGCGCCGACGGCACCTACCGCGACATCCCCCTCAACGCGCGCGCGACCGGCCCCGCACCCGCCGAGCTCCGGCGCATCCCGCGGCGGCTGTGCGCCGTCGCGGGCGGCAACAAGGTGGCGCCCCTGCGGGCGGCGCTCGCGGCCGGCGTCGTCACCGACCTCGTGATCGACGAGGTCACGGCCGCCGCGCTCGTGGAGGAAGCGTGAACGTCCGTGCACCGGGACGCGCGCGCCGCGCGGGGATCCCGCTCGTAGAGTGACGGCGTGCTTCCGGAACCGCCCGCGGACCGCCGGGCCCAGGACCACGGCGCGTCGTTCGCCGTCCGCTCCGCGATGCCGGCCGACATGCGGGCGGTGCGCCGCCTCGTCGAGCCGTACGCCGAGCGGCGCATCCTCCTGGCCAAGGAGATGGTCGGCTACTACGAGGCCGTGCAGGAGTTCCTCGTGGCCGCGGACGTCGACGGGGGCGTCGTGGGGTGCGGGGCGCTGCACGTCATGTGGGACGACCTCGCGGAGGTGCGCACCCTCGCCGCCGACCCGGCGTGGCGGGGCCGCGGCGTCGGGCACGCGCTCGTCGAGGGCCTCGTCGACAGAGCGCGCCGCCTCGGGCTGCGCCGCGTGTTCTGCCTGACGTTCGAAGTGGGTTTCTTCCGCACGCACGGCTTCCGCGAGATCGACGGCACGCCCGTCGACGCCGAGGTGTACACCGAGCTGCTGCGCTCCCACGACGACGGCGTCGCCGAGTTCCTGGACCTCGCGCGCGTGAAGCCCAACACGCTCGGCAACACCCGGATGCTCCTGGAGCTCTGACCTGCACGCGCCCACAGCGTGGCACTAGACGGGCAGGTGGTAGCGCCCGGCGTCGTCCTGCTCGACGAGCCCGTCCTCGACCAGTCCGCCGAGGCAGCGGTCGACCTGCGCCTGGTCGGGGCCGGAGTCGGCGAGCAGCGCGCGGGGCACGGGCTCGACGGCGGCGCGCAGCGCGGCCATGACGCGGCCACGCACCTGGCGGTCGGTGCCGTGCCAGGCCTGGGTCCGACGGCGGTGGGCGTGCGCGTCGGGCGGGTGGCCGGCGGCGCGCCACGCGCACAGGGCCGCGACGGGACAGGCGCCGCAGCGCGGCGCCCGGGCGGTGCACACGACCGCGCCGAGCTCCATCGACGCGGCCGCCCAGCGCGCGGCGGTCGCGTCGTCGTCGGGCACGACGCCCGCGGCGAGGTCGCGTTCCGCGGCCGTGGGGGAGGGTGCGCCGAGCGCGGTGCCGCCCAGCGTGCGGGCCAGGACGCGGCGCACGTTGGTGTCGACGACGACGGACCGGCGCCCGAACGCGAACGCCCGCACCGCCGCCGCGGTGTACTCGCCGATGCCGGGCAGGGCCCGCAGCGCCTCCTCGTCGTCGGGGACGGCGCCGTCGTGCCGCTCGACGATCGCGGCCGCGCACTGCTGCAGGCGCAGCGCACGCCGCGGGTAGCCGAGCCGGTCCCACGCCCGCAGCACGTCGGCCGTGGGCGCCGCGGCGAGGTCCGCGGGCGTCGGCCAGCGCTCGAGCCAGGCACGCCACACGGGCTCGACCCGCACGACCGGCGTCTGCTGCAGCATCACCTCGCTGACGAGCACACCCCAGGGCGTGCGGTCCGGGCGCCGCCACGGCAGGTCGCGCGCGGCGTCGTCGAACCATGCCACCGTGCGCGCGACGAGCGCGTCCGGGGTGTCCGGCGCGGACGGCGTCGAGCGGGACGGGGCGGGGACGACGGGCACGGCGTCCATTCTCACCCACGAGTTGTCAGGGCCACGGCGGCGTATACCCCGCTGTGAGGCTGACAACTCGGCGGGCGCGCGACCTGTCAGAGCCACGGCCGGGTATACCCCGCTGTGAGCCTGACAACTCGCGGGTGGGGGCGACCGCGGCGCGGCTCCGATGCAGGTGGGGGCGCGCGTCGTACGGTGGCGCCGCGGCACGATCGAGACGGAGGGATGGCCCGTGGCACGTGCGGACGACGGGCGTCGAGGTGCCGGCACCTCGCGCGGCTCCGGCGCGCGCTCCGGCGCCGGGCGGACCGGCTCCGCGGGCACGGGGCGGTCCTCCGGCGGGACGCGCAGGACGACGTCGGGCGGCGCCCAGGGTGCCTCGAAGGGCACGTCCAGGAACACACCGAAGAGCGCTCCGAAGAGCACCGGGAAGGGCGCCCCGAAGGGCACCGGCCGGGCCGCCCCGAAGGGCTCCGCGTCGGGCGCGGCACGGAGCGGCGCGACGACGTCCGGTCGCTCGTCCGGCAGCAGCTCGGGCGCCCGGTCGTCCGGCGCGCGTGGCTCGACGTCGCGGTCCACGGGCACCCGTTCCTCGACGTCGCGCTCGTCGGGCTCGCGCGCGACGTCGTCGCGGCAGTCGGGATCGCGGGCGTCGTCGTCGCGCACGCAGGGCGCCCGCCGAGGCGACCGCCGCGTCGCCACCGCGTCGCAGCTGGTGGCCCCGGGCGGGTCGCGCGCGGGCTCGCGCTCGGCGTCGTCCCGCCGGACGACGAGCACCCGGTCGCGGAGGCCGGCGCCGCGTCGCGGCCGCCGTTCGCTCGTCGTCTCGATGCTGGTCGTCGTGCTGCTGTGCGCAGTGGGCGTGGCGGGCGGCTACGGCGTGGGACACGTGGTCGACGGCGCGCGGGGCCTGCTCGCCGGCCCGGAGAGCCTCCCTGCCGACAAGGTCGCCGCCCCCGAGCCGCTCGACGTCGGCGGGCCCGCCACCACGTGCAAGGCCGACGCCGTCGAGCTGCGGTTGTCGTCGAGCGCGACGACGGTGACGGAGGGCTCCCCGATGTCGTTCATGGTGCGCGTGACGAACGTGGGCCGCGTGCCCTGCCTGTTCGACGGCGCCGCCGCCAACCGCGCGGTGACGATCACCGACGACACCGGCAAGGAGAAGGTCTGGTCGTCCGCGGAGTGCTCCGACGGGTCACGACCGCTGCTGCTCGGCCCCGAGGGCGTCGACGCGGGCGAGGTGCACTGGAAGTCCGTCCAGGGCTGTGCGAAGAAGGCGCCGGTCGTCGGGGCGGGCACGTACCAGGCCACCGCGTCGCTGGAGGACGTGCCGGGCGCCACCAGCGAGCCCGTGACGTTCACGGTCGCGGCGAAGGCGACGCCGAGGACCACCCCGTCGCCGGGCGACGAGGCCACGGCGTCGGGCGACGAGGCGAAGGATGCGGAGGGCGTCGCGACCGACGACGCGGCGCAGGACGAGGCTGCGAAGGACGACGGGTCGTCCGGTGACGACAAGGGTGCCCAGGCCGACGACAAGGGCGACAAGGGCGACGACGCGAAGGCCGACGCCGCGGGCCGCGCCGCCGACCGCCGCGCCGCCGCGGACGAGACGGCCGCGACGGGGTGACCGTCCCGAGGCCGCGGACGCCTCCGCGCGGCGCACCCGATCTTGCGTAGCGTGCCGGGGTGCCCGAGCCCGTCCGTCCCGGCGACGTCCCGGACCTGACCGACTTCCTGCGCGGGGCCGACCTCACGGTGGCGGGCCTGGACGCGCCGGCGGTGCGGGTGTGGGCCCGCCTGTTCCGGCAGACCGGTCAGCTGGAGCGGGAGGTCGCGTGGAGCCTGGCGCTGACGGAGTGACCGCTCAGCGCCCGGCCGGTGTCAGACGTACCGCTCGAGGATGCTGGACTCGGCGAGGCGCGACAAGCCCTCGCGCACGGCGCGGGCGCGCTGCTCGCCGACGCCGTCGACGGCCATGAGGTCGTCGACGCTCGCGGCGAGGAGCTTCTGCAGGCCGCCGAAATGACCGACCAGCCGCTCGATGATGGCGGCGGGCAGGCGCGGCACCTTGGACAGCAGGCGGTACCCGTGCGGCGCGACGGCGGCGTCGAGCGCCACCCCGCCGCCGGGCAGCTCCAGGACGCGACCGATGTGTCCGAGATCGAGCAGCTGGGCGGAGTCGAGGGCGGCGAGGTCGGCATGCACCGCGGCGAGGGAGCGGCCGGTGCGGTCGAGCTCCACGTAGTCCCGCACGACGAAGTCGCGGTCGGCGCCGATGCCGCCGATGAGCTCGTCGAGCTGCAGGGCGAGGAGGCGGCCGTCGGCGCCGAGCTCGACGACGTACCCGTCGATCTCCTCGGAGATACGGCGCACCATCTCGAGGCGCTGGACGACGGAGCACACGTCGCGCACGGTGACGAGGTCCTCGATCTCCAGCGCGGACAGGGTGCCGGACACCTCGTCGAGGCGGGAGCGGTACCGCTCGAGGGTGGCGAGGGCCTGGTTGGCGCGGCCGAGGATGGTGTCCGGGTCCTCGAGCACGTGCCGGTGCGACCCGACGTAGATGGCGATGATCCGCATCGACTGGCTGACCGAGATCACGGGCAGGCCGGACTGCTTCGCCACGCGCTCCGCGGTGCGGTGGCGGGTGCCGGACTCGCTGGTCTCGATCGACGGGTCGGGCAGCAGCTGCACGGCGGCGCGGCGGATGCGGGTGGCGTCGTGGTCGAGCACGCACGCGCCGTCCATCTTCGACAGCTCGCGCAGTCGGGTGGCGGAGAACTGGACGTCCAGCTCGAAGCCGCCGGAGCACATCTGCTCCACCGTCTTGTCGAGGCCGAGCACGATGAGCGCGCCGGTGCGCCCGCGCAGGATGCGTTCCAACCCGTCGCGCAGCTCGGTGCCGGGGGCGACCGCGGCGAGGGTCTCCCTGAGCAGGGCATCGGAGTGCACGGAGGAGGGAGCCACGGGGGAATCCTACGACGTCAGGGGTCACTCGCCCCGGCGATCCGCCGATCGGACGCCGACCCCGGCGAGCTCGACCGCCTCGGCGAGGTGGCGGGCCTCCAGGATCTGCATCCCCGGCGGTGCCTTGACCGACGCACCGGCGGGCACGACGGCCCGCACGAAGCCGAGGCGCGCGGCCTCGCCGACCCGGCGGTCGAGGCCGGTGACCGGCCGGATGTCGCCCGCGAGGCCGACCTCGCCGACCGCGACGGTGCCGGTGGGCAGCGGCTCGCCGGTGCGGGCGGAGACGATCGCGAGGGCCGTGGCGAGGTCGGCGGCGGGCTCGGTGACGCGGGCGCCGCCGATGGTGGAGACGTAGACGTCCTGGTCGGCCAGGCGCAGGCCCGCGTGCCGGTGCAGGACGGCGAGGATCATCGCCAGCCGCGACGACTCGACGCCGCTCGTCGTGCGCCTCGGGTTGGCGAGCGGCGACGGGGCGACGAGCGACTGCAGCTCCAGGGCGAGCGGGCGGCGGCCCTCGAGCGTCACGGTGACGCACGTGCCCGGCACGCCGGCGCCGAGGTGGGAGAGGAACAGCCCGCTGGGGTCGCTGAGGCCGATGATGCCCCGCTCGGAGAGCTCGAAGCAGCCCACCTCGTCGGTGGGGCCGTACCGGTTCTTCACGGCGCGGACCATGCGCAGCCGCGAGTGCCGGTCGCCCTCGAACTGGCACACGACGTCGACCAGGTGCTCCAGCGTGCGGGGCCCGGCGACGGTGCCGTCCTTGGTGACGTGCCCGACCAGCAGCACGGGCACCTGGCGCGACTTGGCGACGGCGATGAGCGACGCCGCGACCTCGCGCACCTGGCTCACACCGCCGGGGGCGCCGTCCACCTCGGCGGACGCGATGGTCTGCACGGAGTCGACGACGAGCAGGTCGGGCTCGTTGGCCTCGATGTGACCCAGCACGGTGCCGAGGTCGGTCTCGGCGGCGAGCAGCAGCGTGGGCGCGAGCGCGCCGACCCGTTCGGCGCGCAGGCGTACCTGCCCCGCGGACTCCTCGCCCGTCACGTACAGGACGGTCCGGGCGTCGCGACCGTCGGCGCCGCGTGCGTAGGTGGCCGCGACGTCGAGCAGCAGGGTCGACTTGCCGACGCCGGGCTCGCCCGCGAGCAGCACGACGGCGCCCGGCACGAGTCCGCCGCCGAGCACGCGGTCCAGCTCCGGCACCTGGGTGGGCGCCGCCTGCGCGGCGGCGACGTCGATCTCCGAGATCGGCCGTGCCGGCGCGCGGCCGGGGCTCGTCGCGACCGTGCGCGGCCCGGCCGACGCCGGCCCCTCGTCCGTGACCGTGCCCCACTCCTGGCACTCGCCGCACCGGCCCACCCACTTGGGGGTGGTCCACCCGCACTCGGTGCAGCGGTAGCCGGGGCGCGACTGCTTGGCGCGGGTGCGGGACGAGGTCGTGGTGCTCACGTCGTCAGACGCTAGGGGGCGGCACCGACAGCGGCCTCTCGGTGGTCGGTGGCGCGCCGCGCGATGATGGCGGCATGCCTTCCGCGCCCGCGGACGTGAACCGCTTCCTGCACGACGGCCGCCTGGTGACGATGCCCCGGCGCCGGGAGCACCGGCGGACGGTGGCGCGCTGGCTGGCGCACGTCGCACTACCGGCGCTGCTCGACACGGTGGGGGAGCGGGAGCTCACGGACCGGTTGGCGGCGCTCGCCGACGACCCCGTCGGCGTGCGGCGGGCCCTGGTGGACCTCGGTGTCGTGCACCGCACCCGTGACGGTGCGGAGTACTGGCGCACGGAGGTCACCGAGTTCGACGACGTCGGGTCGGCCGGCGACGCCGGGCACGTCACGCTGCATCTCGACGGCGCCCGGGTCGACTCGATCGCCACGTTCTACGACGAGCTGAACCGCGTGTTCATGGCGGGCGAGGACTGGCGGCTCGGCCCGAGCCTCGACGCGCTGGACGACCTGCTGCACGGCGGCTTCGGCGCAGCGCACGGCGCGGACCGGGTGACCGTCGTCTGGCACGGCTTCGCCCGTTCCCGCGACGCCTTGGGCTTCGCTGCCACGCGCGAGCACTACCGGGCGAAGCTCGCGGACCCGCACTTCGACGCCGCGCTGTTCCGCCGTCGGCTCGACGACCTCGAGGCCGGGCGCGGCAAGACCTACGCCGAGCTCGTCCTGGAGGTCTTCGCCGACCACCCCGACGTGCAGCTCCTGCTGCGCTGAGCAGGGCCGGCGGACGAACTTCACTTCGGCACCCCGTTGATCTGTTCGGCCGGTGGCCGTACCGAACAGATCAATGGGTTGCCGAACAGAACGGCAATCGCGTGCGAGGGTCCCGCCCGCACCGACCGACACGCCCTAGGCTGCGTCGTGCATCGCCGCCGACCCCGCAGGAGGACATCGTGAGCCAGGCACGCACGGGCGGGAACGGCCGCCCGTCGCCGGAGGTGTTCCGGCGCCGGCGCATCGTGGTGGCGTCGGCCGCGGGCGCGCTGGTGCTGGTGATCGTGCTGCTGACGGCGTTCGTGTGGCCCGGGTTCGCGAAGAGCGAGCCGGAGCCGCAGGCCACGGTGACCGCGCCGGTGCCGACGCCGACGATCTCGCCCAGCGGGCGCCCCAAGGACCAGACGGCGTTCGTCAAGGCGCAGCCGGACTCGGTCCTGGCGCTGGCGCTGCGCGAGGTCACGGAGGACCCGTCCTGGGAGGACGACGCGGACGCCGTCGAGTCCTGGCAGCTCGTCTACGCGGACGGCGACGGCGAGGGCGCGACGACGGTCCAGGTGCACGCCGGGCAGTGGGAGGACGACGACGCCGCGACCGGCGCGTACGAGGCCCTGGTCACGGCGGCGGGCGAGCCGACCGGCGAGGGCGAGGTCTCCGTCGACGGCAAGGCGACCGGCGCCTACGTGGTGACGCCGGGCTCCACCGAGGGCACCGCCGTCGTGACCTGGCGCAACGGCAGCGCGGTGCTGCAGGCCATCGGCCCG
The DNA here is from genome assembly GCF_040632295.1 of Isoptericola sp. NPDC019482. Lineage (NCBI taxonomy): Bacteria > Bacillati > Actinomycetota > Actinomycetes > Micrococcales > Promicromonosporaceae > Isoptericola > Isoptericola sp. NPDC019482. Next base: position 24,136 of record NZ_JBEYBQ010000045.1, read on the forward strand.
GCGGACGTCGTCGAGGACTTCTACTCCGCCTATCCGTTGTAGTCCGTCGCCGTCCGCGGGCACGTACCGTGGTGCCCGTGAGCGAGCAGACTGACGAGCAGGCCGGCACCCCCGAGAACACCCAGGTGGGCGGCGTGAGGATGGCGTTCCTCGGGACGGGGAACATGGGCGAGGCGGTGCTGGCCGGCGCGCTGTCCGCGGGGGTCGCGCCGCAGGACGTGGTGGCCACCTCCCGGCGGGCCGAGCGGGGTGCGCACCTCACCGAGCGGTTCGGGGTCCGCGCGACGACGGACAACGTCGCCGCGGTCGAGGGCGCGCACGTCGTCGTCATCGGGGTGAAGCCCAAGGACGTGGGCGCGATGCTCGACCGTGTCGCCGACGCGCTCGAGCCCGGCGCCGTCGTGGTGAGCGTCGCGGCGGGCCTGCCGCTGTCGTTCTTCGAGCAGCGCCTGCCCGCGGGCACGCCCGTCGTGCGGGCCATGCCGAACACCCCCGCGCTGGTGGGCGCGGGCGTCACCGCCGTCGTCGGCGGCACGGCGGCCCGCGAGGACGACGTCGCGCTGGTGGAGCAGGTGCTCGCCGGCTCGGGCCACGTCTTCCGCGTGACGGAGAAGGACATCGACGCGTTCGGCGCGCTGGCCGGCTCGGGCCCGGCGTACGTGTTCTACGTGGTCGACGCGATGGCGGAGGCGGGCGTGCTGCTCGGCCTCACGCGGGACGTCGCGCGCCGGCTCGCCGTCGAGACCGTGCTCGGCTCGGCGAAGCTGCTCGACGAGACGGGCGAGCACCCCGTGCTGCTGCGCGAGAAGGTCTCCTCGCCCGGCGGCACCACCGTCGCCGCCCTGCGGAAGCTGGACGACGGCGGCGTGCGCGCCGCGTTCCTCGACGCGCTCGAGGCGGCGCGCGACCGGTCCCGCGAGCTCGCGGCCGAGCACGCCTGAGCCGGGCTGACGGGCGGGGCGGTCGTGGCCGGCGGTCGGGCGGACGACGAGGCGGGCTCGCGCCGAGGGCGGCGGCCCGCGGGGCAGGACACCCGCGACGTCGTGCTGGCCGGCGCTCGGGAGGAGTTCCGCGAGCGAGGGTACGAGGCGGCGTCGGTCCGGTCCGTCGCACGACGTGCCGGCGTCGACCCCGGCACGGTGCGGCACTGGTTCGGGGACAAGACGCAGCTCTTCGCCGCCTCCCTCGGCCTCGCGGAGATCGACCCGGCGGCGATCGTGCGCGCCGCGGCGGAGGGTCCGGTCGAGAGCCTGGGGGAGCGGCTCGTGCGCGCCGTCGTCGACGTCTGGGACACGGACTACGGCGAGACGGTGCGGGTGGTGATCCCGGCGGTGATGTCCGATCCCGGGTTGCGCGCACTCCTGCCGCAGTTTCTCGGCGCGGAGCTCCTGGGGCCGATCGTCGCGCGCCTCGGCGTCGCCGACGCGCGGCTGCGGGCGTCGCTCGTCGCCTCGCAGATGGCGGGGGTGCTCATGACGCGGTTCCTCGTGCCCCTCGAACCACTGGCGTCCCTCCCGCCGGCCGGCCTCGCGGCGCTCGTCGGCCCGACCGTGCAGCGCTACCTCACGGGGGACCTGCCCGCGGGCATTGCGCCGGGCGCGGGCGAGGAGCACAATTCCCCACATGGGGAATAACGGCGCCGCGGTGCGGGTCCGGGGGCTGCGCGTGGAGCGCGGTGGCCGGGCGATCATCGACGGCCTGGACGTGGCGGTGCCCGCCGGCCAGGTGGTGGGCCTGCTCGGCCCGTCCGGCTCGGGCAAGACGACGCTGCTGCGCGCCGTCGTCGGCGTCCAGGCGCGCGTCACCGGTGAGGTGACCGTGCTCGGCGAGGCGGCCGGCTCGCCCGGCCTGCGGCGCCGCGTGGGCTACGTGACCCAGGCGGCGTCGGTGTACACCGACCTCACCGTGGTGCAGAACCTGCGCTACTTCGCCCGGCTGGCCGGCCTCCCGCGCGCCGGGGCGGAGGCCGCCGTGCGACGCGCCGTCGCCGCCGTCGACCTGGGCGGGCACGAGAAGCAGCGCGTGGGGACGCTGTCCGGCGGCGAGCTCTCCCGGGTCTCCCTGGCGGCCGCGCTGGTCGCCGACCCCGAGCTCCTCGTGCTCGACGAGCCCACCGTCGGCCTCGACCCCGTGCTGCGCCGCGACCTGTGGGCGATGTTCCGCCGCCTCGCGGGGGAGGGCCGCGCCCCGCTGGTCTCCAGCCACGTCATGGACGAGGCCACCCAGTGCGACCGGCTCCTGCTGCTGCGCGACGGCGCCCTCGTCGCCGACACCACGCCGGCCGAGCTGCTCGCCACGACCGGCGCGCCGGACGCCGAGCGGGCCTTCCTCGCCCTCATCGACCAGAAGGCCGCGACGACCGGCTCGACGTCCGAGGAAGGCTCCCGATGACGCTCACCGCCACGACCGCGGGCCGGGTGCTGGCCCAGCTGCGCTTCGACCGCCGCACCGTCGCGCTCATCCTCGTGCTGCCGTGCCTGCTGCTCGGCCTCATCGCGTGGATGTTCGACGGCACGCCGGTGCTCGACCAGTTCGGGCCGATGCTCGTCGGGCTGTTCCCCCTGATCGTCATGTTCCTGGTGACCAGCGTCGCGACCCTGCGCGAGCGGCAGTCCGGCACCCTCGAGCGACTCATGACGACGCCGCTGCGCAAGGGCGACTTCGTGGCGGGCTACGCGCTCGCGTTCGCCGCCCTCGCGCTGCTGCAGTCGCTGGTGGTCGTGGGCTTCGCGCTCGCCGTCGGGATGGACGTGCTCGGCCCGCTGTGGCTGGTGCTGGTCGTGGGGATGCTCGACGCCGTCCTCGGCTGCTGCCTCGGCCTCGCCGCCTCGGCTCTCGCGCGCACGGAGTTCCAGGCGGTGCAGATGATGGCCGCGGTGATCTTCCCGCAGCTCATCACCTGCGGGCTGCTCATGCCGCGCGACCAGATGCCCGAGGTGCTCGAGTGGCTCTCGCGCGTCTTCCCCCTCACCTACGCCGTCGAGGCCATGCAGACCCTCGCCGCGGGCGGCGAGTGGACGGACGTGCAGGGGGCCGTCGGCGCCATCGCGCTGTTCATCGTGGGTGCCGTCGTCCTCGGCGTCGCCACCCTGCGCCGCCGCACCGCCTGACAGTGAGGATGATGTAGTCGAGCCCCGCAGCGGGTCGTTCCTGACCCTCCGCCTGACTGACTTCGGGTCTTGAACCGGATCTGTCGG
>NZ_JBEYBQ010000046.1:0-26335 GCF_040632295.1 Isoptericola sp. NPDC019482
GTGCCGTTCCAGCACGTCGAGCACGGACTCGTGCGGCTCGACGGTCAGCGTCTCGGCAGACATCAACAGCTCGAGCCGGAACCGCTGAATAGTCCCCGAAATCGCGCTCACAACATTCAGGACAGGGCTTCGGCGACCGCCGGGGCGAGGGCGCGGAACGCCTTGCCGCGGTGGCTGATGGCGTTCTTCTCCGCCGGCGTGAGCTCGGACGACGTGCGCGTGCCGGGCGTGCCGTCGGAGGCCGGGGCCTGCTCGACGGGCACGTGGATCGGGTCGTAGCCGAAGCCGTTGTCCCCGCGCGGGGCGCGCACGAGCGTGCCCGGCATCTCTCCGAGGCACACCTCCTCGCGCCCGTCCGGCGTCACGAGCGCGGCGGCGCACACGAAGGCGGCCGCGCGGTGCTCGTCGCGGACGTCCGACAGCTGGCCGAGCAGCAGCTCGAGGTTCGCGACGTCGTCGCCGTGCCTGCCCGCCCAGCGCGCGGAGAAGATGCCGGGCGCGCCGCCCATGACGTCGACGCTGAGGCCGGAGTCGTCCGCGACGGCGGGCAGGCCGGTGGCGCGGGCCAGCGCGCGCGCCTTGATGAGCGCGTTCTCCACGAACGAGACGCCGTCCTCGACGGGCTCCGGCGCGCCGACGTCGCCGGCCGTCACGACGGCGTCGTCGGGCAGGGCGTCCAGGCCCGGCTGGTCGCGCAGGATGGCGCGCAGCTCCACGAGCTTCTTGCGGTTGTGCGTGGCCAGCACGAGACGGGCGCCGTCGGGGACCGTCACGGTCGTCTCGGGCGTCGCGTCGGGCACGGTCACAGCTCCTGCGCCAGCGCGGCGCGCTGCAGCTCGGTGAGCTCGGCGGTGCCGGCGACGGCGAGGTCGAGCAGGGCGTCCAGCTCGGCGCGGTCGAACGGCGCGTGCTCCGCGGTGCCCTGCACCTCGACGAACGTGCCCGAGCCCGTCGTCACGACGTTCATGTCCGTCTCGGCCCGCACGTCCTCGACGTAGGGCAGGTCGAGCATCGGGGTGCCGTCGATGATGCCGACGCTGACGGCCGCGACGGAGTCCGTGAGGACCTTCTTGCCGCCGGTGACGTGGCCGTGGCGGGTGCCCCACGCGACGGCGTCGGCCAGGGCCACGTACGCCCCCGTGATGGCGGCCGTGCGGGTGCCGCCGTCGGCCTGGAGGACGTCGCAGTCGAGGACGATCGTGTTCTCGCCGAGGGCGGAGACGTCGACGACGGCGCGCAGCGCGCGGCCGATGAGGCGCGAGATCTCGTGCGTGCGGCCGCCGATCTTGCCCTTGACCGACTCGCGCTGGCTGCGCTCGTTCGTGGCGCGCGGGAGCATCGCGTACTCGGCGGTGACCCAGCCCTCGCCGGACCCCTTCTTCCAGCGCGGCACGCCCTCGGTGAACGACGCCGTGCACAGCACGCGCGTGTTGCCGAACTCCACCAGCACCGAGCCCTCGGCGTTCTGGGTCCACCCGCGCGTGATCGTCACCGGGCGGAGCTGAGAGGGCGTGCGGCCGTCCGCGCGGAGGGCGGCATCAGACGTGGCGGCCTGGGAAGCGGGGGAAGTCATGCGGCCACCCTATGCCGCCACCCTGTGCGAGCCGCACGTAGGGTTGTCCGGTGCAGCTCACCGCCACGGACCTTGCGTTCGCCTACCCCGGCCGGCCGGTGCTCGACGGCGTGAGCCTGCGGGTCTCCGACGGCACCCGCCTCGGCGTGGTGGGCGAGAACGGCTCCGGCAAGTCGACCCTGCTGCACCTGCTGGCCGGGGACCTGAAGCCCGGCCGCGGCGAGCTGCGGCGCAAGGGGACCGTGGCGCTGGTGGAGCAGGAGCTCGCGACGACGCCGGGGGAGACGGTGGGCGACCTCGTGCGGCGCACGCTCGCCGACCTGCGTGCGCTCGCCGCCGAGATCGAGAAGGAGGCCGCGGGCTTCGACCACGAGACCGGGGACCTTCGCCGGCTGTCCGGCCTGCTGGCCCGCGCCGAGCACCTGGCCGCCTGGGACGCGGACCGGCGGGTCGACGTCGCGCTCACCCGCCTGGGCGCGGTGCGCGACCCCGACCGCCGGCTCGACACCCTGTCCGTGGGCCAGCGGTACCGGGTGCGGCTCGCGTGCCGGCTCGCGGAGCGCGCCGACCTCCTGCTGCTGGACGAGCCCACCAACCACCTCGACGACTCCGCGATCGAGTTCCTCACCGGCGAGCTGGTCGCGTGGCAGGGCGGCGTGGTGGTCGTGACGCACGACCGCGAGCTGCTCGACGACGTCGCCACCGCCATCCTCGACCTCGACCCGTCGATGGACGGCAAGCCGGTGCTGTACGGGCAGCCCGGATACCTGGCGTACCGGTTCGCGAAGAACCAGGCCCTGCACCGGTGGCGGCAGCGCTACCGCGCCGAGCAGGAGCGGGCCCGCGTGCTCGCCGAGCGGCTGGACGCGTCGTACGAGGGTCTGTCGGACGAGTGGCGGCCGCCCAAGGGGTCGCAGAAGCACCGCCGCGCCACGCGGGCCCGCATCCACGTGAAGGCCGCCGACCGGCTCATCGAGAAGCTCGAGGCCGAGGCAGTCGAGGTCCCCGTGCCGCCCGCGCGCCTCGCGTTCCCCGACCTGCCGTCGATGTCGCCGGGCTGGGACCCGGGCGACCCGCTCGTCGAGCTCCGGTCCCCGCGGGTCGTGGCGGAGGACGGGGACCGGGCGGGCGCGGTGCGCGTCGACCTGCCCGGCACGCGCGTCGCCGTGCCGCCCTCGGGGCGGCTGCTCGTCGTCGGGCCCAACGGGACCGGCAAGTCGACGCTCCTCGCGGCGCTCGCGGGCCGGGTGGCGCTCGCCCGCGGCGTCCGGTCCGTCACGCCGGGCGCCCGGCTGGGCGTCGTCGTGCAGGAGGCGGCGCCCGAGCGGCCCGCCGGGGCGACGGCGGACGACGGCGCCGCGCCCACGGGCTTCGACGCCTACGCCGCCGAGGCGCTGCAGCTGCTGGAGCGCGGCGAGCTGGACCCGGAGCACGTCGTGCCCGTCGTGGCGCTGGGGCTGCTGAGCGAGGAGGACCTCGAGCGGCCGCTCGCGGAGCTGTCGGCCGGACAGCGGCGCCGGTTCGAGCTCGCGCGGGCGCTGCTGCACGCGCCGCACCTGCTGCTGCTCGACGAGCCGACCAACCACCTGTCCGTGGACCTGGTGGACGACCTGACGCGCGCGCTGATCGCCACGCCCGCCGCCGTCGTCGTCGCCACCCACGACCGGCGCATGCGCGCCGACCTGGCGGACTGGCCGGTGCTCGACCTCTCCTGACCGTGCGGAGGCGCTCAGCGCGTCCGGTAGCGCGCGGAGATCAGGCCGTTGGCGAAGGAGCGCTCCTCGACCAGGTCGAGGTCGAGCCGCACGTCGTCGGGGAAGAACCGGGTGCCGCCGCCCACGACGCTCGTGGTGACGAACAGGTGGTACTCGTCGACCAGGCCGGCGCGGATCGCCTGCGCGGCGAGGGTGGGGCCGTCGACGGTGAGGTCGTGGTCGGACTCGGCCTTGAGCCGGCGGACGACCTCCGGGTCGAAGGCCCGCTCGATCCGGGTCCGGGCGCTGGACACCTCGTCCAGCGTGGTGGAGTACACGACCTTGTCGGTGGCCTGCCAGTCGCGGGCGTACTGGACGATGTGCGGCGGGGCGTCCGGGTCCTGGTCCGCCGTCTCCCAGAAGACCATCGTCTCGTACATCCGCCGCCCGTAGAGGTACGTGCCGACGTCGCGGAAGACGTCGCCGACGTACGCGTGCACCTCCGGGTCCTCCGCGGCGGCGCCGAGGTCGCCGTCCGCCGCCTTCGCGTAACCGTCGAGCGAGGTGATCATCGAGTAGACGAGCCGTCCCATGCGAGTCCTCCGGTCCGCGGCGCCCGGTGCGCCGTCGTCCGGGTGGGACCAGGCCGGGACCGGGAACTCATCGCCCGCCGGCTGCCCGGCTCACGACAGGCGACCCACCCAGGCCATCGCCTGCTTCACGATCGTGCCCTGCCCGTGGATCATCTCCGCCTGCACGGTGTCGCTGCACGCCTCCTCGGGGGTGAGCCACGCGAGGTCCAGGGCGTCCTGCTGCGGGCGGCAGTCGCCCGTCACGGGGACGACGTACGCCAGGGAGACAGCGTGCTGGCGGGGGTCGTGGTACGGCGTGATGCCGGGGGTGGGGAAGTACTCCGCCACCGTGAAGGGCTGCGGCGACGCGGGGACCTGCGGCAGCGCGACCGGGCCGAGGTCCTTCTCGATGTGCCGCAGCAGCGCGTCGCGCACCCGCTCGTGGTACAGGACGCGGCCCGAGACGAGCGCCCGCGTCATGGTGCCGAGCGGGGTGACGCGCAGCAGCAGCCCGACGGCGACCACGTCGCCGGAGTCGTCCACGCGCACGGGCACGGCGTCGACGTAGACGAGCGGGAGCTGCGCCCGCACAGCGGCGAGGTCCTCCGGGCTGAGCCAGCCCGCGGGCTGCGGCTCGTCGCGGTGGAACTCGTCGTCGGGGGGAAACTCGGCCGTGTCCGTCACACGTCGTTTCTACCAGCCCTGACGGCGCGCCAGCGCGCGGGCAGGCCGAGGCGGGAATACTGGGAGCGGCGCCGATGCTGTGCCGAGGAGACCCCCATCGGAAGGACACCCATGGCCACCGTCGAGCTCACCGACGACACGTTCGAGAAGACCGTCACCGACAACGACATCGTGCTGGTCGACTTCTGGGCCGAGTGGTGCGGCCCGTGCAAGCAGTTCGGCCCCGTCTTCGAGGCCTCGTCCGAGGAGAACACGGACGTGGTGCACGCGAAGCTCGACACCGAGGCGCACCAGCGCATCGCCGCCGCCGCGGGCGTGAGCGCCATCCCGACGCTCATGGCGTTCCGCGAGGGCGTCCTCGTCTTCAACCAGGCCGGCGCGCTGCCCGCGCCCGCGCTCAAGCAGGTCGTCGAGGCCGTCAAGGGTCTCGACATGGACGACGTGCGCGCCCAGATCGCCGCCGCGAACAACGGTTCGCCGCAGGCCTGACCGCCGCACCGCCAGCACCACGCACGACGGCCGCCCCGGGGAGCTCCCCGGGGCGGCCGTCGTTCTTCGCCTAGACTGACCGCCGCTCGGCCGGAGTGATGGAATTGGCAGACATGCGGCGTTTAGATCGCCGTGCCCCCAGGGCGTGCGGGTTCGACCCCCGTCTCCGGCACCCGTGCCGCTCCCTTCGGCTCAGCCGCTGACGGGAGAGGTGTCCCCGTCGTCGAGCTTGCCCGCGATCCGCAGCAGGTCGCGCAGATCGTCCGCGTCGAGGCGGTCGGCGAACCTCCGGCGGACGGACTCCAGGTGGGTCGGCGTCGCGTCGCGCAGTGCCGCGCGACCTGCCGCCGTGAGCGAGAGCAGGCAGCCTCGGCCGTCCGCGGGGTCGGGTGCCCGGGCGATGAGCCCGCGGGCCTCCATGCGGCTCGCGTGCCGCGACAGCCTGCTGCGCGACCATCCCATCTTCGCGGCCTGCTCGTGCAGGGTGCTGGTGGTCCCGGGGCGCTCGACGAGCGTGCTCAGCACCTCGTAGTCGGGCTCCGAGAGGCCCGTGTCGGCGAGGTCGCGGGCGGTGCCCGCGCGGACGGAGGTCGTCATCCTCCGGAAGGCCCGCCAGGCGCGTTCCTGGTGCTCGTCGAGCCAGGGCGCAGCCGACCCGGGCTTCGGGGGACGCGAAGTCGTTGACATGTCATCATTCTAGGACCTACGTTCGTCAACATGTCAACGAATCGTGTGCGCGTCATGCTCCTCACCTGCAGCACCCGGCCTGCGGCCCTGGGCCCGGCGGTCGCGGAGTGGTTCGGCCGCACGGTCGCGCCGCTCGCGGCGCGGCTCGGTGTCGAGCTGGTCCCCGTCTCGCTCGCGGATCTCGCACTTCCACTCCTCGACGAGGAGGAGCACCCGTCGTCGGGCGTCTACCGGCAGGCGCACACGCGCGAATGGAGTGCGCTGGTGGATGCGGTGGACGGATTCGTCGTGGTGACGCCCGAGTACAACTTCGGTATGCCGGCCACGCTCAAGAACGCGCTGGACTACCTGGGCCGGGAGTGGGCGTGGAAGCCGATCGGCTTCGTCAGCTACGGGAACACGTCGGCCGGGACCCGCTCGGTCCAGCACGCCAAGCAGGTCGTGACCACGCTGCGGCTCGTGCCGGCCGGAGCGACCGTCGCGCTCCGGATCGGCGACGCCGTCGAGGGCGGACGGGTCCGGCCCGACGCACGGTGGGACGGCGCAGCCTCCCGCGTGCTGGACGAGGTCGCCCGGCTGGCGCAGGCGCTGCGTCCGCTGCGCGAGGCGGCGGCTGACGAGGCCGACGAGGGGCCGGTACCCGGCTCGTACGTCCGGCGCCTCGCGCCTCGCGACGCGGCGGAGGTGGTGGTGCTCCAGCGCTGCTGCTGGGTCGAGGAGGCGCTGGCCAACGACACCCTCGCGCTGGCGCCCCTGCACGAGACCCTCGGCGACGTGCGCCGCTGGTTGTCGGACTGGGACGTCACGGGCCTGTGGCGCGACGGGCGGCTGCTCGGGATGGTCCGCACCCGGAGCGAGGGCACGGAGGCGCACGTCGGCCGCCTCGCCGTGGTGCCCGACGCGCGCGGCGCCGGGGTCGGGCGATGGTTGCTGCGGCGCGCTCAGGCAGGCCTCGCGCCGGGGTACGAGCGGGTCGTGCTGAGCACCGGCGCGCGCAGCGAGCGCAACCTCAGGCTCTACGAGAGCGAGGGGTTCACGCGCGAGGGCGGGGCCGTGGACGGCGTCGTCCGGCTCGGCAAGCCGGTCCCGTCGCCGAGCGCCGCGATCGCGTCCTGAGGGCGCGGCCGCCCGCGCCCCGCTCGCTCAGTCGAGGCCGAGCGTCTTGCGCACCCGGGCGACGTGGCCGGTCGCCTTGACGTTGTACTGCGCGACGGCGACCTTGCCCTCCGGGTCGACGACGACCGTGGAGCGGATGACGCCGACGTACGTCTTGCCGTAGTTCTTCTTCTCGCCCCAGGCGCCCCAGGCCTCGAGGGCCTCGTGCCCGGTGTCGGCCAGGAGGGGGAACGTCAGGGCGTCGCGCTCGGCGAACTTCGCGAGCTTGTCGACGCCGTCGGGGGAGACGCCGACGACGGTGTACCCGGCGCCCTGCAGGGAGGCGAGGGAGTCGCGGAAGTCGCACGCCTCGGTGGTGCAGCCGGGCGTCATCGCGGCGGGATAGAAGTACACGACGACGCCCTGGCGGCCGGGCTCCGCCAGCGCGTCGGCCAGCGAGAACGTGCCGGTGGTGTGGCCGGTGCCCTCGGCGTCGGGCAGGACGGCGGGCAGCTCGAGGGCGGGGGCGGTGTCGCCGACGGCGAGACGGGTCACGGGTGCTCCTTGGGGTCGAGGTCGTGCGGTGCGCGGCGCACGTGTTCGCGACGGGTCCCGCGGCCGGGTTCGCGAGAGTGTCTGTGGGCGCGCGCCCGACGTCGAGCCTAGACGTCCGGGTCGTCTAGCGTTGTCCTGTGACCGACCGCGCGCCCCGCACCTCGCCCGACAGCAAGCCCCTGCCCATCCGCATGCTGCACGACCGCCTGCTGGTGCAGCCGGAGGTCGACTCGGCCGAGCGGCAGTCGACGGCGGGCCTGGTGATCCCCGCGACCGCGGCGGGGGCCAAGCGCCTCGCGTGGGCGCAGGTGGTGGCCAAGGGCGAGCACGTGCGCCAGGTCGCCGTGGGCGACCGCGTCCTGTACGACCCCGAGGACCGGGCCGAGGTGGACCTCGGCGGCACGGACTACGTGCTGCTGCGCGAGCGCGACGTGCACGGCGTCACCGAGACCGAGGACGAGGGCGGCGCGACCGGCCTGTACCTCTGACGTCCGCCGCCGCCCTGCACCCACGACGCCGTGGCGTCTGCCACAGTGACGTCATGACGGGTGACCCCCTGGACCTGCTGGGGCTCGACGACGAGCTCAGCCCCACCGAGCAGGAGACGCGCGACCGGGTGCGGGCGCTGGTCGACGAGCACGTCCGCCCGCACGTCGCGCGCTGGTTCGCGGACGGAGTGTTCCCGCTCGACCTGGTGCCCCGCCTCGCGGAGGCGGGGCTGCTCGGGATGCACCTGCACGGGCACGGCTGCGCGGGCCGGTCGGCCGTCGAGTACGGCCTGGCGATGGCCGAGCTCGAGGCGGGGGACTCCGGCATCCGCACGTTCGTCTCGGTGCAGGGCTCGCTCGCGATGACCGCGATCGCGAAGCACGGCTCGCCCGCGCAGCGGGAGCGCTGGCTGCCAAGGATGGCGGCGGGCGGGACGATCGGGTGCTTCGCGCTCACCGAGCCCGGAGCGGGCTCCGACCCCGCCTCGATGACGACGACGGCGACGCGCGTCGGGGACGAGTGGGTGCTGTCGGGACGCAAGCGGTGGATCGGCCTGGCGTCGATCGCGGACGTCGCCGTCGTCTGGGCGAAGGCTCACGATCCCGCCGCGCCCGGCGACAGGCCGCGCGTGCGCGGCTTCATCGTGCCGACGACGACGCCCGGGTTCGCCGCGACGCCGATCGAGCCGAAGCTGTCGCTGCGCGCGTCGGTCCAGTGCGACGTCGTGCTCGACGACGTCCGGCTGCCTGCGGACGCGATCCTGCCGGAGCATCCCGGACTCGCCGGGCCGTTCGCCTGCCTGGCCGAGGCGCGCTACGGCATCGCGTGGGGCGCGACGGGCGCCGCACGCGACAGCCTCGACGCCGCGCTGCGGCACGCGGGGGAGCGGGAACAGTTCGGCCGGCCGCTGGCGGCGTTCCAGCTCACGCAGGCGAAGCTCGTGGACATGGCGCTGGAGGTGTCGCGGGCGCAGCTGCTGGCGCTGCGGCTCGGGCGGCTCAAGGACGCCGGGCGGCTGGAGCCGCACCAGATCTCGGCGGGCAAGCTCGCGAACGTGCGGTCCGCCATCGAGGTCGCGCGCACGGCACGCACCGTGCTGGGCGGCGACGGCATCACGCTGGAGCACTCGCCGATGCGCCATGCCGCGAACCTCGAGTCCGTCCGCACCTACGAGGGCACGGACGAGGTGCACACCCTGATCCTCGGGCGGCACCTGACGGGCCACCAGGCGTTCCGGTGACCCGCCGGGACCCGCGCGGGGGCCTGTCGCGGAGGTCACAGCGCTGACCGGCCACGACGGTTTCCCGGCACCCGCGCACGGCTGGTAATGTTTCTCCCCGCCGGCGCCATTAGCTCAATTGGCAGAGCAGCTGACTCTTAATCAGCGGGTTCGGGGTTCGAGTCCCTGATGGCGCACCAGCACGAGGTCCCCGTACCGCGGGGACCTCGTCGCGTGAGGACCCTCCCGGTGCGTACCTGCGGGTGTCCTCTGGCCATGCACGACCAAGCGCCATTAGCTCAATTGGCAGAGCAGCTGACTCTTAATCAGCGGGTTCGGGGTTCGAGTCCCTGATGGCGCACCTGCAAGCCCCGTCCGGCATCGCCGGACGGGGCTTTCTCGTGCCGTCCAGACGTCGCCCAGAGTTCTCCCGGCCGCTGCCCGGGCGCACCGTCGCGTTCATCCGACGCCGCCACGCTCTGGTTCCGGGTGAGCCCGGGCTGCCTGGCGGGAGCGCCCTTCCCTCATCGACGACAGGAAGGACGGCACGCTGATGCGGCCGAACCCCTCCGGACGCCTGCGCGCGTCCGCCCTTGCCGCCGGCGTGGTGGCGGCCTCGCTGGCGCTCCCCGCCGCGGGCCTCGCGCCGGCGGCCGCGGCCCCCACGGACCCGCCCCCGAGCCCGCACGCCGCGGACGCCACCGACGACGGCCGGTTCGCCGGGTTCCCCGGGTGGCCGGACGACGACCGGCGCCCCGGGGCGAAGGGCGACCGTCCGGGGAAGCCCGGCAAGCCGGGCACGCCCGGTACCGCGCCGACGCTGATCCCGAAGGACGGGGCCCACCTCGAGGGCACGGTGCGGTTCGCGGCCGACCCGACGACCGCGGGCGACCCCGTCGGCCGCGTCACGGTGGACGGCGCGGACCTGCCCGGCCTCGAGGCGACGGCGGGCGCGTCCGCCCTGACGTTCGACGTCGGGAGCAACTCCGCCGACGTCGCGTTCGGCAACTACCTCGTGGTCAACGGCCACCGCGTCGACCAGGAGCGCACCTGGGTGTCCGAGCGGATCTCGGTCCCGGTCCCGAACGAGTGGCTGGTGCAGGGCACCAACACCGTCGAGATCCACGCGGGCGGCCTCGACTCCTCCTGCGGCGTGAACTTCGACGACTTCGTGGTCTCCGAGCCCCGGCTCGAGCTGCTCGGCGAGACCGCGGGCGACACCGGGAACGCGTTCTCGTACTCGATGGGCGACGGCTCCTGCGGCACCAACACCTCCTACGTCAAGGAGGCGACCGTGACGTTCGACGTCGACGGCGTGCCCGGCGCCACGACGGGCCTCGCCGCCGACGTCGACACGACGGCGCTCGCGAACGGCACGCACGAGGTCGTCGCGACCACCCGTTCCGGCGCCACCGCCACGCACACCGTGCGGGTCAACAACTCCCCGGTCGGCGCCCCCGCGCTCGCCCCGGACGACGGGACGCTCACGCGCGGCGTCCAGACCGTCACGGCCTCCGCCTCGGCGGACGGCGACGGCGGCACCGCGTCGCTCACCGTCGACGGCGAACCCGTCGCGGGCCCCGCGACGCTCGGCGACGGGGTGTCGGTGTTCTCGTTCGACGTCGGCACGAACGCGATCGAGACGCGCTACCAGAACCACGTGCTCGTCAACGGCGCCCGGCTCGACCTGCGCGGCGAGGGCGGGCGCGACCTGGCCTCCGAGCGGGTCCAGGTCGGTGTGCCGAACCGCCTGCTGCACCCCGGCGCGAACACGATCGCGCTGGTGGCGGGCGACGTCTCCGCCTCGTGCGGGGCGAACCTCGACGACTTCGCGGCGTCGAACCTCGCCCTGAGCGTCGCCGACGGCACCGCAACCCCGCCGGCGGACCTGCAGCCCACCTACGCGATGGGCGACGGGAGCTGCGGCTCCAGCAGCACGGCGCTGCCGAAGGTCGAGCTCACGTGGACGGTCGACGCCCCGGGCGAGACCGCGTTCCCGGCCCTCGGGCACGGCGAGGCCACCGTCTCGTTCGTCGTCGGCTCCAACTCCCTCGACGGCTCCGCGAACAACTCCCTGCGCATCAACGGCATCGAGCGCCGGATCGACCAGACCATCGTCGGGGGCCGCGGCGAGATCACGTTCCCGAACGAGTGGCTCCTGCCCGGCTGGAACCAGATCGACGTCGTCACCGGGGCGTTCGCGAACAACTGCAACCTCGACGACTTCACCGTCTCCGACGTCGTGCTCACGCCGGCGTCCGGCACGGCGCAGCAGCAGAACCCGGCGGCGTCGTACGGGCTCGGCGACGGCACCTGCGGGTCGAACCTCAACTCCTTCCGCCAGGTCGACCTGCACTTCCTGGTCGACGGCCCGGCGCGCGGCCTGCGCGCGGACCTCGACACCGCGGACCTGAAGGACGGTGAGCACGAGCTCGCGGCGGCGTCGACCACCGGCGAGACCGCCAGGCGCGCGCTGGAGACGGACAACTCCGCGCCCCGCGTCGTGTCCTCCGTCCCGGCCGACGGTGCGCGGATCGCGTCGTCCGTGCCGCTCGCCGTGGAGCTCGGCGACGCGCACGGCGTCGTCGGCGACGCGCGGGTCACGCTCGACGGCGAGGAGCTCGCGCTCGGAGCGCCGGTCGGCCCGGGACTGGCCGTGGGGGAGCACACCCTCGCGGTCGCGACCGCGGACTCGCTCGGCAACACCGCGACCCGCGAGATCACCTTCACGAGCGCCGGGGTGCCCGACGTCCCGACCGACCTCGCCCCCGCGACCGGGGCGAAGGACGTCGGCTCGTCGGTGACGCTCTCGGCCCGCGTCGCGGGCCCGGACGACGGGAAGGTGACCGCCACCTTCGCGCAGGCGGACGTGCTGCTGCCCGGCGAGGTCCGTCAGGGCACGGCGGACGCCGTCCCGACGGAGCTGAACCCGCGCGGGGCGAAGCGGGCCTCCGCGAAGGGCCTGGCCGCGGGCGACGGGAAGACCCTCGCCTCCCCGCGCGCCGACGCCGTCGCCTACCAGCGCTTCGACGTGCG
Source organism: Isoptericola sp. NPDC019482 (assembly GCF_040632295.1). NCBI lineage: Bacteria > Bacillati > Actinomycetota > Actinomycetes > Micrococcales > Promicromonosporaceae > Isoptericola > Isoptericola sp. NPDC019482. The sequence continues at coordinate 12,094 of NZ_JBEYBQ010000046.1, forward strand.
CGTGAAGTCCCGCGAGGAGCACCCCGTGGTGCGCTGGAGCGGCACGGCCGACCCGGCGCGCGAGGTCACGCTGCTGGTGTGGGACACGACGGCGAAGGCGTGGGACACCCTCGCCGCGTCGCGCGGCTCCGCCGACGGCGACACCGTGCTCGTCGCGCCGGCCGGCCCGGAGCACCGCGACCGCGGCGTCGTGCACGTCATGGTCACGGCCACCGACCCGTTCGCCGACGACCTCGAGGCGGGCGACGAGGGCTTCGCCGACCCCGCGGACTACGACTTCTCCCTCGCGCACCTCACCGACACGCAGTACCTGTCCGAGGGCGCCGTCGAGCAGGAGACGGCCGAGGAGCGGGCGGTCTGGGAGTCCGCGTACGCGGGGGTGGTCGACTGGATCGCAGCGAACGCCGACGAGCGCAAGATCGCGTTCGTCTCGCACACGGGCGACCTCATCGAGAACAACATCCGCACGCCGCAGGACGAGGCCATGCAGCGGCAGGTGACCGGCGAGTTCGAGGTCTCCTCCCGCCAGCAGGCGAAGATCGACGGCATCCCCAACTCGGCGGTCGCGGGCAACCACGACAACTGGTCGGGGGCGGCCGGCGGCGCCGACGCGTACAACGAGTACTTCGGCCCCGACCGGTACGAGGCCGCGGCCGAGTCCTGGGAGAACGCCGAGTACGGCGCGTGGCGCGAGGGGGACAGCTCCAACCACTACGTCCTGTTCTCCGCGGGCGGGCTGGACTTCGTCGCCGTCGGCATGGGCTACGGCGTCACCCGCGAGGAGGCCGAGTGGGCCGACGGGATCTTCGAGCGGTACGCCGACCGCAACGGCATCCTCATGACCCACGCGTACCTCGCGGCCAGCACGCAGAAGGACGGCCGGGACGCGGGCTTCGCGTCCCCGGACGGCTCGCCGCTGTACACGCACGTCGTCGAGCCGAACGACAACGTGTTCCTCGTGCTCGCCGGCCACGTGCACGGCGTCACGACCAACGTGAAGCCGCAGGTCGGCCAGATCGCGGACGGCGTCGTGGAGCTGCTCGCGGACTACCAGGCGTTCACCGTGCCCGCGGGGCGGGTGGGGCTCGGCACGATCGGCGGGTACGACCCGGCCGAGCGGCTGCGGTTCGGGGCGTCGTACTTCCGGCTCCTGCAGTTCGACGTCGACCGGGCGGAGATGAGCGTGGACACCTACTCGCCGTTCCTCGACGACTTCGGCGCCGACGAGTGGGACCCGCTGGCCCGGTACGACTCGACGGCGGACAACATGGTGCTCCCGGTGGACCTCACCACGCGCACGACGTCGCTGGTCACGGACTCGCTGGCCGTCTACGCGCCGACGCGGGTGATCGGGTCGAAGGCCGTGGCCTCGGGTGACGTGGCCTCGGTCCGCTGGGACCGGCTGGCGAAGGGCACGCAGCACGCCTGGATCGTCACCGCGACGACGCCGGGCGGCGGCGTCACCGCCGCCGAGCCGGCGTTCTTCACCACCCGGGGCGGCAAGCGGTGACCCTCCCCGCCCCGGCCAGGACGGCGTCGCGTCGCGGCGCCGTCCTGGCGGCCCTCGGGCTCGGTCTCGTCGGCACGGCCACCGCCCTCGCCGGGGCGGTCGCCACGGCCGGGCCGGCCGCCGCCCACGACGCCACGACCGATGCGTACGCGCGGGCCACCGCGGGCGCGGGCGCCGACGTGCACGTCGAGCTGGACCTCGAGTACGACCTGCTCATGAAGTCCGCCTGGCTCACGGCCGAGGCCTACGACGCGCGCGGCACCGCCGCGCAGGACGCCCAGCTCGCCGAGCACGCCGACGAGGTCGCCGCCTACGTCACCGAGCGGTTCCAGGTGGCGGCCGGCGAGGAGCTCTGCACGCCGGCGCTCGCGGGCGACCCGACCGCGGGGGACCGCGGCGGCACCCCGTACGCGACCGTCGTGCTCGACTACGCGTGCCCCGCCGGCGACGAGGACGGCACGCACACGCTGTTCAGTGCGCTCTTCCCCGACGCCGAGTCGTTCGTGCACACCACCGAGACGATGGTGACGTACGACCTCGACGACGAGCAGGGCTCGGCGGTGCTCACCCCGGCCGAGCCGACCGTCACCACGGGCGAGCACGAGACGTGGCACCGGCTCGGGGAGTTCTTCGTGCTGGGCGCCGAGCACCTGCTGCTCGGACCCGACCACCTGCTCTTCCTGCTGGCGCTGATCGTCGCCTCGCGCCGGCTGCGCGACGTCGTCCTGGTGGCGACGGCGTTCACGGTGGCGCACTCCGTGACGTTCCTGCTCGCCGCCAGCGGCGCGGTGAGCGCGCCCGGGGCGGTGGTCGAGCCGGTCATCGCGCTCTCGATCGCCGCGGTGGCCGCGGGCCACCTGTGGGCCGTGCGGCCGGGCGCCCCGCCGCGCCTCGACGCGCTGGCCGACGTCGCGCCCGACCCGCGTCAGCAGGTCCGGCGCCGCTGGCACGACCTGTCGCGGTCGGACGTCGTCCGGCTCGCCGTCGTGTTCGGGTTCGGCCTCGTGCACGGGCTGGGCTTCGCGGGCGCGCTGGGCCTCGACGAACCCTGGTCGTGGGGGCTGCTCGGGTCGCTGCTCGTCTTCAACGTGGGCATCGAGGCGGTGCAGCTCGGGATCATCGCCGTGCTCTTCCCGCTGCTGGTCCTGGTGCGCCGGCGGGCGCCGCGGACCGGCCGGTGGGTCACGGCGGCGGTCGCCGCCGGGGTGGCCGTCGTGGGGCTCTTCTGGTTCGCGCAGCGCGTGCTCGGCCTCGGGTGAGGGGCCAGGATGGGTCGATGATCTCCACCGAGCTCGCGGCCCGGCTGCGCGACGCGGGGCTGGTGTGGCGCCCCGCCGACGGCGACCGGTTCCGCATCGACGCCCCCGAGCTGTCCGACGACGTCTTCACGGTCAGCACGATGACCATCGAGGCCCGCGACTACCCGACCGGCACCATCCTCGGCTTCAACGGCACCACGGAGTGGGCGCTCGACTCCGTCGCCATCGAGGACGCGCTGTGGCTCCCGCGCGAGGACCAGCTGCGCGACCTGCTCCGGTCCACCTTCCGGGGCCTGACGCGCTCCACGCCGGACGCCGAGCCGGGTGAGGCGGAGCGCTACGAGGTCGAGGTGGAGCTGCTCGGCGAGTCCCGTACCTTCACCGACGCGGACCCCGCCGAGGCGTACGGCGAGGCGCTGCTCGCGCTCGTGGAGCTCAGCGCCTGAGCACCGGTACCTGAGCACCGGTACCTGAGCACCGACGCACGGCGCCCCGCTTACCCTTGACGCGTGCCTGATCCTGTGACGTCCGAGCCCGTCGACCCGCGCTACCGCCGCCAGCCCGTGAGCTTCGTGCGGCGCAGCGCGCGCCTCACGACCGCGCAGCGCAAGGCCTGGGACACCCGGCGCGACCGGTACGTCGTGGACGTCCCGCGCGACGTCGCCGTCACCTCGGTCGACCCGGCCTGGCGGTTCGACGCCGCGCAGGAGTTCGGGCGCACCGCACCGCTCGTGGTGGAGATCGGGTCGGGCCAGGGCGAGGCGATCGTCGCCGCCGCCGCCGCGCACCCCGAGCGCGACCACCTCGCCGTCGAGGTGTACACGCCCGGCCTGGCGCAGACGATCGTGCGCGCCGGGCACGCGGGCACCGACCCGGGGCGGGACGGCGGCGCCCCCGGCAACGAGCTCGACAACCTGCGGCTGGTCCAGGCCGACGCCGCGGAGCTGCTGGCCACGGCGCTGGCCGAGGCGTCGGTCGACGAGCTGTGGGTGTTCTTCCCCGACCCGTGGCACAAGTCCCGCCACCAGAAGCGTCGGCTCGTCACCCCGGCGTTCGCGAAGCTCGCCGCCCGCGCCCTGCGTCCCGGCGGCGTCTGGCGGCTCGCGACCGACTGGTCGCACTACGCCGACCAGATGCTCGAGGTGCTCGAGGCCTCCGACGACTTCCGCAACGCCCACGGGCCCGGGGAGCGCGCGCCGCGGTTCGAGGGTCGCGTGCTCACGAGCTTCGAGAAGAAGGGCTCGGCCGCGGGACGGGGCGCGACGGACCTGGAGTACGTGCGCGTCTGAGTCGCGGCCCCCGGCCTCCTCGTGGACCGGCTCGCCGCCGACCTCGCCACCCGACCTCGCCACCCGACCTGGGACGCGCCCGGGAAGTGACTTGCGCCACAAGGTCCGGCTCTAGCAAGGTGTGCCACGCGAAACGTTCTCGAGCGGGGCAGCGTGGCCCCGTCGGACGCCTGAGCCAACGGAGGCAACATGAGCGACCTGTCCACCGCGGGGCCACCACCAGGAGAGACCGAGTACCAACGGGTGCAGCGGTCGGACGAGTTCCAGGGGCTGCGGCGCGCGTTCCGGAACTTCGTCTTCCCGATGACGGCCCTGTTCCTCGTCTGGTACTTCGTCTACGTCCTGCTCGCCAACTACGCCCACGACTTCATGAGCATCCGGCTGGGGGACAGCAACATCACGGTGGGCCTGCTGTTCGGGCTCGGCCAGTTCGTCTCCACGTTCGTCATCACGATGCTCTACGCCCGCTGGGCGAACAGGAAGTTCGACGCGCGGGCCGACGCGCTGCGCCGTGAGATCGAGGAGGGCGAGCTGTGAGCGACACCGGCACCGACATCGGCAACCCGTGGGTCAACATCGGCATCTTCGCCGCCTTCGTCCTCGTGACCCTCGTGATCGTGTTCCGCGCGTCCCGGCAGAACAAGTCCGCCGCCGACTTCTACGCCGGCGGGCGCAACTTCACCGGCCCGCAGAACGGCACGGCGATCGCGGGCGACTACCTCTCGGCGGCGTCCTTCCTCGGCATCTGCGGCGCGATCGCGCTCAACGGCTACGACGGCTTCCTCTACTCGATCGGCTTCCTGGTCGCCTGGCTGGTGGCCCTCCTGCTCGTGGCCGAGCTGCTGCGCAACACCGGCAAGTTCACGATGGCCGACGTGCTGTCGTTCCGGCTGCGTCAGCGCCCGGTGCGGATGGCGGCCGCCCTCGCGACCCTGCTCGTGGTCTTCTTCTACCTGCTCGCCCAGATGGCGGGCGCGGGCGGGCTCGTCGCCCTGCTGCTGGGCGTCGACAGCCGCGCCGGGCAGAGCCTCGTCATCGCCGTCGTCGGCGCCCTGATGATCCTGTACGTGCTGGTCGGCGGCATGAAGGGCACCACCTGGGTGCAGATCATCAAGGCGATCCTGCTCATCGCGGGCGCGGCCATCATGACGGTCTGGGTGCTGGCCAAGTTCGGCTTCAACCTGTCCGACCTGCTCGGTGGCGCCGTGGAGATGGGGGGGCCGGGCGGCGAGGCGCTGCTCGAGCCGGGCAAGCAGTACGGCGCGGACGGCACGTCCAAGCTGAGCTTCCTGTCCCTCGCGCTGGCACTGGTGCTCGGCACCGCGGGCCTGCCGCACGTGCTCATGCGCTTCTACACCGTGCCGACGGCGAAGGAGGCCCGGCGGTCGGTGGTCTGGGCCATCTGGCTGATCGGCATCTTCTACCTGTTCACGCTGGTGCTCGGCTACGGCGCGGGCGCGCTGGTAGGGCCGGAGGCGATCAACAACGCGCCCGGCGGCGTGAACTCCGCGGCGCCGCTGCTGGCGTTCGCGCTCGGCGGCGAGATCCTGCTCGGCCTCATCTCCGCCGTCGCCTTCGCCACGATCCTCGCGGTCGTGGCCGGGCTGACGATCACGGCCGCGGCGAGCTTCTCGCACGACATCTACGCGAACGTCATCAAGAAGGGCGAGGTCAAGCCCGACTCCGAGGTGCGCATCGCGCGCTGGACCGTCGTCGTGATCGGCATCATCGCCATCGTGGGCGGCATCTTCGCCCAGAACCAGAACGTCGCGTTCCTCGTGGCGCTCGCGTTCGCGGTGGCGGCGTCGGCCAACCTGCCGACGATCGTGTTCTCGCTGTTCTGGAAGCGGTTCAACACCTCGGGCGCGCTGTGGAGCATCTACGGCGGACTGATCTCCTGCATCGTGCTCATCGTGCTGTCGCCGACGGTGTCGGGGAACGAGAAGGCGATGTTCCCGTCGGCCGACTTCGACGTCTTCCCGCTGACGAACCCGGGCCTCGTGTCCATCCCGCTCGGCTTCCTGCTCGGCATCATCGGCACCTTCCTGTCGAAGGAGAAGCCGCACCCCGAGAAGTTCGCCGAGATGGAGGTCCGCTCCCTCACCGGTGCCGGCGCCGAGAAGGCCGTCGCCAAGCACTGACGACGCCGACCGTGCGGGCCCCGCCGAGACCCGGTCTCGGCGGGGCCCGTCGGCGTGTCGCCCACTAGGCTCGGCGCGTGACCACGACGAAGCGCATCGGACTCGCCACCTGCCGGGCCCTGCCCGGCCTCGACGCCGACGACCGTCCCCTGATCGAGGAGCTGGCGGACCGCGGGTTCCGCGCGGAGCCCATCGTCTGGGACGACCCGGACATCGACTGGTCGGACTTCGACCTCGTCGTCGTCCGCTCGACCTGGGACTACTCGCCGCGGCGGGACGAGTTCGTCGCCTGGGCGCGGCGGGTGCCGCGGCTCGTCAACCCCGCGGACGTCATCGCCTGGAACACGGACAAGGGGTACCTGCGCGTCCTCGAGGAGGCCGGGATCCCGGTCATCCCCACGATCTGGCTGGACCCGGCGCGGCACCTGTCGAAGCGTGCCGTGCACACGCGGATGCCGGCCTTCGGCGACTTCGTCGTCAAGCCCGTGGTGGGCGCGGGGGCCAAGGACGCGGGCCGCTACCAGCCGGTCAGCGCGCAGTCCCGGGCCCTGGCCATCAGCCACGCGGTCGGGCTGCTCGACGCCGGGCGCGCCGTGATGATCCAGCCCTACGTCACGTCGGTCGACACGGCGGGGGAGACCAGCCTCGTCTTCATCGACGGCGAGCTGAGCCACGCCGTGCGCAAGGACGCCCTGCTCACAGGGCCGAGCAGCGAGTCGGACGAGCCGTTCCTGCGTGAGCAGATGATGCCCGCGCAGGCGACGGAGGAGCAGGTGGCGGTGGCCCGCCGGGCGGTCGCGGTCGCCGCGGAGCAGCTCGACCTCGACCGGCCCCTGCTGTACGCGCGCGTCGACCTCGTGACCGGGGACGACGGCACGCCGATGGTCATCGAGCTGGAGCTCACCGAGCCGTCCCTGTGGTTGCAGCACGACGGGGACGGCGCCTCGCTCGGAGCGTTCGCCGACGCGATCGCGGCGCGCGTGGCCTGAGCCGGCGCGCCGCGACCGGGTCGAACGACCCGGTCGGGCGCCCGGTCAGCCGATGCCGTTCTCCTCGAGCCAGCCGGAGGCGATGTCCTCGGTGGAGCCCTGCTCCTCGGTGGACTGGACGTTGAGCTCGACGAGCCCCTCGGGGGTGAGGGCGGCGCTCACCGGGTCGAGGACGTCGGCGACCTGGTCGGCGACGTCCTCGGAGACCAGCGGGACGACGTGCGAGGCGAGGAACAGCGCGTCGGGGTCCTCGAGGACGACGAGGTCCTCGGTCTGGATGCGCGGGTCGGCGGTGAAGACGTTCGCGACGTCGACCGTGCCGGCCACGAGGTCCTGCACGGTGGTGTCGCCGGTGGCCTCGAACTTCACGTCCACGCCGTAGACGTCCTTGAGGCCCTTCGGGCCGTAGGGGCGCTGCTCCAGCTCGGCCGGGCCGCCGAGCGTGAGGTCGCCCGCGTCCGCCAGGTCCGCGATGGTGGTCAGGCCGTGCTGCTCGGCGAAGGCCGACGTGACGGTGTAGGAGTCCTGGTCCGTGGCGGGGGACTGCTCGAGCACGGCCAGCCCGTCCGGGAGCGACTCCTGCAGGGCGGCGTAGACGTCGTCGGTCGACGTCGCGGTCGTCTCGGGGTCGAAGAACTGCAGCAGGTTGCCGGTGTACTCGGGGAACACCTGGACCTCGCCGCTCTCGAGCGCGGGCATGTAGGCGTCGCGTTGGCCGATGCTGAAGTTGCGCTCGACGGTGAAGCCCCCGGCCTCCAGCGCCTGGGCGTAGATCTCGGCGACGATCTCGTTGGAGTAGTACGCCTGGGACCCCACGACGATGGTCCCGGACGCGGGCGAGCCGCCCCCGTCGGAGTCGGGCTCGAGCGGGTCGGACCCGCCGCCGCACGCGGTGAGCGCGAGGAGTGCCGTCGCGGTGGCGGCGACGGTCGCGGTCGTGCGTCGTGTGATGCGCATGATGCTGCCTCTCAGGTCAGGTCAGGTCAGGTCAGGTCAGGTCAGGTCGGGCGCGGGGGCGTGCTGCGCGCCCTGGCGGGGACGGGTGGGAGCATCCGGGGTCGCGCGGCCGGCCGCGACTCCGCGAGGGACGACGGCGCGTTCCAGGAGCGCGAAGAGCAGGTCGAGGGCGACCGCCAGCACGACGATCACGAGCGAGGCGCCGAGGATCTGGGAGAAGTCCCGCAGCTGGATGCCCTGGACGATGTAGAAGCCGAGGCCCCAGTTCCCGACGTACCCGGCCAGGGTGACGGTGGCGACCACCTGCAGGGTCGCGGACCGCAGCCCGCCGATGAGCAGGGGAAGGCCGAGCGGCACCTCGACGGTCCGGAGCACCTGCCCGGAGGTCATACCGACCGCGCGGGCGCCGTCGACGACGCGCCGGTCGACGGCCTCGATGCCGGTGTAGGCCCCGGCCAGGATCGGCGGGATCGCCAGCAGCACGAACGCCGTCGTCGACGCCGCGACCTTGTGCGTGACCCCGAGGACCAGCACGAGCAGCAGCACCAGGCCGAACGACGGCACCGCGCGGGCGGCGCCGGACAGGGCGACCGCCACCTCGCGCCCGCGGCCCGTGTGACCGATGAGCCAGCCGGCGGGCACGGCGAGGAGCGCGGCCAGGAGCACGGAGACGAACGTGAACGCGAGGTGCGTGCCGATCGCCTCGGAGAGCGGCAGCGCCCCCGACGCGCGGTCGGGGGAGAAGATCCACGCGATGGCGTCCCCGAAGAGGTTCATGCGGCCGCCCCCCGCCGCGTCCAGGGCAGCAGGACCCGCCCGAGCAGCACCAGCAGCCAGTCCACGAGCAGGGCCACGACCACCACCGCCACGACGCCCGCGAGGATCTCGGCGACGATCTGGCGCTGGTACCCGTTCGTGAAGAGGTAGCCGAGGTTGTCGATCCCGATGAGGATGCCGACGGTGGCCAGGGAGATCGTCGAGACCGCCGTGACCCGCAGCCCGGCGAGCACGACAGGCCCGGCCAGCGGGAGGTCGACCTGCCAGAACCGGCGCCAGGGGCCGTAGCCGACGGCCACGGCCGCCTGGCGCACGGTGGGCTCGACGGAGGCGAGGGCGTCGGCGACGAAGCGGGTCATGATCGCGATCGCGTAGATCGTCAGCGCCACGATCAGGTTGACCTCGGACAGGAAGCTGATGCCGAGCAGCGGCGGCAGCAGGGCGAACAGTGCGAGGGACGGGATCGTGTACAGCAGCCCGACCAGCGTGAGCACCAGCCCGCGGGTGAGCCGGAAGCGGAACGCGAACCAGCCCGCCGGGATCGACACGAGGAGCCCCAGCAGGATCGGCAGGGCGCACTGGCGCAGGTGCTCGACCGTGAGCCGACCGATGAGGTCGAGGTTGTCGGCGACCCAGGTCACGGGGCGTCCTCCACCAGCACGCCCTGGGTGCGGCCGGCGGTGTCGACGAGCACCGTGCCGCGGTCGGTCTCCTTCGCGTGCAGCGCCCGCGTCCCGCGCTCGACGCCGATGAAGCTGGCGACGAAGTCGCTCGCGGGCGCCTCGATGATCTGGCTCGGGCTGCCCGCCTGGGCGACCTGGGCCCCGGTCTCGAGGATGACCACCTGGTCGCCCAGCAGGAACGCCTCGTCGATGTCGTGGGTGACGAAGACGATCGTCTTGTTCAGCTCCTGCTGCAGGCGCAGCGTCTCGGTCTGCAGCTCCGCGCGCACGATGGGGTCGACGGCGCCGAACGGCTCGTCCATGAGCAGGATGTTGGGGTCGGCCGCGAGGGCGCGCGCCACGCCCACGCGCTGCTGCTGACCGCCCGAGAGCTGGCTCGGGTACCGCTCGGCGAGGGAACGGTCGAGGCCGACGACGTCGAGCACCTCCAGGGCCCGTTCCCGGGCCCGGGCCTTCGGCACGCCCTCCAGGCGCAGCACCGTCATGACGTTGTCGAGCACCCGGTGGTGGGGGAGCAGCCCGCCGTTCTGCAGCACGTACCCGATGCTGCGGCGCAGCTTCACCGGGTCGCGGTCGAGCACCGAGGTGCCGTCGATCTCGACCGTCCCCGCGGTGGGGTCCACCATCCGGTTGATCATGCGCAGCAGCGTCGTCTTGCCGCTGCCGGACGAGCCGACGAGCACCGTCGTGCGGTGCGGCGGCACCACGAGGTCGAAGTCCGCGACCGCCACCGTGCCGTCGGGGTACGTCTTCGTGACCGACCGGAACTCGATCATGGGCGGCGCCTCCGTCCTCGTGTGGAGGAGCACGGGCGCAGGCCGACGTGCTCCGACGCCCTAGCCGACCACATCCCCGCCCTCGACGCGAGGGCGCCGGTCGGTCATGTCGCGGATCGGGGCCTTTCGGTCGTCTCGGACCCGGTGCCGGAGGCGTCCCCCGCCCGCCCGAGACGGAGAAGGGCGGGGACGGAGACCATGAGGGCGACGAGGCAGGCGACCATCGCCAGGCTGGCGCCCAGCGCGGTGCGCGGCACCCCGACGCGCTCGGCGACGGCGCCGATGACGAGCGTCGCGGCGGGCATGACGCCGATGACGAGCTCCTGGAGCCCCAGGGCGCGGCCGTGCACGGCCGGCTCGGTCACCATGAGCAGGAGCGTGGTCTGCAGCACGCCGAACGCCGCGCTGGCCAGCCCGATCACGGCCATGAGCGCGAAGGCGGGGGCCGGCGAGGTGGCCAGCGAGAACGCCGCCCAGGCGAGCCCCCACACGGTCGTGCCGAGAACGAACAGCGCGCCCTTGAACCGGAAGTCGCCCAGGGCGGCGATGACGAGCGAGCCCACGAGGCCCCCCACCCCGGCGCACGTGAGCAGCGCGCCGAGCCCTGCGGCGTCGAGCCCGAAGGACTCGGCGGCGAAGACGGGCATGAATGACTGGAACACCGGCCAGAGGAAGACGTTGGCCGCCAGGGTGACCAGCAGGACCGCGACGGCGAGGCGGTTCGCGGCGACGGCGCGGAACCCGCCCGCGACCATGCCGAGCACCGACGTCGAGGCGTGCCCGCCCGGCCCCGTCCGGGTGCGCAGGCGCCGCAGCGGCAGCATGAGGAGCAGGGACGCCACGTACCAGGCGGTCGAGACCCACAGGGCCGCGGGCGCGCCGATCGCCGCGATCATGCCGCCGCCCAGCGCCGGCCCGATCACCTGCGTCATGTTCATCGCCATCGAGTTCAGCGCGTTCGCGTTGGAGAGGTTCTCGCGGCCCACGAGGTCGAGCACGAGCGACATCCGGGCCGGCTGGGAGGGCGACTGGGCCATGCCGATGGCGAAGCCACCCGCGACGAGCGCCCAGTACGGCAGGAGGTCGGCGGTGGCGAGGGCGGCGACGACGGCCACGGCCCCCGTGGCCCAGGTGCAGGCGACGAGCAGGAGGCGGATGCGGTCGTGGCGGTCGGCGAGCGCCCCCGCCACCGGCCCCAGCAGCATGGGCGCCAGCCGCGCCGCCGTGTAGACGGCGACGAGGAGCTCGGACCCGGTGAGCTCGAAGGCGAGCCAGCCGAGCACCAGGGTCTGCGTCCACACGCCGCCGAAGAAGAACAGGTTCGATGCCCACAGGAGTTGGAACGGGCGGTTGCCACGCAGGGAGGAGAACGCGCCGGGAGGGCCGCTTCGTCGGGCGGGGGCGGCCTGTCGTGCCACGGCGGCGCTGTCTCCTTCGGGTGGCGGGAGGGCCGCGTCCCACGGCCCGGACGATGGTATACCGACGCCCGCTGCCGGGTGCGCGGTCGTCGCCGGTCTCCCGAGGGGGGCGCGAGGCGGACATGCTGGTGCAACCAACGGGTTGCATCTGACGGGGAAGCGTGTCATCGTGAAATGCAACCGCAGGGTTGCGTGAACGGAGGGGTTCCCATGAGTGAGCGACAACGCCGTCCCGAAGCCGGCCGCTCCCGGACGAGGGTCGTGCTGGGCGTGCTGTTCGCGGGGACGTTCGTGACGGGGTGCGCCGAGATGCTCGTGATGGGCATGCTCGACCTGATCGCCATGGACCAGGCCGTCCCGCTGTCGGCCGTCGGCGTGCTCGTCTCGGCGAACGCGCTCGGCATCGCGGTCGGCGGGCCGACGCTGACGTTCTTGACCGCCCGGTTCGACCGGCGGCCGGTGCTGCTGACGGCCCTCGCCGTGTTCACAGGGCTGAACACGCTCCCCGCGCTCGGCGCGGGCCTGGACGCCTTCGTCGCGGCCAGGCTCGTGATCGGCGCGGCGGAAGGGCTCCTCATCGCGGCGGCGATCACGACGGCGACCGCGATCGTGCCCCGGGACCGGGTCGGTCGGGCGATGGCGGTGGTGATCTCCGGGTTCGCCGTGTCCGGGGCGGTGGGGATGCCCCTGGGCCGGCTGCTCGGTGAGGCCGTGGGCTGGCGAGGTTCGTTCCTCGCCGTCGTCCTCGCGGCCGCCGCAGTGCTCCTGGTCGCGCTGTTCGTCGTGCCTCGGGTGCCGGCCGAGGCCGAGGTCGGGCTGCTGGGCCAGCTGCGGTCCGCTCTCGCCCCGCGCGTGCTGGCTGTGCTCGCCGTCGGTGTGCTCCTGTTCGCGGGAGCCTCGGCGGCGCAGACCTATCTCGTGCCGTTCCTGGACGACGTGGCGGGGGTGTCCGGGGCTTGGGTCGGGGTGTGCCTCATGGGCTTCGGGATCACCGCCGCGGTCGGCTCCTTCGGCGGTGGCCTGTTCGCCGACGCCGGTGCGCCGCGCGCCCTGACGGTCGGGGCGGTCGGCGTGGCGGCATCCCTCCTCGCGATGGCCGTCGGAGGTGCGAGCCCGGTGGTCGCCGTCCTCGCGATGCTCGGCCTCGCCGTGTGCGGCGCAGGCGTGACGAGCCCGTGGCAGCACCGCGTCGAGCACCTCGCCGGGCCCGGCGCGGTCCTCGCGGCATCGTTGCCCGCGTCGGCCGGGAACCTGGGCGACGCCGTCGGCGCCTTCACCGGGGGGCAGATGATCGACGTGGGCGGCGTCCCGGCGGCGGTGCTCGCCGCAGCGGTCGTCGCCGTGCTGTCCGTCCTTGCCGCGATCGCCAGCCGCTCGCTGCGGCCCGCGCCCGTGCGGCAGGACCGCGAACCGGCCACCGCCCACTGATCCCCCGACGGGACGAGAGCCCGACGAGGGCCCGACGAGAGCCAGATGAGAGAAGGATGAGCTCATGGAGAGCACGCAGAACCCCCAGGCCGTCATCGACGCCGACACCTTCAGCGTGCGGCGCACGATCGACATCCGAGCGGCCCGTGACAAGGTCTGGCGCACCGTCACGGAACCCGAGCTGATCTCGCGGTGGTTCGGCGAGGTCGCCCTCGACGGCGACGGCGTCGGGGCGGTCGGCACGATCGGCTGGCCCGGCGAGCGCCGCATCCCGATCCGGGTCGAGACCTTCGACCCGCCGTCGGAGGTGTCCTACCGGTGGTGCAACGAGGACGGCCCGCTGCCGGAGACGGTGGACGAACGGCGGTCGACGGTCTTCACGTTCACCCTCGAGGAGACTCCCGGCGGGACCCGGCTCACGGTCGTCGAGACGGGCTTCGAGCGCACGAGCGACCCGGCGGCACTGATGGCCGACCACCGTGACGGCTGGGACGGGGAGCTCGACAAGCTCGTCGCCCTCCTCGAGCGCGACGCATGAGCGGCGGCGAGCCGGTGGACGAGGCCGTGGTCGCGATGTGCAACGCGCTCGGCGACGAGACCCGGTGGAGCATCCTGACCGCTCTCGGTGAGGGCGAGGCCTCGGCGTCCGCCCTTGCGCGGCGGCTGCCCGTCACCCGGCAGGCCATCGCGAAGCACCTGGCGGTGCTGCACCAGGTCGGACTCGTGGGGACGGTCCAGGTCGGGCGCGAGGTGCGGTACCGGGTCGTCGGCGCATCGCTCAGTGCCACGGCCCGCCGGCTCGACGCCGTCGGCAGGGAGTGGGACCGCCGCCTCGCCGCCATCCAGCAGGTCGCCGAGAGTCTCTGACGTGCTCGCGCCGAAACCGGAGGTATGACGACGAACGGCGGGGTCCGAGGCGGATCAGAAAATAATTTTTAAGCGGAGGGGCCCCCCGCGGTGTGGGGGGGTTAGGGGGGTTTTTGGGGGGACGCGCGGGGGCCACACCCGCCCGAGA
>NZ_JBEYBQ010000047.1:0-26062 GCF_040632295.1 Isoptericola sp. NPDC019482
CGCCCCGGTGCGCGCGCTCTTGGGGGCGCACCCCCGCGCGCGCCACCCCCCCCACCCCCCCCCACACAACGGTCAGCGGGGTGGGTCGGGGACGGCGTACGGCAGGCGATGCAGCGTGGTGGCGCGGGTCTCGGCCCGCTCCTGCTCCGCGCGCCCGCGCTCGAGCTCGCGGTCACGACGCTCGTGCAGGACGGCGTGCAGGAACGCCTCGGCCGGCGTACCGGGCGGCGGACCCGGCGCCACGAACGGCTCGATCCGGCCCGCGAGATCGTCGGCCAGGCCTGCGCGCGACGCGGCCGCGAGGCGCGGGGCGCGGTCGAGGAACTGCCGGGCGGCGAGGGCGAGCCCGTCGGGCAGCCGCCGGATGTCGGCCGTGCGGGCCCAGGCCGCCAGCTCCGGCGGCATGGCGAGCGGGACCGTCCGCGCTCGCCCGCCCCGCACCCGGATGACGTACGTGCCGGCCAGCAGGTCGCCGAGCCGCTTGCCGCGGGAGTTGGACAGCGACGCGATCAGGGCCACGCTGCCGAGCGTCAGCCACAGCTCGCCCACGCCCACCAGCGCGCGCACGAAGGCGTGCCGGAAACGCACCGGGCCGCCGTCGTCGCGCACCACGCGCAGCCCGGTGATCAGCTTGCCCAGCGACCGGCCGCGGCTCAGCGTCTCGACCGTCGTCGGCACCACGACCATCACGAGGACGGCGACGACGATGCCGGCCACCCGGGCCCACTGCTCGTCGATCGCCACGTCCTGCAGGGCGACGACGATCAGCAGCGCGATGCCGACGACGGCCAGCGCGGCGAGGTCGAGCAGCGCCGCCAGCGCGCGGCTCACGAACGACGCCGGCCGCGCGTCGAGCACCACGCCCTCGCCGATGACGATCCCGTCCTGCATGTGCATCCCCCGCTCGTGCGACGTCTCCCGTGTGGAAGGGTATCGACCGTGGACCTCGACGCCTTCACCGCCGTGCACAGCCCGCAGTGGGAGCGCCTGCGCGTCCTCACCCGCAAGCGGCGGCTCGACGGCGCCGAGGCCGACGAGCTGGTGCGCCTCTACCAGGCCGTGGCCACGCACCTGTCCACGGTGCGGTCGGCCGCGCCCGACCCCGTCCTCGTCACGAAGCTCTCCGACCTGCTGAGCCGGGCCCGCGTGCGGGTCGCGGGCACGCACGAGCCCGCGTGGGCCGATGTCGTCCGCTTCGTCGTGGTGACGGTGCCGGCCGCCCTGTACCGGGTGCGGTGGTGGACGCTCGGCGTCGTCGTGGTGTGCCTCGCGCTCGCCGTGGTCGCCGGGTACCGCGTCGCCACGGACCCGGACGTCCTCGCGCAGATGGGCACGCCCGCCGAGCGCGAGGCGTACGTCAACGAGGCGTTCGCGTCCTACTACGACCCGGGGGCGTCGTTCGCCGCCATGGTGTGGACGAACAACGCCTGGATCGCCGCACAGTGCGTGGGCCTCGGCATCACGGGTGTCTGGCCCGCGTTCGTGCTGATCCAGAACGCGGTGGGCGTGGGCGCCACCGGCGGGATGATGGCGGCCTACGACGAGCTGGACGTGTTCCTGCAGCTCATCGCGCCGCACGGGCTGCTCGAGCTCACCGCCGTGTTCGTCGCCGGCGCCGCCGGGCTGAAGCTCTTCTGGACGGCGGTGTCGCCCGGCCCGCGGCCGCGCACCGTCGCCCTCGCGCAGGAGGGCCGCGCGCTCGTCACCGTCGCGATCGGGCTCGCGGGCGCGCTGGCGGTGTCGGGGCTGATCGAGGGGTACGTGACGGGCTCGACGCTCCCGTGGTGGCTCAAGATCGTCATCGGCGCGATCGCGCTCGCCGGCTTCTGGGTCTACGTCGTCGTGCTGGGCCGCCGCGCCACCGCCGCCGGGCTGACCGGCGACCTCGACGCCGACCGGGCCGGCGAGGTCGTGCCGACGGTCGGCTGACCGGCACAACCGCCTGTCGGCAACTGCTGGGTCAGAGACGCCCGGCCGCCTTGAGCGCGAGGTAGGTGTCCGCGAGCCGGGGGGCGAGGTCGTCCGGCAGCGCCTCGACGACCTCGGCCCCGTGCTGGCGCAGCACGGTGGACACGGCGGCGCGCTCCAGGTCGGCACGGGCCGCCGCGGCGGCGTCGTAGACCGCGGCCGCCGACGACCGGTCGGCGCGCAGCCGGGCGGCGTCCGCGTCCGTCACGGCGGCGACGACCACCTGGTGCGTGCCCGACAGCCGGTCGATCACCGGCAGCAGACCGGTCTCGACGGCCGCCGGGTCGAGCGAGGTCAGCAGCACCACGAGGGAACGCTGCGAGACCCGCTGGCGCACCTGCCCGACCAGGCCCGGCCAGTCCGTCTCCAGGAGCGCCGGCTCGACGGTCGACAGCGACTCGGCCAGCGCGGGCAGCAGCCGCGGGCCGGACGCGCCCGCGACCCGCGCGCGCAGCGCCCGGTCGTACGCGAGCACCTGGACCCGGTCGCCGGCGCGGTCGGCGAGCGCGCCGAGCAGCAGGGCGGCCTCGATCCCCGCCTCCAGCCGCGTGCCGCCGAGCGACGACGGCGCGTCGTCCGGGCCCTCCGCCCGCTCGGCATCAGCCATGTCCTCGGGCACGGCCGCGGTGCCGATCCGTGCGGCGGAGGTCCGGCCGGTGTCGAGCACGATCACCACGCGCCGGTCGCGCTCGGGCCGCCAGGTGCGCACGACGACGTCGCCGCGGCGCGCGGTGGCGCGCCAGTCGATCGAGCGCACGTCGTCGCCCACCACGTACTCGCGCAGCGAGTCGAACTCGGTGCCCTCGCCGCGCACCTGCACGGCGGCCCGGCCGTCCATCTCCCGCAGCCTCGCCAGCCGCGACGGCAGGTGCCGCCGGCTCGCGAACTCGGGGAGCACCCGCAGCCGCGCCGGCACCGCGATCGAGGCCTGGCGCGCCGCGACGCGCAGCGGCCCGTACGAGCGGATCGTCACCGGACCGGCGACCCGGTCGCCGCGGCGCGTCGGCCGCAGCGGGGTGCGCACGCGGGCCGCCTCCCCGGGCGGGAGGTCGACGTCGTGCCGCGCGGAGCGGGCCACGACCGGCTCGCCCGCGGCGGCCCCGTCCACGTGCAGGTTCGCGTCCGGCACGAGCGAGGGTGGCCAGGCGTCGCGGACGACGGCCCGCAGCCGTCGTCGTGCCGTGTTCGTGACCACCAGCTCCGAGCGGGCCGTCGTGCCGAGCCGTGCCGACCGCGGCGTCCGGCGCTGGAGCGCGACGGCGCGCGGCGACGCGGCGAGCGCGACGTCGACGGCGCACACGGCCGCCACGACCAACGCCCACACCACGACCGTCCCCGGTACGGGGAACAGCGCCACCGGGACCACCCCGAGCGCCGCCAGGACGACGGCACGCCATGTCAGCGCCATCTCACCACCACATCCACCGTCACGACACCGCCTGCCCCCGACACCGCGTCGCCGCGCTCAGCGCGGGACGGGGACGGTCGCGAGCACGGTCGTCAGCACGCTCTCGGCGGTGACGCCCTCGAGCTCCGCCTCGGGCCGCAGCTGCACGCGGTGCCGCAGCGTCGGGTGCGCGAGCGCCTTGACGTCGTCGGGCGTCACGTACGAGCGCCCGGACAGCCACGCCCAGGCTCGCGACGTCGCGAGCAGCGCAGTGGCGCCGCGCGGCGACACGCCGAGCGACAGCGAGGGGGAGCGGCGGGTGGCGCGGCACAGGTCGACGGCGTAGCCGAGCACCTCGGGGGCGACCTGGACCTGGCGCACCTCGGCGCGCGCGGCGGCGAGCTGCCCGGGGCCGGCGACCGGCCGGACGCCCGCCGCGGCCAGGTCACGCGGGTCGAAGCCGGCGGCGTGCCGGGCCAGCACCTCGATCTCCTGCTCGCGCTCCGGGACGGGCAGCACCACCTTGAGCAGGAAGCGGTCGAGCTGCGCCTCCGGCAGCGGGTACGTGCCCTCCTGCTCCACCGGGTTCTGCGTGGCGATCACGAGGAACGGGTCGGGCAGCGGCCGCGGCGTGCCGTCCACGGACACCTGCCGCTCCTCCATCGCCTCGAGCAGGGACGCCTGCGTCTTCGGGGGCGTGCGGTTGATCTCGTCCGCGAGCAGCAGGTTCGTGAAGACGGGGCCCTCGCGGAACGAGAACTCGGCGGTGCGCGCGTCGTACACGAGCGAGCCGGTGACGTCGCCGGGCATGAGGTCCGGCGTGAACTGCACGCGCTTCGTCGACAGGTCGAGCGACGCGCCCAGCGCCCGCACCAGCAGCGTCTTGGCGACGCCGGGCACGCCCTCGAGCAGCACGTGCCCGGAGCACAGCAGCGCGATGAGCAGGCTCGTCACCGCGGAGTCCTGGCCCACGACCGCCTTGCCCACCTCGCTGCGCACGCCGGCGAGCGCGCCGCGCAGCTCGCGGGACGGGGCGGCCGGGGCTTCCGGCGCCGCGGGCGCGGGCGGCTCGGCATGCGCCGCCGGCGGCGACTGCGGGGCCGCCGGGCCGCCCGGCGTGGCGGTCGACGCGGTGGTCTCGACAGGGGCCGCGGGCGGCGTGCCCTGCGGGTTCTCGTCGGGGGTCGTCACGATCGGTGGACCTCGCTCTCCAGGGTGTCGAGCCGACGCGCGAGCTCGGTGAGCGCGTCGTCGTCGTGGGGTGGTGGGCCGTACAGCAGGTCGGCGACGTCGTGCGCGGACCGGCCGGTGGCGCGGGCGACGGCGTCGGTGAGGGCCGTGGCGTCGGCGGACCGGGGCACGCCGAGACGGCGCGCGACGGTCTCGGCCGTGGCGGCGCGCAGCCCCGCGGCGGCGTGGCCGCTCGAACGGGTCCTCCGGTAGAGGCGACCTCGGCCGCGGGTGGTCTCGGCGGCGCGGACCACGACGGGCAGGGGCTCCGCGACCAGCGGTCCCAGCCGGCGCGCGCGCCACACGGCGGCGACGAGCACGACCAGCAGCGCCCACAGCCCGACGACGCCGGCCCACGGCGGGAGGATCCCCGCGCCGGCGGACGGCGCGCCGCCCTCGCCCGTCGTGCTGGTGTCCAGCGGGTCCGGGACGAGCCACACGAGCGTGTCGCGCGCGCCGAGCAGGCCCAGCGCGAGCGCCGCGTTGCCGTCGTCGAGCACGGCGCCGTTGGTGACGAAGGACGGGTCGTCGACGGCGGTCACGGTGCGCTCTCCGCCGGAGGACCGGACCTGCGCGAGCGCCGCGAGCCCGTCGGTCGGCCAGCACAGCGTCACGTCGGCGGCCCCGGGTTCGGCCTGCAGGCCCGGCACGAGCCGCATCGCCCCGGCGCGCACGGCGAGCGGCAGGTCGCACGACGGCTCGACGGCGCCGCCGGGGGCGACGGCTCCCGGTAGGCGGGTCACGGCGGCGTCGGTGGCCGCGCGCACCAGCATGTCGTCGGCGCCGAGCAGCACCAGGTCCGCGTCGACGCCGGCCAGGGCGTCGGCCTGCTCGGGCAGCAGCATGCTCCCGGGGGTCACGAGCAGGGTCGTGCCCGGGCCGGCCGCCGCGACGGCGTCGGCGACGCGGGTGACGTGCTGCACCTCGACGCCCTGGCGCCCGAGCACCTGCGCGACGGCGCGCGCGCCGTTCGGCTGCGCGTTGTCGGGCGCGTACGGGGTGGTGGACGTGACCGGGCGCTGCACGGCGAGCACGGCCACCACGAGCGCCAGCACGCCCAGCACGAACAGCGTCCACCGGGCCCGGCGCCAGCGGCGCACGGTGCGGCTGCGGCCGGTGCTGCCGTCGCCCGTCACGACCGGGGACGTCACCGCGTCCGGCGAGCCGGTGCCCACGACGGTGCCCCGGACCGGGCCCTGCGCCGTCTGCGTCTGGGTCTGGGTCGTCACGGTGCCCCCACCTCGCCGGTCGTCGCGGCGGCGAGGGGCGCGGGGCGCAGGGCGCGCACCCGCTCGTCGAGGTCGCGCAGGCGCCGGTCGTCGTCGGGGCCGGCGGGGAGCGTGCCGTAGCAGACGTCGTCGAACAGGCGGGCCGCGTCGTGCAGCTCCGCGGCGACGGTGGGCAGCCGGGTGGCTGTGTCGTGCGCGGCCTCCTGCGCGGTGCGGCCCGGACGTTCGTCCAGCACGACCCGTTCCTCCAGGGAGCGCACGAGCGCACGGAAGCGGTCGAGCACGGCCGCGGACCAGTCCCCGCGGGCCGCGGCGGCGTCGGCGGACGCCCGGAGCTCGGCGGCGGTGCGCTCGTCGCCGTCGAGCACGACGACGGAGCGCCGCCGGCGCCGCGCCACGCGGACGGGCCCCGCGACCCACCAGGCGATCGCGGCGACGAGCACCACGACCACGACGACCACGAACGCGAGCGGGAAGCGCCCCGCACCGAGGGTCAGGCCGTCGAACAGGTCGCCGAGCCAGGCGAGCAGGCGCTCCAGCAGCGACGGCGCGGTCGAGTACTCGGGGCGCGACAGCTCCTCCAGGAGCCAGCCGTGCGCCGTCTCCCGGTCGGGGACCACGGGCACGCCGGCGGGCAGCACCGCCACCACGGCCCCGTGCACCGCCGCCCCCGCGCCGTTCACGCGAGCATGCCGGGCGGCGGGCCGGGCTCGCCGCCGCTCCGTCCGCCGTCGTTCGCCTGCGCGGAGGCGGCGAGCTGCACGTCCAGGCCCTCGCGCCGCATCCGCACGTCGATGTAGAGCAGCGCGACCACCGAGGCCACGAAGATCACGGTGATCGCCGCGGTGATGACCGACGACAGCACGCTGACCACGAGCGTCGCCGTCGTGAACGTCTCGATGCTGCCGCCGGCACCGCCGACCATGCCCGCGATGACGCTGAGCGGGATCGTGATGATGTAGGCGGCGGCGCTCACGATGACCAGCGCGAGCAGGTAGATGCCGAACAGCCGCCAGAAGGAGCCCCGCGTCAGCCGCCAGGCGCGCCCGATCGTGCGGCCCAGGCCCTGCCCCTCGAGCGCCAGCGCCGGCGCGACGAGCCCCACCCGCACGCCGAGCCAGACGAACAGCACGACGTACCCGAGGGCGAGCACGAACCCGAGGCCGATCGCGGCCCCCACGGACCGGTCGGCCACCAGGGCGACGAGCAGGACCAGGACGAGGAACCACACGAACGTCACGACGGCGCCGGCGACCGTCCGCAGCAGGGACCAGCCGACCAGCCGGCCCACCCGGCCCTGCAGGCGTTCCCAGACCTCGCCGAGGCTGAGCTTCCGGCCGATGACCGACTGGCTCACCGACACGGTGAGGATGCCCTCCACCACCGGCTGGGCCAGGAGCATGGTCAGGCTCGTCCCCAGCGAGGTCGCCACGGCCTGCGCCATGAGGTTGTCGAACCCGAGGTCGGCGAGCTCCGGGTCGGTCGCGGTGAGCGACGAGAACGACGACGAGATCGCCGGCACGATGAGCTGCGCGACGAGCACGCCGAGGACGGTCGCCACCAGGATCACGAGGGTGGCGGCGCCGAGCATGACCTTCGGGTTGTGCCGGATCGCGGTGAACGCGCCGTCGTAGATCTCGCCCAGCGACAACGGGCGCAACGGCACGACGCCGGGCTTCGTCGCGGGCGGGGCGGCGGGCGCACCCGGCGGCCGACCGTACTGCTGCTGCCCGTACTGGCCCTGCCCGTACTGCTGGCCGTACTGGCCCTGCCCGTGCTGCTGCCCGTAGCCGGGCGGCTGCGGGGCACCCCCGGGCACGCGCTGGCCGTAGCGGGGCGGCTCGGTGGCGTCCCCCCAGCCGGACGGCGGCTGGGGCTGGTCGGGCGTGCTCATCGCGGCCTCCCGGGCGGCAGGGCGGTCGGGTCGTGCCGACGCGTCGTCGGCGGACGGGACTGTCGGGGCTGTGCTGGTTCTGCTGCTGGATCGAGTGCTGGATCGAGTGCTGGTGGGACCGGGCGTGACGCCGGTCGCCCCGACCCTAGTACGGCGCGCCACGACCCTCACGCGGCTATCCACCGGACCTTGCGCCGTGGCTGGCAGAATGGGCGCATGAAGTCCCGTGTCCTGGTGGTCGACGACGACACTGCGCTGTCCGAGATGATCGGCATCGTCCTGAAGTCCGAGGGTTTCGAGCCGACGTTCTGCGCCGACGGCGACGGCGCCCTCGTCGCCTTCCGCGACGAGCAGCCGGACCTCGTCCTGCTCGACCTCATGCTGCCCGGCAAGGACGGCATCGAGGTCGCCCGCGAGATCCGTGCCGAGTCCGGCGTCCCGATCATCATGCTCACGGCCAAGACGGACACCGTCGACGTGGTGCTCGGCCTCGAGTCCGGCGCCGACGACTACGTGACGAAGCCGTTCAAGCCGAAGGAGCTCGTCGCGCGCATCCGCACCCGGTTGCGCCGCAACGACGACCCCGGCCCCGAGCGGCTGCGCATCGGCGACGTCGAGATCGACGTCACCGGCCACAACGTGGTGCGCGACGGCGAGCGCATCGGCCTCACCCCGCTGGAGTTCGACCTGCTCGTGGCGCTGGCCCGCAAGCCCTGGCAGGTGTTCACGCGTGAGGTGCTGCTCGAGAAGGTCTGGGGCTACCGGCACAGCGCCGACACCCGGCTGGTCAACGTGCACGTGCAGCGCCTGCGCTCCAAGGTGGAGCGCGACCCCGAGAACCCGACGGTCGTGCTGACCGTGCGCGGCGTGGGCTACAAGGCCGGTGCCCCGCGCTGAGCCCGCCGCGCGCCGCGTCCGCCGGACGTGGCGGCGGTGGCGCGCCTGGACCGTCTCGCGGACCCGGTACCTCGTCCGGCGGTGGCGGTCGTCCCTGCAGCTGCGGGTCGTGACGTCGGCGCTCGCCTTGGGCGTCGTCGCGGTCGCGCTGCTCGGCCTCTACCTGTCCGTCTCGATCCGCGACGGGCTGTACGAGCAGCGCGTGGACCGCATCGAGCGCGAGAACGCCTCGATGACCGAGCAGGTGCGGAGCGCGTTCGACATCTCGCCCGCGACGTCGAACTCCGACCTGCAGCTCCTGCTGGCGCAGATGGTGCGCACCCTCGCGGCGGGTGCGTCGAGCGCGCAGGACTTCCTCTTCCTCAGCACCCCCGACCAGCAGCGGCGGATCGGCGACCCCGGCACGCAGCCGGAGCTCGAGTCCATCATCAGCGAGGACCTGCGCGAGGCGACCCGCGCCACCGACGGGCAGGTGCTGCAGTCCGTGCAGATCCCTGCCGAGTTCACGGACAGCGAGGCCCCGGAGCCGGGCGTGATCGTCGGGTCGACGGTCGAGGTGCCGTCCATCGGCACGTACGAGCTGTACGCGATCTACTCCCTGCAGGCCGAGCAGGAGACCCTGTCGTTCGTGCAGCGCACGCTCGCGATCGGCGCGCTCGCGATCCTCGCGCTGCTCGGCGCGCTCACGTGGGTCGTGACGCGGCAGACGGTCGCCCCCGTGCGGCGTGCGGCGACGGTCGCGTCGCGGCTGGCCGACGGTCATCTCGACGAGCGGCTCCCCGACGCCAAGGGGCAGGACGAGATGGCGACCCTCACCCGCACGTTCAACGAGATGGCCGGGAACCTCGAGGACCAGATCGCCCGGATGGAGGAGCTGTCGGCGGCGCAGCGCCGGTTCGTCTCCGACGTCTCGCACGAGCTGCGCACGCCGCTGACCACGATCCGGATGGCCGGCGAGGTCATCCACGCCTCCCGTGACGAGCTCGACCCCGCCGCCCGCCGTTCCGCCGAGCTGCTGTACACGCAGCTCGACCGCTTCGAGATCCTGCTCACCGACCTCCTCGAGATCAGCCGCTTCGACGCCGGCGCGGCCGTGCTCGACGTCGAGCAGCGCGACCTGCGTGACGTCGTCGCGGCCGTGGCCGACGCGTCGATGCCGCTCGCCGAGACCAAGCACGTCTTCCTGTCGGTGACGCTCCCCGACGAGCCGGCGACGGCGGACGTCGACCCGCGGCGCGTCGAACGGATCGTGCGCAACCTCGTCGTGAACGCCGTCGAGCACGCCGAGGGCAAGCCGGTCGAGGTCACGGTGGGGGTCGACGCCGACGCCGTCGCCGTCGTCGTGCGCGACCACGGCGTGGGGCTCGCGCCCGAGGACCTCGACCGCGTCTTCCATCGTTTCTGGCGCGCGGACCCTGCCCGCGCCCGCACCACCGGCGGCACCGGGCTGGGCCTCGCGATCTCGCTCGAGGACGCGCGCCTGCACGCGGGCCGCCTCGAGGCGTGGGGGCGCCTCGGGGAAGGCGCGAGCTTCCGGCTCACGCTGCCGCGGCGCGCCGGGATCCGCCTGCACGGTTCTCCGCTGCCGCTCGAGGGGCCGTCGACGGGCGTCACCGCGCCGCCCACGGGCCAGTTGCCGGTGGTGAACCCGCCGACCGGGCCCACCCCCACCGCCATCCCGGAGCTCGGGGTCGTGGACGCCGACGGCGTGGACATCGCCCACGCGCCCGTCCCGTCCGCCTGGCCGGACGACGAGGAGGAGATCCGATGACGGCGCCACGCACCGCCAGGCCCGTGCGTCGCCAGCGCCGTCGGGTCGCGGCGCTGCCGGCCGCCCTCGTCACCGTGCTCGCCGTGCTCGCCGTGACGGTCGCGTGCGCGCGCATCCCGACGAACGGGCCGGTGCGCGACGGCGACACCGAGCTGGAGAACATCAGCGAGATCGGCTACATCGCGTCCGGGCCCGCGACCGGTGCCAGCCCCGACCAGGTGGTGCAGGGCTTCCTCAGCGTGGCCCAGCTCGGCCCCACGTCGAGCTCGTCGTTCGCCGTCGCGCAGGAGTACGTCACCCAGGAGGCGTGGGAGGGCTGGGACCGGTACGCGCGCGTGCTCGTGCTGGAGGAGGACCCCGAGCTCGACCTCACGGACGTCCCCGCCGACGCGACCGAGGCGACCGTCGACGCGACCGTGCGCGTGGTCGCGACGCTCGACGAGCGCGGGATGTACACCGAGGAGGCCCGGACCAACGAGTTCACGGTGCCGTTCGGCCTGACCCGCAGCCCGGGCGGGGAGTGGCGGATCTCCCAGCTCGAGGACGGCCTCATGCTCCCGTCCGCGTTCTTCGGCCAGGCGTTCCACCCGACGACCCTCTACTTCCCGACACCCGACCTCGCCTGGTGGGTGCCGGACATGCGGTGGTTCCCGCGCCAGACCTGGCGCACCGACGCGACCAGCGAGATCCTCGCCGGCCCGCCGGAGTGGCTGCAGGACTCGACGACGACCGTCATCCCGGAGGGCACGTCACTCGCCATCGACGCGGTGACGGTGACCGACGACGGCACCATCGACGTGAGCCTCACCTCCACGATCTCGCAGGCCAGCGCCGACCAGCGGGCGCTCGCGACCGCGCAGCTGCAGGCGACGCTCGCCGAGGGGGAGGGGCGCACCGTCGTGCTCTCCGACCAGAACACGCCGCTCACGACCGAGGATGCCGACGCGATCTCCACGCCCAGGACGCGGGGGGAGGCGCTCGCGCTCGCCGACGGCGAGCTGGTGCGCGTCGTCGGGCGTGAGCTGCGCGACCCGGACGAGCCCGTCTCGCTCGGCGGGCTCGACCCGACGGCGCTCGCCGCCGGCCCCGGCGACGACCCGATCGTGGTGCGCGACGGCGCGGAGCGCATCGTCCGCGTCAGCGGCGCCGGCGCGCCCGACGTGCTCCTGTCGGGCTCGAAGCTCGTGCCGCCGTCCGTCGACCGGTTCGGCGCCGTGTGGAGCGCGCAGGGCTCCGAGCTCCTCGTGGCGATGCCGTCCGGCGCGGTGCGGACGCTGGACGTCGACTGGCTCTCGTCCCGCACCGTCAGGTCCGTGCGGGTCTCGCCGGAGGGCGCCCGCGTGGTGATCGTCAGCTCCGGCCCCAGCGGTCGCCTCGTGCACGTGGCCGGCGTGGTGCGCGACGCCGAGAACGTCCCGACCGGCCTCTCGGCGCCAGTGCAGGTCGGCGCCTCGGTGAGCCAGGTGACGCAGGCGGTGTGGCAGGACGAGGCGGCCCTCGCCCTGATCGGCCAGGAGGCCGACGGCGACGAGGCGGTCTTCCTCACCGGCGTCGGCGGGCTGTCCGGCCAGGGCGGGCTGTCCCGCGCGCAGCCCGGCGTCCCGGACCCCCGCTCCGTGACCGCGTCCGTCGGCACGGGGGCGATGCTCGCCATCGACAGCGGCGGCACCCTGTACTCGCGGCAGAGCTCCGCGCTCTGGTCGATGGTGTCCGACGGCGTCGAGCTGGTCGCCTACCCCGGCTGACGACGCGCCCGCGCGACGACGGGCACCCGAGGCTGCCCCCAGGTCGCCGCCGTCCCCAGATCGTGGTGCGGCTCCCGCGCGGCAGGGCCGGGCGGGGCACGCTGCACGGGTGCCCCAGACGTCGAGCGCCCCGTCCCGCATCCCGTCGCCGGTCGTCCGGCCCGACGGCGCCCGGCCCGACCCCGCGCCGCCGCCCGTGCGGTGGCTCCGCGAGCTCGGCCGGCTCGTCGTCCCCGTGTCGTGCCCCGGCTGCGGCGCCCTGGACGTGCCCTGGTGCCCCGCCTGCGAGGCCCTGCTCGGCGCACCCCCCGCCCGGGTCGAGTCCGCGGCCCCGCGCCTGGACCGCCTCGACGGCGTCCCCGCCCTGCCCGTCTGGGCGCTCGCGGCCTACGCCGGACCCGTGCGGGAGCTCGTCGTCGCCTGGAAGGACCGCGGGCGCGCCGACCTCGACCGGCTCGTCGGCCCGCCCCTCCGGTCCGCGGCGCGCGGCGTCGCCGTACCCGCCGCGCACGCCGTCGCCGGGCGTCCGCTCCTCGTGGTCGGCGCGCCCTCCACCGCGTCGTCCCGCCGGGCCCGCGGACGCGACCACGTGCACGCCCTCGCGCGCGCCGCCGCGGCCGGGCTGCGCGACGCCGGCCTCGCCGCGGCCGTCGTCCCGGCGCTGGCGCGGCGCGGCCACGGGCGCGACCAGGTGGGCCTCGGCGCGCGCGCCCGGGCGCGCAACCTCACCGGCTCCGTCACGACCCGCGACCGGGTGCTGGCCCGTGCCGGCGGGGCCCGCCCCGCGGTCCTCCTCGTCGACGACGTGGTCACGACCGGCTCCACCCTCGCGGCCGCTGAACGCGCCCTCGAGGACGTCGGCGCGGACGTCCTCGGCGCCCTCGTGCTGGCCGCCACCCCTCCTCCCGGGGCCGTCACGAAAGAGGTGAGGAACCTCCTCGCGCCCCCGGTATCCGTGGCGCACGAGAGGGGGTTAGCCTGGGGGTCCCACGCGGGCGAAACGCCCCCGAGACCTCGGTCCGGGTCGTTCGCCCGTGCGACCCACGAGCGGTCCGGACACGCGTCCGGCGACCCGGGAGGTGGTGCCGAGCACGGTGCCCCGGACGGGGTGCCCAGACGGACAGACTCGGGCCGCTCGTGAAGTGGGCGGCCTCACGACGAAGTGGAGCAACACGATGGAGATCGTCGTCGTCGGCAGGCACACGGAGGTGGCGGACAGGTTCCGCCGGCACGTGGAGGACAAGCTGAGCAAGGTCACCCAGCTCGCACCGGCCGCTCGCCGGGTGGACGTGGAGGTGACGCGCGAGAACAACCCGCGGCTCTCCGAGGTCCGCGAGCGGGTCGAGCTCACCGTGCACGACAAGGGGCCCGTGATCCGCGCGGAGGCCGCGGCGGACGACAGGTTCGGAGCCCTCGACATCGCGTTGGACAAGCTCACCGAGCGGTTGCGCCGATCGCGCGACCGCCGCAAGGACCACCGCCGCCGCGCGGGCGGCGACGTCCTCCCGTCCGTGGACGTCCGCCCCTACGACCAGGTCGCCGCCGCCGAGACCGCGGCACAGCCGTCCGCCCCCGTCGCGCTCGCCGAACCCGGCGACGCCGTCGAGGAGCAGCTCGGCGACTCCCCGGTCGTGATCCGGCGCAAGCTGCACCACGCCGAGCCGATGACCGTCGACGACGCCGTCTACCAGATGGAGATGGTGGGTCACGACTTCTTCCTCTTCATCTCGAAGGAGACGGCACGTCCGTCCGCGGTGTACCGCCGGCGGGGCTGGACGTACGGCGTCATCGAGCTGGACTCGACCGTCGGCGGCGTGGAGCCGGTGACCGAGCTGACGTGACCTGATCCCACCGTCGGTCGAGCGTGTCGAGACCACGGTGCGGTCCGAGCCGGTCGAGGCCTTCGTCGCGGGGACGCGTTCACGGGCGCCAGGGCGCCCTCCACTTCGGGAGGGATACGTCCCCGCGACGAAGGCCTCGACCGGCTCTCGTCTGTCCGCTCGCCGTCCCCGGCGGTTGAGCTGTCGAAACCACAGGGCCCGTCCTTCCCCTGTCGGTGGCCGTCGGCAGGATGGGCGGGTGGACTCCCTCTCGCTCGCGCAGGCCCGCCGCGCCGCCCTCGGGGCCCAGGGGCTGGCCCGCCCTCGACCGGACACCTCCGGTGCTGCCGGCGGCGGGGTGACGATGCGGCGGGCGATGGCGACGGTCGAGCAGCTGAACCTGCTGCAGATCGACTCCGTGAACGTCCTGGCGCGGGCGCACCTGATGCCGTTGTACTCGCGGCTCGGGCGGTACGACGTCGGGCTGCTGGACCGGGC
This sequence comes from Isoptericola sp. NPDC019482, assembly GCF_040632295.1. Lineage (NCBI taxonomy): Bacteria > Bacillati > Actinomycetota > Actinomycetes > Micrococcales > Promicromonosporaceae > Isoptericola > Isoptericola sp. NPDC019482. The sequence continues at coordinate 14,440 of NZ_JBEYBQ010000047.1, forward strand.
TGCGGGGCGGGCCCCGCGGCGGATCGTGGAGACGTGGGCGCACGTGGCCTCGTTCGTGCCGGCCTCGACCTACCCGCTGCTGGAGTGGCGGCGGCGCAACTACCTCGACGAGGCCTGGGGCACCATCGCCGGGGCTCCGCTGGCGCACGCCGCCGAGATGGACCTGGTGCGGCAGCTCGTCGCCGAGCGGGGGCCGGTGACGGCCCGCGAGATCCACGACGAGCTGGTCGCCACCGGGCGGTCGGGGCCGCGCTCGCGGGAGGAGTGGGGTTGGAACTGGACGATGGCCAAGCGCTGCCTCGAGTTCCTGTTCTTCACCGGCGAGGTGATGGCCGCGCGGCGCAACACCGCGTTCGAGCGCTGCTACGACCTGCCCGAGCGCGTGCTCCCGCCGGCGGTCCGCGCGGCGGCACCGGTGCCCGACGACGAGGCCGTGCGGCGGCTGCTGGAGCTCGGCGCGCGGGCCCACGGCGTGGGCACGGTCCGCTGCTTCGCGGACTACTTCCGGCTGCGCGGCCCGGCCGTGCGCCGGGCCCGGGACGAGCTGGTCGAGGAGGGCGTCCTCGTGCCGGTCGAGGTGCGCGGCTGGGACGCGCCCACCTACCGGCACCGGGACGCCCGCGTGCCGCGCCGGGCGCAGGCGCGCACGCTGCTCAGCCCGTTCGACCCCCTCGTGTGGGAGCGGCGGCGCCTCGAGGCGCTCTTCGACGTCTACTACCGGATCGAGATCTACGTGCCTGCGCCGCAGCGGGTGCTCGGGTACTACGTGCTGCCCTTCCTCGAGGGCGACGCCATCACTGCGTTCGTCGACCTCAAGGCCGACCGGCAGGCGGGCGTCCTGCGCGTCCAGGCCGTGCACCCCACCGTCCACGCCGGCCCCGACACCGCGGGCGCCCTCGGGGCGGAGCTGGCCGTGCTCGCGGGCTGGCTCGGGCTCGGCACGACGGCGGTCGCGCCGGTCGGCGAGCTCGCCCCCGCGCTGGCCGGCGCGGTGCGCGCGGCGTAGGGCGCAGGGCGTCGCACGCGCTCGTAGGATCGGCGCCACGACGTCGGGCCCGTCCGCGTCGGTCGGGACGTCACCAGGTCAGGAGCGCTGATGGCCACGGCCGTGCTGTACCTCGCCGCGGCGCTGGCGGGCGGCCTGGCGGCGACCCTGCTGCGGCTGCCGCCGCTGGTCGGGTTCCTCGCCGCGGGCTTCGCGCTCGGTGCCGCGGGCGCGCCGGAGCTGCCCGGGCTGGAGACCGTGGCCGAGCTGGGCGTGGCGCTCCTGCTGTTCGCGATCGGGCTGAAGCTCGACGTCCGCTCGCTGCTGCGCCCGGAGATCTGGCTCACGACCGTCGCGCACCTGGTGCTGAGCGTCGCCGTCGCGGTCGGGTTCCTCGGCCTGCTCGCCGTCGTCGGTATCCGGCTGCTCGCCGACGAGTCCCTCGGCTCCCTGGCGCTCGTGGGCCTGGCGCTCTCCTTCTCGTCCACGGTCTTCGTCGTCAAGGTGCTGGAGGACCGCTCGGACACGACGGCCCTGTACGGGCGCATCGCCGTCGGCGTGCTCGTGGTGCAGGACATCGTGGCCGTCGCCTTCCTCGCCGTCTCGACGGGGGAGCCGCCCAGCCCGTGGGCGCTCGCCGTCGTCTTGCTGGTGCCGGGCGCGTGGGTGCTGCGCCGGGTGTGGGACCGGGCCGGGCACGGCGAGCTGCAGGCCCTGTTCGGCGCCTTCGTCGCGCTCGTGCCGGGCTTCTGGCTGTTCGACGCCGTCGGCCTGTCCGGCGACCTGGGCGCCCTCGTGATGGGGGCGCTGCTCGCCGGGCACCCGCGGGCCACCGAGCTCTCCCGCTCCCTGCTCACCGTCAAGGACCTCGCGCTCGTCGCGTTCTTCCTGCAGATCGGGCTGCACGGGATGCCCGCGCCCGGCGACCTGGCGCTCGCGGCCCTCCTGCTCGTGCTGCTGCCGCTCCAGGCCGCCGGCTACGCCCTGTTGCTGTGGCTCATGCGGCTGCGGCGGCGCACGTCGTTCCTCGCGGGCCTCGCGCTCGGCAACTTCTCCGAGTTCGGCATCATCGTCGTCGCCTTCGGCGCGACGGCGGGCCTGCTCGACGACGAGTGGACGGTGATCGTCTCCCTCGCGGTCGCCGCCAGCTTCGTCGTCTCCGCGATCGTCAACCGGCGCGGCGTGGAGCTCGCGGCCCGCCTCACCGTGCTGCTGCCGCGCCGGGACGTCGACAGGCTACACCCCGACGACCGGCCGGTCGACATCGGCCGTGCCGACGCCGTCGTCCTCGGGCTGGGACGGGTGGGATCCGCGACGTACCGGCGGCTGCGCGACGTCCACGGGCTGTCGGTCATGGGGGTCGAGCACGACCGCACCCGCGTCGACGCACTGCGGGCGGAGGGCATCGCCGTCGTCCCCGCGGACGCCACCGACACGGAGTTCTGGGCGCGGGTCAAGCGGGCCGGACAGGTCCGTCTCGCCGTGCTCGCGATGCCGTTCCACAAGGCGAACCTCATCGCCCTGGCCCGGCTGCGCGCGGTGGGCTTCGCCGGCCGGGTGGCGGCGATCGCCCGCTACGACGAGGACGCCGACGAGCTGCGCCGCCACGGCGCGGACGCCGTCTTCCACCTGTACGGCGCCGCGGGCGCCGAGCTCGCCGACCGCGCCGCCGCCGACCTCGCCCCCGGCGCGGGCCGCGACCCCGAGACGCTGTGAGCGGGCGTTCGGCCCGGTCTCGGCGCCCGGACCGGGCCAGACGCCCGCTCACAGCACCCCCGCGGGACGGGGCGCCGTTTCGTCCGTCGCGAACCCGTGCCGGACTCCCAGGTGATCCGCCTAGGATGGGGCCGGTGTGACCCAGGCGACGGCGCGGACGTGCGAACCCGACCGCCCGTCGTCGCCCGTCGTCGCGCCGCACGGTCCCGGACATCCCCGGGGCGCCACCGACCCTGGAGTACTGCGTGCCTGCGATCCTCGAGAAGGTCCTCCGTCTTGGCGAGGGCCGGATTGTCAAGAAGCTCAACAGCCTGGCCCAGCAGGTCAACCGGCTCGAGCCCAGCTTCGAGGAGCTGAGCGACTCCGAGCTGCACGAGGAGACCGCCCGGTTCAAGGAGCGCCTCGAGCACGGCACCTCGCTCGACGAGCTGCTCCCCGAGGCGTTCGCCGCGGTGCGCGAGGCCGCGCGCCGCACCCTCGGTCAGCGGCACTTCGACGTGCAGCTCATGGGCGGCGCGGCCCTGCACCTCGGCAACATCGCCGAGATGAAGACCGGTGAGGGCAAGACGCTCGTCGCGACGACGGCCGCCTACCTCAACGCGCTCGAGGGCAAGGGCGTGCACGTCGTCACCACGAACGACTTCCTCGCGAAGTACCAGGGCGACCTCATGGGCCGCGTCTACCGCTTCCTCGGCATGACGACGGGCGTCATCGTCTCGGGCCAGACGCCGGACGAGCGCCGCAAGCAGTACGCGGCCGACATCACGTACGGCACGAACAACGAGTTCGGCTTCGACTACCTGCGCGACAACATGGCTTGGTCGCCCGACGACCTGGTGCAGCGCGGCCACCACTTCGCCATCGTGGACGAGGTGGACTCGATCCTCATCGACGAGGCCCGCACCCCGCTCATCATCTCCGGGCCCGCGTCCGGCGACGCCAACCGCTGGTACACGGAGTTCGCCAAGGTCGTGCGTCGTCTCGAGGTCGAGAAGGACTACGAGGTCGACGAGAAGAAGAAGACCGTCGGCGTGCTCGAGCCCGGGATCGAGAAGATCGAGGACTACCTCGGCATCGACAACCTCTACGAGTCGCTGAACACGCCGCTGATCGGCTTCCTCAACAACGCCATCAAGGCGAAGGAGCTGTTCAAGCGCGACAAGGACTACGTCGTCCTCAACGGCGAGGTCATGATCGTCGACGAGCACACCGGCCGTATCCTCGCCGGCCGCCGCTACAACGAGGGCATGCACCAGGCCATCGAGGCCAAGGAGGGCGTGCAGATCAAGGCGGAGAACCAGACGCTCGCCACGATCACGCTGCAGAACTACTTCCGCCTCTACAGCAAGCTGTCCGGCATGACCGGTACGGCCGAGACCGAGGCCGCCGAGTTCCAGGGCACCTACAAGCTGGGCGTGGTGCCGATCCCCACGAACCGGCCCATGATCCGCATGGACCAGGCCGACCTCGTCTACAAGAACGAGGACGGCAAGTTCAACGCCGTGGTCGAGGACATCGTCGAGCGGCACGCGAAGGGCCAGCCGGTGCTGGTCGGCACCACGAGCGTCGAGAAGTCCGAGCTGTTGTCGGGCCTGCTCAAGCGGGCGGGCGTGCCGCACAGCGTCCTGAACGCCAAGGAGCACGAGCGCGAGGCGTCCGTCGTCGCGCAGGCCGGCCGCAAGGGCGCCGTCACCGTCGCCACCAACATGGCCGGCCGCGGCACCGACATCATGCTCGGCGGCAACGCCGAGTTCCTCGCCGTCACCGAGATGGCCCAGCGCGGCCTCGACGCGGGGGAGGACCCGGAGACCTACGAGGCGGCCTGGCCGGACGTGCTCGAGAAGGCCAAGCAGGCGGTGGCGTCGGAGCACGAGGAGGTCACCGAGCTCGGCGGCCTCTACGTGCTGGGCACGGAGCGGCACGAGTCGCGCCGGATCGACAACCAGCTGCGCGGTCGCTCCGGCCGTCAGGGCGACCCGGGCGAGTCGCGGTTCTACCTGTCCATGCAGGACGATCTCATGCGCCTGTTCAACTCGGGCCTCGCGTCCTCGATGATGGACCGTGCCGGCTTCCCCGACGACATGCCGCTCGAGTCGAAGATGGTGACGCGCGGCATCCAGAGCGCGCAGTCGCAGGTCGAGGCCCGCAACTTCGAGATCCGCAAGAACGTCCTCAAGTACGACGACGTCCTGTCGCGGCAGCGCTCCGTCATCTACGCCGAGCGCAAGCGCGTCCTCGAGGGCGAGGACCTCGAGGAGCAGGTGCAGCACTTCCTCACGGACGTCGTCACCGCGTACGTCGACGGCGCGACCTCCGAGGGCAACCCCGAGGCCTGGGACCTGGACGCGCTGTGGACGGCGCTGAAGTCGGTGTACCCGGTGTCGATCACGCCGGAGGACGTCGTCGAGGAGGCGGGCGGCGTCGGCCGGCTCAGCCACGAGATGATCCTCGAGGAGCTGCTCTCGGACGCCCGCGTGGCGTACGAGGCGCGCGAGGAGTCCCTCGGCGAGCCGGCGATGCGCCAGCTCGAGCGTCGCGTCGTCCTGTCGGTGCTCGACCGCAAGTGGCGCGAGCACCTCTACGAGATGGACTACCTCAAGGAGGGCATCGGCCTGCGCGCGATGGCGCAGCGCGACCCCCTGATCGAGTACCAGCGCGAGGGCTTCCAGCTCTTCCAGGCGATGACGGAGTCCATCAAGGAGGAGTCCGTCGGGTTCCTGTTCAACCTGGACGTGCAGGTGCAGCAGCCCGGTGCCCAGGGCGCCCCCGGCGCGCCCGTGATCTCCGCGGCCAGCGCCGCGGCGGCCGCGCAGTCCGACGCAGGACAGGTCGTGGCCGGCGCGACGACGCCGGCCGCCGAGGCCGCCCCGGTCGCGGAGCCCGCGACCCCGGAGGCTCCCGCGACGGCGGCCGAGCCCGAGCCCGCCCCGGCGGCGGCCGCCCCCGCGGCGGAGGAGCCGGTGCTCCTGGCCAAGGGCCTCGACGCCCCGGCGCCGCAGCGGCTGTCCTACTCCTCGCCGAGCGAGGACGGCTCGACCACGACCACGGGCGGCGCCACCCGCCGCTCCCGGCGGGAGCTGCACGGCGAGGCCGCGGCCGCCACCAGCGACGGCCGGACCTTCCCCGGCACGCCGCGCAACGCCCAGTGCCCCTGCGGCTCGGGCAAGAAGTACAAGGTCTGCCACGGCATCAACGAGGAGTAAGGGGCCGGTCAGCCCACCTCGAGGACGGCGACCCGCCACGCGCCCCGGCGCGCCTCGAGCCGGACGGCGGCGGCGCGCACCCGGCCGTCGTCGTCCAGGACGACGGTCGCCTCGGCCACGTCGTCGCCGAGGCGGACCAGCCGGACCCGCCGCACCTGCACCGGCCGGTGCGGCTCCTCGTGCCGCAGCAGGTCGTGCGCGAGGCCGATCCGGGCGCGCTCGGCGAGCTGGTCGCGCACCTGGGGCGTGACCCAGCGAGCGAGCTGCGCCGCTGGCCGCTCCCCGCGCAGCACCTCGACCGCGGCACGCACGACCGTGCAGCACTGCGCGGTCGGGTCGGGCAGCGGCGCCGGAGCGGTCTCACGCAGCGGCCGTGCGGGGCCGTCCTCGTCGTCGGCCGCGGCACGACGCACGCCCTCGGCGCCGACCCGCACGTGCCGCGGGCGGGACGCCGGGCGGGTGCTCGCCTCGGGATAGCCCGCCGGGCCGGTCGGGCGTGGTGGTGCCGACACGCGCACGGCATGCCGCGCGGGGGAGCGGACGTCGTCCGGCGCGTCGGGGGCGGCGTCCGTGCGGCGGTCCGCCCCTCCGTCCGCCTCGCCGTCCGGGGCGGCGGAAGGCCCGGTGCCCGGCCTTGCGTTCGCCCCACCGCCCGACGTCGTGGGCGTGCCGTCGGGTGCCGGTCGCGCCTCGGGTGCGTCCGGGGCCGCGGGGCCCGCGGGAGGGCCCGGGGGCGGGGGAACGCTCGGTGCAGGCGCGGTCGTCGTCGCGGTCATGGTGCCCTCCGGTAGGTGCGGGAGTCGTGGGGAGGTCGGTCCGTCAGGCCGGGGCGCGCAGGATCTGGCCGGGGAGGAGGACGTCGGGGTCGGCGCCGACGACGTCGCGGTTCTCCGTGTGCCAGCGCGTTACCTCGCGGAGGATCTCCGCGTCGGTGGGGGAGCCGCCGAGCGACCGGGCCGCGATGTCCCACAGCGTGTCGCCGCGGAGGACGACGCGGGTGCCGTCGTCGTCCGTGACCGCCGGGGCGTCGTCGGCCGCCCCCGCGGCGTGGCGGGACACCGGGGTGGCCGCGATCTCCTCGACGGGCGCGTCCTGCTCCGCCTCGTCCTCGCTCTCGACGCCGGCATCGGCGGGCGCCACGGCGGGGTCGGCTGCGACGTCCGTCTCCTGGTCGACCCGCTGGTCCTGCGGGGGACCGGCCGGCTCCGCCGAGGCCGGGGCGTCGGGGCCCGTGGGCTGCCACCCGAGGTCGAGGACGACGGACGGGCCGTCGGCGGCCGGCGCGGTGGGCGGGGAATCGGCCGCCAGCGCAGCGGTCGGGGCGAGCGCGAGGCCGGTGCCGACCCCGATGCCGACGGCGGACCGGACCAGGCGGCGGACGGCGGCGGGTGCGAGCCGCTCGACGGCGGCCTCGCCGGCACGCCACCGCCGGCCGAGCAGCGACGCGGCGACGCAGGCCAGGGCCAGCGCCCCGCTCAGCGCCAGCCAGGCGGCGGCGACCAGCCCGGCGGTGAGCACGGCGAGCTCGACCCACCGGTCGACGGTGAGCCCGGCCGCCGAGGCGGCGGTCCGGGGAGCGAGGGCTGCGACTCGCAGCAGCAGGGCGGCGCCGGCGGCGGCGGCCGTGACCGTGAGGGCGACGAGCCGGCCGAGACCGGCGGGCCCGCCGGTGCGGGAGGGGGCGTCGCCTCGTCGCGCGCCCCGGTCGGGGTCCGTGCTGCCGGACATCGAGGTCTCCTTCGTCCCACCGCTCTCATCCCGAATCGTCCATGGTGATGTGGGTTGATAGCAATTGATGTGTTCTGGTGGTGGATATTGAAGCGGATTGGTGCCGGGTCTGTCCACCCGGGCATCCTGTGGGCACCGACCGTCGACGAAGAGGAGCCTCATGACACCCGCGGGCCCGGCCAGGTGGGAGAGGCTCTTCGCCGATCTCGAGGCACGCTTCGACGCCGAGCAGGCTGCCGAACGGGAAGGCGCGGTGGCCGAGCTGACCCGGGCCGAGCAGGCGTCGATCCCGCTGGCCGACCGGCTGCGGGCCGCGACCGGCTCGGTGCTGCGGCTCGAGCTGCTCGACGGCGAGGGGATCGAGGGCCGGCTCGCCCGCGTCGCGCACACGTGGCTGCTCCTCGACGGGACCGGCGCCCGCGGCCGGGTGCAGCACCTGGTGCCGCTGGCCGCGCTCGCCTCGGTCGTCGGCCTCGGCCGGCTCGCGGCGCCGTCACGGGCGCGCACCGACGGCCTCGGGCTGGGCCACGTGCTGCGCGGGCTCCAGCGTGACCGCGCCCGGGTGCTGATCCGCACCGCGGGCGGGTCGGTCACCGGCCGGGTCGGGCGCGTCGGCGCCGACCATCTCGACGTCGAGGAGGCGGAGCGTGCGCAGCCGGTCGTGCGGACGGTGCCGTTCGGGGCCGTCCTGCGGGTCAGCGAGGCCTGAGGCCGCCCGCGGGCGGCACCGGGGTCAGAGGTCGCCCGACGCGATCCGCTCGCGCGTGCGGGCGTACTGGTGCTCGATGTACTCCTCGAGCTTGCTCGCCTCGACCCGCCACACCTTCTTGGGGCCCACCTGGATGGCGGGCAGCTCGCCCGAGCGCACGAGCGAGTAGGCCTGGGTGCTGGAGATGTTGAGCATCTCCTGCACGTCCGCGAGGGAGAGGAACCGGCTGGCCATACGGGCAATTCTGGCACAGCGGTCACGGGCGATGACCTCGGTTGTCCACAGTGGTTGCCGAAAGCACGCGCGGGGTGCCTGATGATAGGTTCCGGCCCGATGCGGCGCCGAGGCCGCGTCCAGACACCCCGGAGGACGTCCGTGAGCAACGACACCTTGCCGGCACCCGTGGCCGCGCGACTGCGCCGCCCCACCTGGCGCGATCCCCGGCTGGTCGTCGGCGTCGTGATCGTCGCCGCGTCCGTCGCGCTCGGCTCGTGGGCGGTCTCGTCCGCGGGCCGCACGGTGCCCGTGTACGCGGCGGACGGCGCCCTGACGCCCGGCGAGACCGTGGACGTGTCGCGGCTGCGCACGGTCGACGCGCGGATCGACGCGGGGACCGAGCTGTACCTGCGCGCGGACGAGGCGCTGCCGGGCGAGGTCGTCGCGCTGCGGGTGGTCGACGACGGCGAGCTCGTGGCCCGCTCGGCCCTCGGCGACGCCGCCGACGTCGACGTGCGCTCCGTCTCGGTGCCGGTCGACCAGGCCATGTCGTCCCGGGTGCGGCCCGGCTCCGCCGTCGACCTCTGGTCGACGCCCGAGGCGCCTGCCGGCGCCGCCGCGTCGGCGGCCGAACCGTCGCCGCTCGTCGAGGGGGTCGTCGTGGAGCAGGTCGACGACGCGGGGTCCGGCCTCGTCGTCGCGGACGGGGCGACGCTGCACGTGCTCGTGCCGTCGGCCGACCTGCCCGTGGTCCTCAAGGCGCTGGCGGCGCCCGGCAGCGTGACCGTGGTGCCGCAGGCCGGGGCCGGCGTCTGATGGGGAGCGTCACCGTCCTGTGCGCCGTGCGCGGGGCGGCGGAGACCGACGTCGTCGTCGCCCTCGGGGGCCCCGGTTCGGGCGCGACCGTCACGCGCCGGTGCGGGGACGTGGCCGAGCTTCTCGCGGCGGCCGCGGCCGGGGCGGGCGCCGTCGCGCTGGTCTCGGGCGACCTGCCGGGCCTGGACCGCGAGACGGTCGGGCGGCTGCACGCCGTCGGCGTCCGCGTGGTCGCGCTGGGCGACGACGTCGCGCCGGCCGCACGTCTGCACGCGCTCGGCGTGGACACCGTCGTCGAGAGGTACGACGAGGCCGTCCTGCTCGCCGCCGTGCGGGACAGCGCTCCGGTCGCCGCAGCCGCGTCGACCGTCCGCGCGCCCGACCACCTGGTGCTGGGCCAGGCGGACCAGGCGGACGAGGCGCTCCTCGACGAGGACGGGCTCGGGCTCGACGGCGTCGTCGCGGACGACGCCGCGCCTCGCCGGGGGCGCGTCGTCGCCGTCTGGGGCGCGGTGGGCGCGCCCGGGCGCACGACGACGGCGCTCGAGCTCTCGGCCGCACTCGGCGGTCTGTCCCGGGGGCGCCGCCGGCACCGCCGTGCCCGCCGTGAGGCGACGACGTCGGAGCCCGAGGAGGTGCTGGTCGTCGACGCCGACACGTACGGCGCGTCGGTGGCGGCCCGCCTCGGCCTCCTCGACGACGCCCCCGGACTGGCGGCGGTCGCCCGCGCTGCGGCGCACGGGACGCTCGACCTGCCGACGCTGGCCCGGTACAGCCCGGTCGTCGGGGGCAGGCTGCGCGTGCTGACCGGGATCACGCGCGCCGCCCGGTGGCCCGAGCTGCCCGCCAGCGCGCTCGAGGTGGTCCTCGAGCGGGCCCGCGAGCTCGCCGACTGGACCGTGGTCGACTGCGGTCCGCTCCTCGAGGCCGACGAGCTGCTCATGTACGACACGCACGCGCCGCAGCGCAACGGCGCGACGCTCGCGGCGCTGCAGGCGGCGGACGTCGTCGTGGTGGTCGGCGCGGCCGACCCGGTGGGCGTCCAGCGCCTCGTGCGCGGGCTCGAGGACCTGCGCGAGGTGCCCGTGCCGGTGGCGGGCGAGCGGGTGGTCGTCGTCAACCGGGTCCGTACCTCGGCGGCGGGCCCGCGCCCGGAGGCGGCGGTGCGCGAGGCGCTGGCGCGCTACGCGGGCGTGCAGGACGCGCACGTGGTCCCGGACGACGCCGCCGGTCTCGACGGCGCGTTGCTGGCGGGCCGCACGCTCGCGGAGGAGTCTCCCGCGTCCCCGGTGTCGGTGGCGTTCGAGTCGCTGGCCCGGCGGGTGCGGGCCGCGGTCGTGGCGGCGGAGCCGGCGGGGGTGGGCATCGACGGGTGAGCCGGCGGGGTGGGCGTGCGGTGCGAGCGCCGGGACGCGGCTCGCGGCAGACTGTGCCCATGCGCATCTACGTTCCCGCCACGCTGGACGAGCTCGAGGGCGCCGCGATCGCCGCGGCAGGGGCGCGGTGGGACGTCCCCGCACGCCGGGCGCACGCCGTGACGCCCGCGCTCGTCCGCGAGCTGCCCGACGAGGACGACGAGAGCCGCGAGTACGAGGCTTTCCTCGCTGCCGCGGACGACTCGCTGGCCCTCGTGGCCTCCCGGCGGACCGCCGTGCCGCTGCGCGTCGTCGCGTCGTTGGACGTGCCGGACCGGGAGGTCACCGTGGCGGACGGCGCCGACGAGCCCAGCGCCGTCGACGTCGCCGCCCTGACCGGTGTGGCCGTCGTCGCCGTCCACGTCGACGAGCCCGAGGCGGCGCAGGACGTGCGCGCGGTCCTCGCCGCCGCCGACGAGGAGAACGACGCCGAGCGCGCGGGTGACGCCGGCGCGACGTCCGAGACGGCCCTCGACGCCGCGCTGCAGCGCGTCACCGACCGCGACCTGCTCTGGTACGACCCGACCGAGATCCCCCAGATCCCCCGACCCTGAGCGTGTGAGCGGGCGTTTGGCCCCGTATCCCGACCGCAACGGGGCCGAACGCCCGCTCACAACGCGGGCCGGTGGGGGCTCGCCGTCGCGCTGGTCGCCGTCGGCGGGGCGCTCGTCGCGTGGGGGACCGTGCCGCTGATCCGCACGCGCATCACCCCGGAGCTCCTGCGCCGCGAGTAGCCCGGAGCGTTGTGAGCGCGACTTCGGGGACTATTCGGCCGCGAATAGTCCCCGAAGTCGCGCTCACAACCACGGACGGGTGGTGTCAGCCGAGGGAGACG
>NZ_JBEYBQ010000048.1:0-23970 GCF_040632295.1 Isoptericola sp. NPDC019482
GCGATTTCGGGGACTATTCGCGACCGAATAGTCCCCGAAATCGCGCCCACAACACTGGGGTGGCGGGGGTCGGGCGTCAGCCGATGAGGTGCTGCAGCGCGAGCTGGTGCAGACGCACCAGACCGTAGTCGCGCTCGGCGACGGCGTCGACGTCCACGTCCTCGTCGGCGGAGGTGTCGGCGAGGAACGCGTCGAACGACTCGCCCTCGGCCAGCGTCGACTCGCCCAGCTCGAAGATGCCGGCGTGCTCGAACGCCTTCTGGACCTCCGGGTCCTCGCGGTAGGCCTTGGCCTTGGCGGCGAGCATGCCGTAGGTGGCCATGTTCGCCTTGGCCGACTCCCACACGCCGTCGAGGTACTCGGTGCGGCTCGGCTTGTAGTCGAAGTGGCGGGGGCCCTCGTAGCGCGGGCCGCCGTTGGGGGCGCCGTTCTCGAGCAGGTCGACCGTGAAGAAGGCCGAGAGCAGGTCGCCGTGGCCGAACACCAGGTCCTGGTCGTACTTCGGGCCGTGCTGGCCGTTGAGGTCGATGTGGAACAGCTTGCCGCAGTACAGCGCCAGCGCGATGCCGTGCGTGTAGTTGAGGCCGGCCATCTGCTCGTGGCCCGTCTCCGGGTTGAGGCCCACGATGTCGCCGTTGTCCAGCGTGTTGATCAGCGCGATCGCGTGGCCGATGGTCGGCAGGAAGATGTCGCCGCGGGGCTCGTTCGGCTTCGGCTCCAGGCCGATGCGCAGGTCGTAGCCCTTCTCCTTGATGTAGGCGGCGACGGTGTCGATGCCCTCCGCGTAGCGGGCGTGCGCCGAGATGAGGTCCTTCGAGTTGTCGTACTCGGTGCCCTCGCGGCCGCCCCACATGACGAACGTGGACGCGCCCATCTCGGCGGCGTTGTCGACGCTGCGCAGCACCTTCTTCAGGCCGTAGCGGCGCACGGTGCGGTTGTTCGAGGTGAACGCGCCGTCCTTGAAGATCGGGTGGCTGAAGGTGTTGGTGGTGACCATCTCGCAGACGAGACCGGACTCCTCCGCGGCCTTCTTCACCGAGTCGATGCCGCGCCGGCGCTCGGCCTCGTCCGCGCCGAACGGGAAGACGTCGTTGTCGTGGTACGTGAAGCCCCACGCGCCCAGGTCCGCCAGCTTGCGGATGGACTCCGCCGGGTCGAGGTCGGGGCGGGTCGCGGTGCCGAAGGGGTCGTTCGCCGGCCAGCCGACGGTCCACAGGCCGAACGAGTACTTGATGTCGCTCACGGATCTCTCCTCGTCGAGTTTTGTTGTACGGCTGAACTATTGCGCGTCGCTGGGCTAGAGTCAACACGTGCCAGCCACCTCGACGACGACGCCCGCAGCGGCGCCCCGCATGCCCGACGGCGGGGCCGCGTCGCGCCAGCACACCCTCCGCGAGCGGAACCTGCGCCTCGTCGCCGCGGCCGTGTTCGAGGCCTCCGCACCACCGTCGCGCGCCGACGTCGCCGCCGCCACCGGCCTGACCCGCGCCACGGTCTCGACCCTCGTCGACCGCCTCGTCGCCGGGGGGCTCGTGGCGGAGCTGCCGCCCGTCGCGGCCCAGAAGGCCGGCCGCCCCGCCGTGCCGCTCGTGCCCGCCGGCCGGTCCGTCGTCGGGCTCGGCCTGGAGGTGAACGTCGACTACCTCGGCGCGCGCGCCCTCGATCTCCTGGGCGACGTCGTCGCCGAACGCGTCGTCAGCGGGTCCCTGCACGACTCCGACCCCCGTGAGGTGCTCGCCCGGCTCCGCGCCCTCGCCGTCGAGGTGATCGCCGAGGTCGAGGCCGGTGGCATGCGGGTCGCCGGCGCGCGGCTCGCGCTACCCGGCCTCGTCGACGTGCGCGGCGCGCGGCTGGAGGTGGCGCCCAACCTGGGGTGGTCGTCCGTGGAGCCCGTCCCCGAGCTCGACCTGCGGACCGGTGACGGCGCACCGCTCGACGTCGAGGTGGCGAACGAGGCCAAGCTCGCCGCCCTCGCCGAGCTGGCCGGCGACGTGCCGCCGTCCTTCCTCTACGTCTCCGGCGACGTCGGCGTCGGCGCGGGGATCGTCGTCGACCGGCACCTGTTCCTGGGGGAGCGGGGCTGGAACGGCGAGATCGGGCACGTGGTCGTCGACCCCGCCGGCCCCCGCTGCTCGTGCGGCGCCACCGGGTGCCTCGAGCAATACGCCGGCAAGGAGGTGCTGCTGCGCGGCTCCGGCCTGCCGCCGTCGGCGCCCGTGCACGCGATCGTCGACCTGCTGCGCGCCGGCGACGACGCCGCCCTCGACACCGTCCGCCGCGCCGGCCGGGCGCTCGGCGCTGCGCTCGCCACGTTCGTCAACCTCGTCGACGTCTCCACCATCGTGCTCGGCGGCGCGTACGCCGAGCTGTTCGACTGGGTGGGGCACGTCGTCGGCGGGGTCGTGGAGGAGCGCGCCCTCGCCGCGCCCTTCGCGCCCGTCGACGTGCGGCCCGCCGCCGCCGGCCCGCACGCCGCCCTCACCGGCGGCGCGCGCGAGGTGCTGAGGTCGGTCGTCGCGGACCCGGCGCGCTGGGTCTGACGGTCGGGTCACCCCTGACGCCGGCGGCACCGTCGCGGCGGCAGTTCGCGCTCGCGGCGGCAGTTCGAACTGCCGCCCTCAGCACAAAGTGCCGCCGTGAGTGGCTGACGGTCGTCGGCACTGCGCGAAGCGAGCGCTAGGCTGTGGGTCGCCTTCGTCGTCGAAGGTGCCGGCGCTTGTAGCTCAGTGGATAGAGCAACCCTCTCCTAAAGGGTAGGTCGGAGGTTCGAATCCTCTCAGGCGCACTTTGGTCAAGAATTCGCAATTTATGCAGGTCGACAGCTTGCAAATCTGCGAGGCCTCTGCGGGGGAGCGGGCATAGCCTGGCGTCGTGACCTCCCCCGACGTCGAGCCGCGCCTGGACTCCGCCGACCCGGCGGTGCAGTTCGCCGCGTACCTCGACCACTACCGCGCGGTGGTGGCGCGGAAGCTGGACGGCCTGTCCGACGCTCAGCTGCGCACCAGCCTGCTGCCCTCGGGCTGGACCCCGCTGGAGCTGCTGACGCACCTGGTGCACATGGAGCGCCGGTGGTTCGTCTGGGGGTTCCTGGGCGAGCCGGTCGCCCAGCCGTGGGGTGACAACGCCGACGACGCACCCGACAGCCCCTGGCACGTGCCCGACGACGTGAGCCGCGACGAGCTGGTCGCCGCCCTGTACGCGGGCGGTGAGCAGACGCGCGACGTCCTGGCGGGCCACGGCCTCGACGAGCGGGGCGCCGTCGGCGGGCGTTTCACCGCGGACGACGGCCTGCCGCCCACCCTCCTGTGGATCTGCTTCCACGTGCTACAGGAGTACGCCCGGCACGCGGGGCACCTCGACATCGTGCGGGAGCTGGCAGACGGCGAGACGGGCGAGTAGCAGTCAGTGGCTATGCCTCCGACAACTACTTTCCATCGTGGAAAGTAGTTGCTAGCCTCGTATGCATGACCGACCCAGCGCCCCGCCCCGCCGAGGCCGCCGCCCTGCTCGAGCAGGCCGAACGAGTCACCGTCGTCGAGCGCGCGGACCGCACGGTGTGGACGCTGTTCGCCGTCGCCGTCGGGGTGCTCTGGGGAGGGTTCTCCGCCGCTCGCTGGGCCGTCCCCGACTCGATACCGACGCCGGTGCGCATCGTCGTCCCGCTCGTCGTGTTCGTCGGGCTCGTGGTGTTGCTGTGGCGGCTGGTCGACGCCCGGACCGGCGCCATTCCGCGCCTCGGATGGATGACGCGCCTGTGGCCCGGGCCGTTGCCGATGGTGATGTACGTGCTCACCGACCAGGTCGTCCGCCGCGCCGGGCTCGACCCGGCTGATCCGGCCGTGCTGGGCTGCTGCGCGCTGCTGGTGGCGCTGCCCTGTCTGGCGGCGGCTCATCGCATCTGGTGGGACTCCTGGATCCCGGGGAGGGGCGACCGATGAGCGGCCCGACCCCGCACGAGGCGCGGCAGCTCCTGGAGCGCGCGGGCGCCGTCGGCCTGGAGGACGACGGCGCACGGCGGGTGCATGCCCGCGTCGCGGTCGGGTACGGGGTCGTGCTCGGCGTCTTCGGCGCCGTCGCCTGGTCGGTCGACGACACCCGCTGGGGCGGCGTCGTCACGTTCGCCGTCCAGCTCGGGTACCTCGTCGCGATCGTGGCTCTCGCCCGGCACCGGGAGCGCGCGGCCCGGACGGTGCCGCGTCGTGCGCGGCGCATCGCCGTCGTCGGGGTGCTCGGCTCGGGGGTGCCGCTCCTGACGCTGCTGTGGTTCGTCTTTCTCGGCGACCCGCCCGCGCCCTCCCCGCTCCTCGCGACGGTCGCGGGACTGGTGATCGCCGCCCCCGCCGTCGTCGCCGGGGCACGGATCCGGACGGGGCCGGTCCGATGAGCGACGGCGGCGGCCAGGAGCACCCTCGCCACCGACTCGACGACGTGATCCACGCACCGGTCCGGTTCAGCATCGTGGCGGCGCTCGCGAGCGTGGACGAGGCGGTGTTCGGGGTGGTCCGCGACGGCGTCGGCATCAGCGACTCCGTCCTGTCGAAGCAGGTGTCCGTGCTCGAGCAGGCGGGTTACGTCGCCGTCCGCAAGGGCGCCGTGGGCCGCAGGCCTCGCACCTGGCTGCGCCTGACCCCGAAGGGACGCCGGGCGTTCCGGGACCACCTGGACGCGCTGCGCGACATCGCCGCGACGGGGATCGACGACAGCGCGACCGAGGAGTAGTCGAACTACCTCGCCGGGATCTGAACTACCTCGCGCAGTCCGGAACTACCTCGCGCAGTCCGGAACTACCTCGCGCAGTCCGGAACTACCTCGCGCAGTCCGGAACTACCTCGCGCAGTCCGGAACTACCTGGCGCAGTCCGGAACTACCTCGTGGTCAGTCGGCCTTCGTGGGCCCGGGCGCGCTCAGGCCTCTGAGCTTCCTCAGACCGCTTGCAAGGTTTGCCCCCCGTGCCTTATTGACGGCGTCACGCGCGGGCGGCACACTCTCGTTGACGGCGCGCATCGCCCGCCCCCTGCGCGGTGCGCGCTGTCCCTTGCCGGGCCGAGCCCGGCCCGACGCCCCTTCGGACCCCCCGCCGAGGGGGCGTCTATGCGCTCTCGTCCTCCACGCACCTCCCTGCCCGGCCCGGGCGCGGGAGCGCGTGCTCCGGCGGTTCCTCGGCGCGCCGACGCCGGCGCGGCGGCCGCCCGTTCTACCGTGCTGGCGTGAGAGCCGCCCGACGATCCACCGCCACGACCGCGGTCGACCCCTCTGCCGGGGCACCCGCCGCGCCGGACCCGTCCCTCCGGACGGGCTCGGACGGCGGCCCGGCGGCGGGACCCGACGCCTCCGAACCGTCCTCCGCCGCGCACGACGCCGGCGCCCGCCAGGACCCGAGACCGGCGGGGAGGTCCGGCGGCGACGGCCGGCGGGAGAGCGCGTCGTCCGCCGCGGCGTCGTCGGTCGAGTCGGCGACCCGCCGCTGGCGCGCCTCGCTGGTGGAGATGGTGGGTGGCTCGTCCCTGTCCGACGTCGGCCTGCTCGGTGAGGCGATCGTCGACCTGTCCAAGGCGCACCCGAACGGGGTGGCCGGCCTCTTCGCCGGCCGTCCCACCCGCCTGTCCAACCTGGTCCGCGAGGGCGAAGCGCTGCCCGCCGCCCGGCGGCGCGCCCGCGCGGTCGCGGCCCGCGCCGCGGAGCACGCGTCCCGGTACGGCGTCGCGCCCACGTACCTCGCGATCGGCGTCGCGACCTGGACGGAGCACGACGACGGTCCGGAGGTCCCGTTCGGCGGCGGCGGACCGCAGCGGCACGACGTCGCCGCGCTCGCCCGGGTCGCGTCCTCGGGCACGACGGCGACGGGCGCTCCGGGCGCGGACGGCGCCACGGTCGACGAGCCGGAGGACGGCGCCGCCGACCTCGACGGTTCGCCGTCGGACCTCGACGGTTCGCCGTCGGACGGTGCGACGGACGCCCACGCCTCTGCAGAGGGGCGCGCGACGGCCGACGACCAGGACGCCGAGGGGCCGGCGCTGACGACGTCGATCCCCGTGGTGTCGATGGCGGCCCGCGAGCCGGCCGCCGCGCCGCGGGCGACGCCGTCGGACCCCGACGCCGCGCAGCCCGCCGGCCGCGTGGTGCACGCGCCGGTCGTGCTCCGCCCGGTGACGCTCACCCCGCGCGGGGACGGCGGCGCCGACTACGACCTCACGCTGGAGCCGACGGTCGAGATCAACCCCGTCGTGGCGCGCACGCTGCGCGCGCACGGGGCGCTGCTCGACCCGGCGGCGCTGGCCAAGGCGACGTTCACGCTCGCCGGCTTCGACCCGACCGACGTGCTGGCGCGCGTGGCGGCGCTCGGCGAGGCCGTGCTGGACGACTTCCAGCTCGACCGCCGCGTGCTCGTCGGGACGTTCGTGCACCCGGGCCAGGCGCTGGTCGACGACCTCGACCAGCTGGCGCCCTCGCTGCACCGGCACGAGGTGGTCGCAGCGCTCGCCGGGGTGGACGACGCGGCGCAGCGGCTGTCCGCGCTCGAGCTCCCGGCCCCGCGCCGGGGAGACGCGGACCCGACGCGCGAGCGCGGCGTGGGCGACCTCGACCCGCAGCAGCGATCCGTGCTGGACGCGCTGGCCACGGGCGGGCACCTGTTCGTCGACGCGCCGGTCGGCGCGGACGTGGCGGGCACCCTCGCCGCAGTCGTCGGCGAGGCGACCGCCGCGGGCCGCTCCGTGCTGTACGTGACGGGGCACCGCCGCGCCGCGGACCGGCTGGCGCTGCGGCTGGAGTCCCTCGGCCTGGAGAGCCTCCTGCTCGACGTGCCACCGCACCCGACGTGGCGCGAGGACGTGACCCGGCGGTTGCTGTCCGCGATGGCCAGCGAGCCCGAGCAGGTGGACGTCGATGGCGCCGCGCGCGTGCGCGACGCGCTCATCGGCACCCGCGCGCAGCTCACGGGCTACATCGAGGCGCTGCACCAGCCTCGCTCGCCGTGGCAGGTGTCCGCGTACGACGCGCTGCAGGCGCTCGCGCGCCTCACCGCCGAGCGGCCCGCGCCATCGACCACCGTGCGCCTCGCCTCGGAGTCTGTGCTCGCGCTGACGCCGGAGCGGCGCCGCGAGATCGCGGGTGGCCTGGAGCGTGCCGCCGCGCTGGGTGCGTTCACGCTGCGCCCGTCGTCCACGCCCTGGTACGGGGCGCAGCTGCTCACGGACGACGACGCGCGGCAGGCGCTGGTGCGGGTCGAACGGCTGCGCGACGTCACCGTGCCGCAGCTGCGCCGCCAGCTCGCGTACACGGGCGAGGTCACCGGACTGACGACGCCGACGACGGTGCGCGGCTGGGGCGAGCAGCTCGCGATGCTCGGCGGGATGCGCAGCACGCTCGACCTGTTCCACCCGATGGTCTTCGAGCGGACGGCCGCCGACCTCGTGCAGGCGACGGCGTCGCGGCGCTGGCGGGCCGAGCACGGCATCGAGATGGGCTGGTTCGCCCGCCGTCGGCTGCGCAAGCGCGCCAAGGACATGGTGCGACCGGGCGTGCGGGTGCCGAACCTGCACGAGGCGCTGGTCCAGGTGCAGGAGCAGCGCGACGTCTGGGCGGAGCACGCCCAGCGGGGCGGGTGGCCCACGCTCCCCGAGGGCCTCGCCTCCATCGAGGACACCTACGAGGCCGTGCGCATCGACCTCGAGGCGCTCGAACCCGTGCTGGCGCCCACCACCCTGGGTGGCCACCTGCTGGACCTCGACCTCGACGGCCTCACCGAGCGGCTGCAGCGGCTCGCCGGGGACTCGGACGCCCTGACGGTGCTGCCGGAGCGCACCAGCCTGCTGCGCGCGGCGCGGTCCGCGGGCGTGGGCGACCTGGTGGACGACCTCATCGACCGGCGCGTGCCCGGCGACCTCGTCGCCGCGGAGCTCGAGCTCGCCTGGTGGTCGTCCGTCTTCGAGCAGCTGCTCACCGCCGACCCGGTGCTCGCCGGGCAGGACGGCGTCGGTCTCGACGCGCTCGCCCGGCGCTTCCGCGAGCTCGACCGCGCGCACCTCGCCGCCCTCTCTCAGCCGGTACGCGTCGCCGCGCGGGCGCACCTCGGGTCCGCGATGCGGGAGGACCGGGACTCGGCGGAGGCCCTGTTCACCGAGCTCATCGAGGGCCGACTGACGACGCTGCGCGACCTGGCGGAACGGCACGGCGACATCCTGCGCCGCCTCCGCCCCGCGCTGGTCGCCACGCCCACGCTGGTGCCGCACCTGCTGCCGGAGCACCGCACCGCCGACGTCGTGATCCTCGACGCGGTGCAGCACGTGCCCACCGAGGTCGTGGTGCCGGCCCTCGCCCGCGGGCGGCAGGTCGTCGTGGTGGGCGACCCGCGGTCGGCGTCCGGCTCCAGCGTGCACGAGCTCTCCGCGCTGCTGCCCTCGGTGACGCTGCAGCCGCACGAGCACAGCCGCGACCCGGAGCTGACCCGCCTGCTCGCCGCGCACGGGTACGACGGACTGCTGCGTCCGGCGCCCCTGCCGCGCGCCGAGCCGCTGGTGCACCTGGACGTCGTGGAGGGCACCGGGATGCCCGACCCGGTCTCCGGCAGCGTCGAGAGCACGCAGGCCGAGGTGGACCGCGTCGTCGAGGTGTCGATCGAGCACGCCCTGACCCGCCCCGAGGAGACGTTCGCGATCGTCACGGTGACGGCCGCGCACGCCGACCGGGTGCGCGAGGCGCTCCTGGCCGAGGTGCGGGCCAACCCCGCGCTGGCGCCGTTCTTCTCCGGCTCGCGGCCCGAGCCCGTCGTCGTCGCGGACATCACCGGCGTGGCCGGGCTGTCGCGCGACACGGTGCTGCTGTCGGTCGGCTTCGGCCGGACGCCGCACGGCCGCGTGCTGCACCGCTTCGGCGTGCTCGGGGAGGCCGGGGGAGAGGCCATGCTGGTGGGCGCCCTGGCCGCCACCCGCAAGCGGCTGCACGTCGTGTCCTGCTTCACGGCCGACGCGCTCGACCCCGAGCGGCTGCGCAGCGCCGGCCCGCGCCTGCTCGTCGAGACCCTGGAGCTGGCCGAGCGCCGGTCCGACGTCGCGGACCAGGTGCGGCTCGGTAACGGCGTCGACGTCGGCCGCGCGCCCGACCGCCTGCTGGTCGACCTCGGCGAGCGGCTCTGGAAGCTCGGCTACCTCGTCGAGACCGACTACGGCGCCTCCGACGGCGACCGCATCCCGCTGGTCGTGGGGCACCCCGACCTGCCGGGCGAGCTGCTCGTCGCCGTGCTCACCGACGACGCCGCGTACGTCGCGGAGCCGTCCGTGCGCGTGCGCGACCGGCAGCTCGCGGAGCGGCTGGAGCGCCTGGGGTGGGTCGTGACGCAGGTGTGGTCCGCCGCCGCGTTCCTCGACCCCGACGGCGAGGCCGACCGCGTGCGCCGGCTCGTGCAGCGCGTGCGCGACGAGCGGATCGGCACCGCCGGGGGTGTGGTCCCCCCGCGGGAGGTCGTGGTGCCGGTGCTGCCGGACGAGGACGAGCCGCCCGCCGACCTCGGAGTGGCCCCCGACGTCGAGGTCGCTGTCGAGGACCTGGTCGATCCAGCCGACGCCGAGGTGGTTCCGGACGCTGCCGAGGCAGTTCCGGAGGGTGCTGAGGGAGTTCCGGACGACGTCGAGGGAGTACCGGGCGACGCCGAGGTAGTTCCGGAGGGTGCCGAGGTAGACGTTGCCGACGGTGTCACGAGCGGCGATGCCGATGCAGCGGCGGGCCGTGACGGCGAGGAGGCGACGGGCGACGACGAGTCGCCGGAGGCTCGGCCCGAGGCCTGACCGTGGTGTCGGACAATGGTCGGGTGAGCGAATCCTCCGACCGGGCCCGCCCCGAGCCCGGCGCGACGGCGGGCGACGCGACCTCGCGCAAGCAGGCGCGACGCCGCGTGGTCCGCCAGGGCACCGAACGCGAGACGGTGCTGGGCGAGACCGCCGACGATCGCGGCGGTCATGCCGACAACGACGACCGGCTGCTGCGCGACGTGCCGCCGCACTGGGGTCGACGCTGACGACGCCGCCGGTCGGTCCGGGACTCTCGGTCTCGGCGGGCTCGGCCGGCGGCGTCGGTGCTCGCGGTTCAGTACTGCGAGCGGCCGGACTGCGCGGCGAGCAGGTCGCGGATCTCCTGCAGCAGGACCGTGTCCTGCGCCAGCGGCTCCGGCTCCTCCTCCTGGCCGCGCGCGCGGCGCTCGGCCAGCTTGTTCAGCGGCATGACGATCGCGAAGTAGAGCGCGGCCGCGATGATGAGGAAGTTGAGGACGGCGTCCAGGAAGCCGCCGATCGACACCACCGACGCAGGGATGTCGCCGTGTTCCGGGCGCAGCGTGATGTCCCAGAGATTGGTCAGGTCGGGCTTGCCGAAGATGGCGCCGATGATCGGGTTGAGGATGTTGTCGACCATCGCCGTGACGACGGCGGTGAACGCGCCGCCGATGATGATGCCGACGGCGAGGTCGACGACGCTTCCTCGCATGATGAATTCCTTGAACCCTGCGAGCATGCTCTTCACGTGATTCCCCCTGTGGTGCGGCGCGCCCGGGACGAACCGGGCGTGGGCTGACGGTCGCCGATTCTCGCGGGGGAGGCGGCGGGCTGCAACGCCGGGTGCCACCGCGCCGCTGCCGCCCGGCGCGCGGTCACCGCACGAGGACCGCACCGACGGTGCCCCACCCGGACGCGGCGGACAGCCCGGGGGCCTCGTCCTCGGACACCGCCACGAGCGTGACGTCCGCGCCCTGCGACGTGCCGGTGGCGCCGGCCAGCAGGCCGCCGCCCCCGGCGGGTTCGGCGGAGTCCGGCCGCGGCAGGACGAGCGCACGTCGGGCGAGGTACGCGTCGTCCTCTCGGTCGGAGTCGCTCGAGCCCTCCGCGCCGTCGCCGGCGGCGGGGCGCGCGGCGTCGCCGGTCACCACCAGGTCCACGCGGTCGCCCGGTCGCAGCCACCCGGCCGCGGTGTCCTCCAGGCGCACGGGCACCACCACCGTTCCCTTCGGGGCCTGCGCGACCACGCCGCCGCCAGGCAGCAGCGCGGGATGGAGGGGGAGCCCGGCGGGCAGCGTGGTCACCGGAGAGCGCCCGACGAGGTCGTCGGGGTCCGTGACGGCGCCGTCGGGGACGAGGGCCGCGGCCACGGCGACGGTGGTGAGGTCGTCGGCGGCGACGGGCTCGCCCGCGGCGAGCGGGTGGGCGGGGACCACGACGGCCACGGAAGGCGGCGGGGCCGGCCGCACCGCCTGCACGACGGCGACGGCCGCGAGGCCGCAGCAGACGGCGGCGAGCACGAAACGCACCCGCCAGAGCACGGACCGCAGCCGGCGCGCGACCCGGCGTCGTCCGGCCGGGCCGCCGGGCTCGGGCGGGCGCGACGTCCCGGCCGGCGGGTCCGGGGCGCGGCGGGCGGCGGATCGGGGGAGCGTGTCGGGCAGCGGCATGCGGGCGACGCTAGGCCGCTCGGGCTCCGTGCGTCGGAGCGGTGCGCGAGGCTGTGGACAGCGCCGGCCTGGGGGCAGCGTCCGTGGCCGGGACCGCCGCGGCGGCGTCGTCGACGCGCCGCCGGACGGTCAGGAGGCGGCGGCCTTGGACGAGCTCGACGACGAGCTCGACGACCCGGACGACGACGTGCTCGACGAGCCGGTCGAGGACGAGCCGCTCGAGGAGTCCTTGCTCGACGAGCTCGATGAACCGGACGAGCTGCTCGACGACGTCGACGACGAGCCGGAGCTCTTGCCCGAGCCGGAGCGCGAGTCGGTGCGGTAGAAGCCCGAGCCCTTGAACGTCACGCCCACGGAGCCGTACTGCTTGCGCAGCGTGCCGCCGCACTCGGGGCAGACGGTCAGCGAGTCGTCCGTGAACGACTGGTGGACGTCGAAGGCGTGGCCGCAGTCGGCACACCGGTATGCGTAGGTGGGCACGTGATCTCCTCGTGGCGGACGCCGGCACCCGCCGAGAGGGGCGCGATGCTGGCACTCAGGTGATGCGAGTGCCAATCATACGCCGGACGGTAGTCTCGCCTGCGTGTCAGCGACCGTCACCCCTGCAGAACCCGGAAACCCGTCCGAGCCCGACCCCTCCCAGGACGTGACGGAGACCGAGGAGGCACCCCGCCGGCGCTCGCGGCTCCGCAGCGCCGTCGTCGGCGTCGCGGTCGTCGTGGTGCTGGCCCTCGTGGCCGGGACCGTCTTCGCCGTCGTCACGCTGCGCCGTCCGCTGCCGGACCACAAGGGATCGCAGCAGGTGCCGGGCCTCAGCTCCGCCGTCGAGGTGCGTCGTGATGCCCAGGACGTGCCGCAGGTCTACGCGGACACGCCGGAGGACCTGTTCCGCGCTCAGGGGTACCTGCAGGCGCAGGACCGCTTCTTCGAGATGGACTACCGCCGCCACGTGACGTCCGGCCGGCTCGCCGAGCTGGTCGGCGACGTCCCGGCGGCGATCGACGCGGACAAGGTGACCCGCACCTTCGGATGGCGGCAGGTGGCCGAGGAGGAGTGGCACGTCATCTCGGACGAGTCGCGCGACTACCTGCAGGCCTACGCGCAGGGCGTGAACGCCTACCTCGAGAGCCGCGACCCGGAGGAGCTCGGCGTCGAGTACACCGTGCTGGGGGCGCGCGTGGAGGTCGCGGAGCCGGAGCCGTGGGACCCGGTCGACTCGCTCGCCTGGCTCAAGGCCATGGCCTGGGACCTGCGCGGCAACTACGACAGCGAGCTGGACCGTGCCCTGGCGTACAGCACCCTCGGCGAGACGGACCTGGTCGACGAGCTCTTCCCGGCGTACGACGAGAGCGGCAACCGGCCGGTGCTGCGGGGCCGCGACCTGGACAACGAACGCTCGGCACCCGCGTCGGACACGGGCGCGGACGGCGACACGGGCATCGACGCCACCGACGCCACCGACGCCGAGCTGACGTCGGCCCTCGCGGGTCGCGCGGCGGGGGGCGGCGACGCGGTCGCCGCGCTGGGGGCCGCGATGGAGTCCACGCGGAGCGCGCTCGACGCCGTGCCGGTGCTGGTCGGCCGCGGGGACGCGGCCGGCTCCAACTCGTGGGTCGTGTCGGGGGAGCACACGGAGTCGGGCGAGCCGATGCTCGCGAACGACCCGCACCTCGCGCTGTCCGCGCCGGGGATCTGGGCCCAGGTGGGACTGCACTGCAACGAGGTCTCGGCCGAGTGCCCGTTCGACGTCGCCGGCTTCTCCTTCGCGGGCTTCCCGGGCGTCGTCATCGGGCACAACGGCGACCTCGCGTGGGGCCTGACCAACATGGGCGCCGACGTCACCGACTTCTTCATCGAGCGGGTGCGCGGCGACACGTGGCTGAAGGACGCCGGCGCGGAGCAGTGGGAGCAGCTCGACACGCGCCAGGAGACGATCCGGGTCGCGGGCGGCACTCCCGTCGACCTCACGGTCCGCAGCACCGAGCACGGGCCGATCGTCTCGGACGTGCTCGACGTCGGCGACGTCGTGGGCTCGCCCACCTCGGAGGGCACGGAGTTCGGTGAGTACGCCGTCGCCCTGCGGTGGACGGCGCTGCAGCCCGGTCGGACGGCGGACGCCGTCTTCGCCTTCGACACGGCGAAGGACGCCGACGACGTGCGCGCCGCCGCGGCGCTGTTCGAGGTGCCGGCGCAGAGCATCGTGTTCGCCACGACGGACGGGCACATCGGGTACCAGGCGCCCGGCCGGATCCCGGTGCGATCGAAGGTCAAGGGTCCCGTGCCGTCCGACGGCACCTGGCCGCGCCCGGGCTGGGACCCCCGCTACGACTGGCAGGGCTGGGTGGACGCCGACGACATGCCGCGCGCCCTCGACCCGGAGGAGGGCTTCGTCGTGGCGGCCAACCAGGCCGTGCTCCGCGACGGGTCACAGCCCTACCTCGCGGACGACTGGGACTACGGGTACCGCTCGGAGCGCATCCGCACCCTGCTCTCGGAGCAGATCGCGGCCGGCCGCCCGTTCACGGCGCAGGACATGAACCGCATCCAGAACGACGACTGGTCGGCGTTCGCCCAGGCCCTGGTGCCCACGCTGCTCGACATCGACCTCGACGACTCGTACGTCGCGGCCGGTCAGGAGCTGCTCGCCGACTGGGACTACCGGATGGACGCGGACTCGCCGGCGGCCGCCTACTTCGCGGCGGTGTGGCGCAACCTCCTGCAGGAGGCGTTCTGGGACGACCTGCCCCCGAGCATGCGCCCCGACGGCGGGTCGCAGTGGCTGCTCGTGGTGACGTCGATGCTCGACCGGTCCGAGGACGCGTTCTGGGACGACCGCACGACGGCGAACGTCGTCGAGTCGCGCGACGAGATCCTCACGCGGGCTCTGACCAGTGCGCGCCGTGACCTCACGGTCGAGCTGTCGAAGGACCCGGCCGACTGGGAGTGGGGCACGCTGCACACGCTGCAGCTCGAGCACCCGGTGATCGGTGGTCCGGAGGTGCCCGGGCTGGTGCGCGACCTCGTCAACCCCGGCCCGGTGCGGATGCCCGGCGGCTCGTCCATCGTCAACGCGACGGGGTGGGACGCCGGCACCGGGAGCTTTGCCGTGACGACCGGTCCGTCCATGCGGATGGTGGTGGACCTGGCCGACCTGGACGCGTCGACCTGGGTGACGGTCACCGGTGTGTCCGGCCACCCGGCGTCGTCGCACTACGACGACCAGCTCGACGACTGGGCCGCGGGGAAGACGTTCGCGTGGCCGTTCACCCGCGAGGCGGTCGAGGAGGCGGCGACGACGCGCGCGACGCTCGTGCCCTGACGCCGCGAGCTACCTCGCGGAATCGGGGAGCTCCCGCCAGCCGTCGGGGGTGACGACGGCGTGCACTGGCACGTCGTGCCCCTCGGCGGGCAGCGGGTGGGTGGTGGCGTCGTAGAGCTCTTCGGGAAAGACGAGCGCGACGACGGGCACGCCCGGGCGCCGGATCTTCAGCAGCCGGTCGTACCAGCCTCCGCCCTGGCCGAGGCGGACGCCGCGGTCGTCGACGGCGAGGGCCGGCGCGACGACGACGTCGGCCTCGGTGATGGCCTCGGCGCCGAGCGTGGGTCCGCTCGGCTCGGGTGGCCGGCCCGGGGCGCGCTCGAGCAGGTCGTCGGGCCCGGCGTACTCGGCCCAGTCCCGGGCCAGGCCCGCGCCGAGCACGGGCAGCAGCACCCGGGCGCCGCGTGCCGCGAGCTGCTCCAGGAGGACGTGAGTGCCCGGCTCGGTGGGGCGGGAGACGTAGGTCGCGACGACCTTCGCGTCGCGGACGGCGGGCACCGTGGCGAGCACCTCGGCGAAGGCGTGCGCGGCCTCGTCGCGCAGGCGCGGGGAGCGCTCGGCGCGGTGCGCGCGGATGGCCCGGCGGAGCTCCTCCTTGGCGTCCGCGGCCTCCATCCCGGCGACGACGGGGTAGGGCTGGTGTGCTCTCGATCCGTTGCGGTCGCCGTGCATGGGGTCATTGTGGCAGGGTCCCGTCCGGGAAGTTCCCGGCGCGCGCCGGAGACGCCGAGAACGGCTCCGCCATCGGGCAGGGGCGTGAGCGTCGGGACGGAACGAGGTGGCATGACGCACAAGCTCGCCCGGGGATGGGTCGTGTCCCGGCCGTGGCCGGTGACGCTGCGCGAGGACGGGCCCTCGGGCACGGTCGTGCTGCGCCCGCTGCGCCGCAAGGACGGACCCGAGTGGCTGCGCCTGCGGTCGACGAACGCGAGCTGGCTCGAGCCGTGGGAGGCGACGTCCCCGGGGGAGCGGCCCGCCGCGTCGACGTTCGGCGACTACCTGCGGGCGCTGTCCACGCAGGCGCGCGCGGGCACGACGCTGCCGTTCGCCGTCGAGCTCGACGGGGCCCTGGTGGGGCAGCTCACCGTGTCCCAGATCGTCTACGGCTCGCTGTGCTCCGCGAGCATCGGGTACTGGGTGTCGCGCGAGGTCGCGGGCCGCGGCGTCATCCCGACGTCGGTCGCGATGGCGGGGGACTACTGCCTTGCCGTGCTGGGGTTGCACCGCATCGAGATCAACATCCGCCCGGAGAACGGCCCGAGCCTGCGGGTGGTGGAGAAGCTCGGGTTCCGCGACGAGGGCCTGCGTGAGCGCTACCTGCACATCCAGGGACACTGGCGCGACCACCGCACCTTCGCGCTCACCACCGAGGACGTGCCCGAGGGCCTCCTGGCCCGCTGGCAGCGGGTGCGCGACGGCGACGGCGCCTGACCCGGGCTGGCCCCGAACGCTGTGAGCGCGGGCCCGACCACGGACACGCCGCGGCGGCGTGCGTCCGCGGCGTCGTCGCGTCCCCTACCGTCGTGACGTGGAAACGTCGGCGGCAGGACTCGCGGTGCTCGCGCTGTTCGTCCTGTGGCTGGGCTTCTGGGTGCCGCACCGGCTGCGGCACCGCCAGCAGCTGCTGGACGCGCGGGTGGACGACAGGTTCTCCGGCGGCCTCCGGGTGCTGGCGGTGGCGGGCGCGGGCGGCACGCGCGGGGTGACGACCCCGACCGGCGGTGCGACGCCGCTGCTGGTGCCGGGCACGTCGTCGGAGGGCGGACGAGGGGAGCGACCGATGGGTCTGGACGACGACGGGGGCGCGTCGCGTGCCCTGACGGCCCCGCGCGCCACGGGGCAGCCCGACCGGCCCCACGAGTCCCGCCTCGCCCTGCTCGAGCAGCGCGCCGCGCGGGCGCGCCGCCGCCTCCTGCTGACCGTCCTGCTGGTGCTCCTCACGATCGGCGGCTGGGTCGTCGTCGGGCTCGGCCTGGCCGGCTGGTACGCCGGGGCCGCGCCCACCGCGATGCTGCTGGCCGTGCTGGTGCTGGGCCGCGTCGCGGTGCTGCAGGCCCGGCGTGCCGACGCGCGCTGGGCCGCGGAACGCAAGGCGGCCCGGCGACAGGCGACCGAGGCGCGCGCCCTCGCCAACGGTGGACCGCACGCGCCGCGCAACCGCCCCCGGGTGACCGGCCACGCGGTGCGCCCGTCGGCGACCCACACGCAGCTGATCCCGCGGGTGTCGGTGTCAGGCCAGCCCGCGGCCCGCACCTCCCCACGGGTCACGCGCCGCGCCGAGCCCGCCTCGCCCGGGTCCCGCGTGACCGCCCCGGCCGTCGACACCCGCGGCGAGGAGAGCGCGGAGCCCGAGCCGG
Organism: Isoptericola sp. NPDC019482; assembly: GCF_040632295.1. Taxonomy (NCBI): domain Bacteria; kingdom Bacillati; phylum Actinomycetota; class Actinomycetes; order Micrococcales; family Promicromonosporaceae; genus Isoptericola; species Isoptericola sp. NPDC019482. The sequence continues at coordinate 17,111 of NZ_JBEYBQ010000048.1, forward strand.
CCACACGCCGCCGCCCCGCCGAGTCGTCGGAGCGCCTCGTGTTCGACGTCCGCGCCGACGAGCCGGCGGCGACGCCGGAGCCCGTCGTCCTCGTGGACCCGGGGGAGCGCGGCGACGTCGTGCCCGCTGGGCCCCCGCCGGTCGGCTCCGAGCCATGGGAGCCCGTGCCCGTGCCGCTGCCCACCTACGTGACGAAGCCGGCGGCGCCGCGGCGCGAGCCGCATGGTCTCCCCGCGTCCGGGGCTGGTCGTGGGGCCGGGCGTGGAGCCGGCCGGCCGCTGCCGCCGACCGACGCCGCGCGCGGCGCCGCCCTGGCGGCGACGATGCGCGCCACCCTCGGGCCGACCGCGACGCCGGCCGGCGCAGCCGCGCCCGAGCGTGCTCCTGGCACGCTGGACGCGACGCCGCCGTCCGCGGCCGGGCCGTCGGACCTGGCGGTGGGGGACGAGCCGAGGCCGCGCACCGAGACCCTCGGCCTGCCGCTGGACGAGATCCTCGCCCGCCGTCGCGCGGCGGGCTGAGCCGATTTGGTGACTTGCCGTGACGGGGTGCTAATGTTGGCACCGCTCTCGGGGCTATGGCGCAGTTGGTAGCGCGTCTCGTTCGCAATGAGAAGGTCGGGGGTTCGAATCCCCCTAGCTCCACCGAAGGCCGAAGGCCGCCGTACCTGGTGCGGCGGCCTTCGTCGTTCCCGGGCACTTCCGGACGCACCCTGGGTCAGGCCGTGCGCCGCGACAGCAGCGCCGCGACGAGGAAACAGAGCGCACCGACGAGGGTCCCTGCCTGGTCCCACCACGCGCTGAGGTAGGTGCCCGTGGACGGTTCCACGTACGCCCCGACGGCGGAGGCGGCGAACGCGACCGAGCCGACGGCGTTGAGCCAGGTGCCGTGCCAGGTCCGGGCGTCGAGGTCCCACAGGTGTCCCCGGTCGCGGGTCGCGACGATCGCGAACGCGGACGAGACGAGGAACGCGACCGAGCCGTACGCGTCGGGCTTCCAGCCCGCGCCGAGCCGAGCGGGGTCGTCGAGCGCGGCCGCCAGGGCGACGACCGTGCTCACGTTGAAGCACAGGGTGCCGGCGAGCTGGACCGCGGCGGCCCACCAGTCCCACCGGTCGGCGGGGTGCGTGCCGGCCCGCGGCGGGCGGCGGCCGCTGAGGCTCAGCTGGACGAACGCCGCGGCCGTGAAGAACACCGACCCGACGACGAACGTGACACCCGCCCCGACCGCGCCCACGGCGTCGGCGTACGGCGGCAGCGCCCCGACCAGGAAGCACAGCGACCCGACGGCGAAGCCCCACGCCTCGCGGCGCAGGCGGCGTCGCGAGGTGCTGGCGACGTCCCGACCTGCCGCGGACACCTCTGCAGCGTAGGAACGGGTGGCGGAGGGCCTCAACCGTCGGGCCGCATTTCACCCCGGGCCCACGGTTCACCAGCTGCGGTGCACCGTCGCCTTGCCGCCGGTGACGAGGCTGCGCGGCGGGACGTCGTCGGCGACGACGGACCCGGCGGCGATCACCGAGTCACGGCCGATGGTGACGCCCGGCAGGACGGTGGCCCCCGCGCCGATCCACACGTTCTCCTCCACGTCGATCGGTCCGCCGGTGAGCCAGACCTTGCGGTCGTCGGTGTCGACCGGGTGGCCCACGGTGATGAACGTGACCCGTGGCGCCACCATGACGCGCTCGGCGAGCCGGATGCCGGCGTAGTCGAGGAACGTGCAGTTCTGGTTGACGAACACCCGCTCGGCGAGGTCGAGGTTCAGCCCGTGGTCCGTGAAGAACGGCGGGTAGATCGTCACGCTCGACGGGAGCGGTCGGCCGAGGATCTGCTCGAACAGGTCGGCCTTGCCCGCCTCGTCGTCGAAGGGCAGCACGTTGAGGCGGGACGTGAGCTCGGTGGCGCGCAGCACCCTCTCGGACATGGCCCGGAACTCCGGGCCGTGGACGCGCAGGAGGAGGTCGCTCGGCATGCCCCGATGGTGCCGGGCGGGTGCGACATCGCCGGTTCACGGCACCCGGGGCGCGGGCTCCTCCCACGGGAGGCGCGTGGCGACCGGTTCAGGCGCCGGCAGCGGCGTCGGAGCGGTGCCGCGAGCGGCCGGTCGCGGTGCGGGGCCGAGCCGCACGACCGTGGTGCGGTCGCCGACGCGGACAGCGGCGAACGCGCCCTGCGCCGGCACGTCGGGCGGCACGGGGATCGTGTGCCGTCCGGCCTGCAGGGTGGTGTCGAGGAGCGCGACGGCGTGGGGGACCGGGTCGGGCGGGACGGGCACGGCCCAGAGCGCCGTGGCCGTGACGTGGGCGGGGGTGGCGAGCGTGACGCGCAGCTCGCGGGCCTCGGCGTCGTGCTCGACGCCGGACGGCGGGCCGCCGAGGAGCTCCTCGACCTGGGCGCTGAGCAGCGGTGCGAGTCCTCCCAGCCCGCTGCGGAGCCGGACGTGGGGATGGCGGCGGAGCAGCTCCGCCTCCAGGTGCTCGCGCAGTGCGGCCGGCACCTGACCGCCGAAGAGCACGAGGTCGAGGTCGCGGGCGTCGTAGTCCTCGAGCACCCGGTCGTACTGGTTGGTCGCGTTCGCCGCGATGCCGCGGGCGCGCAGCATCGAGACGGTCTCGGTGAGGGCCTGCGCGCTGCGGCCCACCACGAGGACCCGGGGCGTCCTGCTGTTCATGGCCGTGCTCCTTTGTTGGGGTTTCCAAGGTTGGCTAGACCAACATACATACAATCGTGGGTTGCGCCAACATTCGGCTAGGCTCGGGGCATGCGTGAGCCGCTCCCTCCCCGCCGCACGCCCGACCGGCAGAAGGACAGGCCGACGTGGTTGCTGGGTCGCGCCGCGGCGCGATCCTCGGCCCTGCTCGCCGGCGCGTTCGCCGAGCAGGGCGACGGTCTGCGCGGCTACCACTACCGGCTCCTGGCCGCGCTCGAGCAGTGGGGCCCCGAGAGCCAGGCCGACCTCGGGCGGGACACCGGCATCGACCGGAGCGACGTGACAGGCGCCCTCCAGGAGCTCGAGGAGCGCGGCCTGGTGCGGCGGGAGGAGGACCGAGCGAACCGGCGCCGCAAGATCGTGTCGATCACGCCGCCCGGCCTCGCTGAGCTCCGGAGGCTCGACGACGTTCTCGACGGGGTGCAGGAGGCGCTCCTCGCGCCCCTCTCCGCCGCGCAGCGGCGGCACTACGCGGAGATCATGGCGCTGCTCGCCGCTCCCTGACGTCGTGGACCGGAGTCGGCTCCGGCGACGTGCGGTCGCGCGCCTGTGACGAGGTCGTGGAAGCCGTCGACCAGCGGTCCGAGGATGCGCAAAGATGAGGGGCGTGCCCCTCCGGAACGTCCGATTCGTCCTGCCCGTCGTCCTGACCGGTGCACTCGCCCTTGCCGGCTGCGCCGCCTCGCCGCCCGGCGAGGCCGCGAGCCCGTCGGCGGGGGCGCCGGCGGTGGCGGTGCGCGACCTGTCCGCGCACACGGTGCTCCTCGACGCCGCCGACCCGGCCGAGCTCGCCCTGACGACGAGCCAGGCGGTGTTCGCGCGCTCGGAGGTCGTGGTGCTCGCGGATGCGGGGGACGCGGGGGCGCGCGAGGCGCTGGCCGCCACGGCGGTGGCCTTGCATGCCCCGGCCCTGCTGGCGGACGGCACCGGGACGGGCGTCGTCGAGGAGCTGGAGCGGCTCGGCGCGCGCGCGGCGGTCGTCATCACGGGCGACGCGCGGGCGGAGGACGCCGCCACGGATGTCGCGGACGGTACGGAGGGCTCCGGCGCTGCCGACGAGGGCGCCGAGGCGGACCCGGGCGAGGCGGCGCGCCAGGCCGCGGACGCCGCGGGCGTGCAGGCGATCACCGTCGGCCCCGACGTCGTGGGCGGGGCGGACGGCGCGGACGCCGGAGCGGGCCCCACGCTCGAGGAGGACGACCTGGAGGACCTGGTCGACGAGCTCGACAGCCTCCTCGGCGGCGCGGGTGCGTCCCCGTCGGCGTCCGGCGGGGCGGAGGGGGAGCCACGCCTGCTGCGGGAGGTGCTCGCGCTCGTCGACCCGCAGGACGGGCAGGAGGCCGCCATCGCGTCGCTGCGCGCGGCGGGCGCCGTCACGACCGAGGTGCCCGACGGCGACCTCGCCTCGCGGCAGGTCGTCGAGACCGTGGACCGGGCGCAGGCGCTGACCGTCGTCGGGGTGGGGCGGTCGTTCGGCGACGCCGGCACCTTCGCCTGGCGGGTCGCGGCCGCGGAACGGGCGGCCCTGCTGCCCACAGGGTCGCAGCACCTGCTGCCGGCGCGGTACGTCGCGGTCGGCGCCTCCGTCTGGGACGACCCCGCGGCCGCCGTCGCGCGGGCCCAGGCCGCGGCTGCCGCGTACGCCCCGACCGACGGCGCCGGAGGTGACGGCCAGGCCGACGGTGACGGCGAAGCCGGCGACGAGGCGGGGACTCCTGTCGTGCCGACGCTGATGCTGCCGGTCAGCGCCACCGCGAGCGGCCCGGGCGACGACGGCGACTGGGTGACCCAGGAGGACCTGGACGCGCTGCGTCCCCTGGTCGCCGCCGCGCGGGACGCCGGGGTGTACGTGCTGCTCGACGTCGGCGCGGGCCCGGGTGCCGTGGTCGAGCAGGTGCGCGCGGCCGAGCCGCTGCTGCGCACGCCCGGGGTGGGCGTCTCGCTGCACCCCGAGTCGCGCGTGGGGGACGGGGTCACCACCACCTCCCACGAGATGACGGCGGCCGAGGTGGACGAGGTGTCCGCCTACCTGGCCGACCTGGTGTCGCGTGAGGGCCTGCCGCCGAGCCTGCTCGTCGTGCACCAGACACGGCCCGAGTCCGTGCCTGACCGGTCGCTGCTGAGCTCGGTGCCGCAGGTGGAGACGCTGGTCCTGGCGGACCGGACCGGCGGACCCACGACCGGCGAGTGGGTGTGGAACCAGGTGAGCACGGGTCTGCCGGACGGCGTGCACCTCGGGTGGTCGGGCCCGGCTGCCGGCGCCGGGGCGCTCGTGCCGACCGCACCGGCGCCGGTGCTGATCGCGGCGTCCTGAGCGAGGGGCCTGAGCGGAGGCGGCGGCGCCGGGGGCCGTCGTTGACAGGGGTTCGACCGATTCGGCAGGATCGCTAACGTAACGTTTCGATCGACCGTCGGCGCCGACCCGTCGACCCGCGCCCCAGGAGACCCGATCACCGTGCTGCCCCTGATTCCCTGGCCTGCCGTCGTCGACGAGCAGGACGCCGCGCCGCTCGTCCTGGACGCCGCCCGCCTCGTTGCGCCGGACGACGCGCTCGCCGCCGTCGCGGCCGAGCAGCTCGAGGCGGCGGGCGTGCGCGTCGTCACCGCGGACGGCGGAGAGCAGGCCACCCCGGTCGTGCTGCGGCTCGACGACGCCGCCGGGCCCGAGGGCTCCGACAACCCCGAGCGCTACACGCTGCGCGTCACGACCGCCGGCGTCGAGGCCACGGCGCCCGAGCCCGTCGGCCTGCTGCACGCGGTGCGCACGCTGCGCCAGCTGGTCCCGGCCGGTGCGGGAGAAGCGCGCGAGGTGCCCGCCGTCGTGGTCCACGATGCGCCCCGGTACCGCTGGCGGGGCCTGTCGTTCGACGTCGTGCGGCACTGGTTCGGGCCCGAGGACATCCGGGCGGTCGTCGACCTGGTCGGCGCCTTCAAGCTGCGGGTGCTGCACCTGCACCTCACCGACGACCAGGGCTGGCGGATCGAGACGCCGTCGCGCCCCGAGCTGGAGAAAGCGTCCGACAGCCAGGTCGGTGGCGGCACGGCCGGCTTCCTCACCGTCGACGACTTCCGCGAGCTCCAGGAGTACGCGGCGACGCGGTTCGTGACGATCGTGCCGGAGTTCGACATGCCGGGGCACATCAACGCGGCCACGCAGGTCTACGGGGCGCTCACCAAGGACGGCCTGGCCACCGAGCCGTACGAGGGGATCGAGGTGGGCTTCTCCCGCCTCTGGTTCGACAACCCCGCCACCGAGCCGTTCCTGCGCGACATCATCGGCGACGTCGCCGGCATGACGGAGGGGGCGTGGGTGCACGTCGGCGGCGACGAGGTGCACACCATGGACGTCGAGGAGTTCGCGAGGTTCGTCGAGCTCGCCGCCCGGATCGTGCGCGAGCACGGCAAGACGCCGATCTTCTGGCAGGAGGGCGCCCGGGGACCCGTGGAGCCCGGCACGCTGCTGCAGTACTGGGAGCCCAAGGGCGAGGAGTTCGCGCGTTTCGTCGCGGCGGCCAAGGCCGGCGCGCGGTTCATCATGTCTCCCGGCAACCACGCCTACCTCGACATGAAGTACACGCCCGAGCACGAGCTCGGCCTGCACTGGGCCGGGTACGTCGAGCTGCGCGACTCCTACGACTGGGAGCCCACCGCCGTCATCGACGGCCTGCCCGCCGACTCCGTCGAGGGCGTCGAGGCCGCCGTCTGGACCGAGACCATCACCACCCGCGACGAGCTGTTCTCCATGCTGCTGCCGCGCCTCGGCGCCGTCGCCGAGGTCGCCTGGACCGCCCCCGAGCGCAAGGACTGGGAGGCGTTCCGCGCCCGCACCGCCGCGCAGGCGCCCGCCTGGCGCGCCGGCGGGTGGGCCTTCCACCCGACCCCGCAGGTCGACTGGCCCACCGCCTGAACGTTGTGAGCGCGATTTCGGGGACTATTCGCGACCGAATAGTCCCCGAAATCGCGCTCACAACGCGGGGGTGTCGTCAGGCCGGGACGATCAGCCCGGCGGTCTGGGTGCGGGCGCGCTGGAGGCGGGCGGCGACGTCCTGCCAGTTCGCGATGTTCCACACGGCCTTGACGTAGTCGGCCTTGACGTTGAGGTAGTCGAGGTAGAAGGCGTGCTCCCACATGTCCAGCATGAACAGCGGGGT
>NZ_JBEYBQ010000049.1:0-22193 GCF_040632295.1 Isoptericola sp. NPDC019482
AGACCCTCGGCTGGGCAACCCCCGCCGAGAAACTCGCCGAGCTACTCTCGACCACCTGACCAACCCGGTGTTGCGATGACCGGTTGAGACCGCCTGCGAGGGGCGACGAGGTAGTTCAGGACGGCGCGAGGTAGTTACTGGCGGGAGCCGAGCCGATATCCGTGGGGCTGCGCGCGGCCCGGCCGTTAGGCTTGCGCGCGTGATCGACCTCCGACTGCTGCGCGACAACCCCGACGTCGTCCGTGCGAGCCAGCTGGCCCGCGGCGACGACCCCGCCCACGTGGACGCGGCGCTCGACGCCGACGCGCGCCGTCGCTCCTCCCTCACGGAGTTCGAGTCGCTGCGCGCGGAGCAGAAGGCGCTCGGCAAGCAGGTCGCGAAGGCCCAGGGCGACGAGAAGGCCGAGCTGCTGACCCGTACCAAGCACCTCGCGGAGCAGGTGAAGGCGCGACAGGCGGAGGCGTCGGACGCCGAGAAGCAGCTCGACGAGCTCCTGTACGGCATCGCGAACGTCGTCGAGGGCGCGCCTCCCGGGGGCGAGGACGACTACGTCGTCGTCAAGGAGGTCGGCACGCCGCGCGACTTCGCGGCCGAGGGGTTCGCGCCCCGCGACCACCTGGAGCTCGGCGAGGGCCTGGCCGCGATCGACACGGCGCGCGGCGCCAAGGTGTCGGGCTCGCGGTTCTACTTCCTCACCGGCATCGGGGCGCGCCTTGAGCTGGCCCTGCTGAACGCGGCGGTCGACCAGGCGGTGAGCGCGGGCTTCACGCCGATGATCACGCCCACGCTGGTCAAGCCGGACACCATGCGCGGCACCGGCTTCCTCGGCAGCCACGCCGACGAGGTGTACCACCTGGAGAAGGACGACCTGTACCTGGTCGGCACCAGCGAGGTGGCGCTCGCGGGCTACCACGCGGACGAGATCATCGACCTGTCGGCGGGCCCGAAGCGGTACGCGGGCTGGAGCGCCTGCTACCGCCGCGAGGCCGGCGCCGCGGGCCGCGACACCCGCGGCATCATCCGCGTGCACCAGTTCCACAAGGTCGAGATGTTCAGCTACTGCGACCCGGAGGACGCCGCCGCCGAGCACCAGCGCCTGCTGGCCTGGGAGGAGGCGATGCTGGCCAAGGTCGAGCTGCCCTACCGCGTCATCGACACGGCCGCGGGCGACCTCGGCACGTCCGCCGCGCGCAAGTTCGACTGCGAGGCCTGGCTGCCCACCCAGGAGCGCTTCCTCGAGCTCACGTCGACGTCGAACTGCACCACGTTCCAGGCCCGTCGCCTGGGCGTGCGCGAACGCACCGTCGACGGCACCACGCGCCCCGTCGCGACGCTGAACGGCACGCTGGGCACCACGCGCTGGATCGTCGCCATCCTCGAGAACCACCAGCAGGCCGACGGCTCGGTCCGCGTGCCCGAGGGGCTGCGGCCCTACCTGGGCGGCCTCGAGGTGCTCGAGCCGGTCGCGTGAGCGCCGCCCCCGCCGGGTCCGCCGCGGTCGCGCCGCGTCTCGTCGCCCTGGACATCGACGGCACGCTGCTCGGGTACGACGGCGGGCTCTCGCCCGCGGTGCGCGACGCCGTCGCGCAGGTCCAGGCGGCGGGCCACCACGTCGTGCTCTCCTCGGGGAGGTCGCTCATCGCGATGACGCCGGTGGCGGAGCTGCTCGGCATCACGACCGGCTGGATGGTGTGCTCGAACGGCGCGGTGACGGTGCGCCTCGACGCGAGCCTCCCCCACGGCTGGGAGCTCGACGAGGTGCGGACCTTCGACCCGGGGCCCGCGTTGCGCCTGCTGCGCGAGGAGCTGCCCGACGCGCGCTACGCGGTCGAGGACATCGGCATCGGCTTCCGGATGAACGCGCTGTTCCCCGACGGCGAGCTCGACGGCGTGCACGAGGTCGTCGACTTCGAGCAGCTGTGGGCGCGCGAGGTGACGCGCGTCGTGATCCGCAGCCCCGAGCGGACCCCGGAGGAGTTCAGCGAGATGGCCGCCCGCATCGGCCTGGGGGACGTCACCTACGCCGTCGGCTGGACGGCCTGGATGGACGTCGCGCCGAAGGGCGTCACCAAGGCGTCCGGCCTGGAGCGGCTGCGCGAGCGCCTCGGCGTCGACCCCGAGGACACCGTGGCCGTCGGCGACGGGCGCAACGACGTCGACATGCTGCGCTGGGCCGGCCGCGGTGTCGCGATGGGGCACGCGGACGACGTGGTGCGCGGGGCGGCCGACGAGGTCACCGGGACCGTGGACGAGGACGGGGTCGTGCCCGTGCTGCTCTCGATCACCGCCGCCTGAACCGGTCGGGGCCACGGGCGGGGCCTTGCCACGAGACCCGGCCGGCGCCGCACGGCGGGTTGTGTACCCTGTCGCGCGACGCCCGCACGCCCGAGGAAAGGCCCTCGCCATGCGTACGACCCTCCGACGCCCCGTCGTCATGGGCGTGCTCGCCGCGCTCACGACGCTCACGGTGGCGGCGTGCTCGGCACCGGAGGACGACGTGCCGGCCGCGGCGCCCGTCGTCGCGGCCTCGCCGTCCCCGTCCCTCGATGCCGCCGAGCAGCTCGAGGCGGAGAACGTCGCGGCGGCGGAGGAGACGGTGAAGAACTACTACCACGACGTCGCAGAGCAAGGCCGTGCGGGGTACTCCGACTGGGAGTTCGTCCTGGTGCCGTACTGGAGTGGCGAGGTGCTCGCCGACCAGTCGGAGCGGTACGCGCGCCACCACGCGAACGGCCGCACGACGAGAGGTCAGACGGAGGTCGTGTCGATGAAGGTGCTCGACTACACGCCGTCCCCGGGGGGAGCGTTCGACACGGTCCGCCTCGAGGTGTGCACCGACGTCAGCGCGCTCCGTGCGTTCGAGGACGGCGAGGAGCTCGAGCGCCCGGCGGACGCGAACCTGCGGTTCGTCACGGATCTTCTCCTCCGGAACCAGAACGGCGAGCGGTGGACCATCCACGAGCGCACAGCAACCGGGGAGCGGGCATGTTGAGGTCGGTGGCGCGGAGCCTGGTCGTCGTGGCCTTGGTCGTCGCGGGGCTCGTCGGCCCGGGGGGCGCGAGCGCGCTCGCGGCGTGCCCCGGGGACGGGGGACCTGTCGTCGGCGACGAAGGCGATTTCGAGTACGGGGAGGAGACCTGCCCCGAGGATGACGACGATCCCACCACGCCGTCGACGCCCGGAGGCGGCGGTGGCGGAGAGGTCCGGTGCTACTGGGTCGACCGCGAGGTGTCGTGCACGTCGGAGCACGGGCTCGGCGTGTGGAACGGCGAGTGCTATGTCCAGGTGATCGAGTCGGAGCCGACGGAGGGGTCGGACTACTACTTCCTCTGGGACGGGCGCGACGAGGGCTACATCGTCCTGTGCACGCCGTGGCCCTGCGAGGCGTACGAGGGCACCCCGGAGGCCTTCCCGGGCTACGGCTGCGGCGCGGAGTACTCCTGGCAGCAGGATGCGCCGCAGGTCGTCGGAGAGGTGGGCCCTTCGCCCCTTGAGCTGGCCGAGCGTGCCGTGGCGCGGATGAACCTGGACATGGGCGAGATCGGGTCGACCCCGCCGTCGACCGAGGTGGACGGGGCGTCGGTCGGGATCGTGGGGATGCCGGTGTGGCTGTGGGTGTCGAACCCCGCGGAGAACACGACCGGCCCGATCACCCGGTCGGAGACGGACGGCGGGCTGACGGTGTCGGCCACGGGCACGCTGGACCGGACGGAGTGGACGCTCGCCGTGGACGGCGAGGTGTACGCGTCGACGACGTGCCGCGGCGCGGACGCACCCGGCACCGCGTGGTCGGAGGCGGCGACGGGTCGCGGGGCGCAGCCGTCGCCGACGTGCGGGTTCCCGGGTCAGGAGAACCGTCGCGCGGGGACGATCACGGTGGCGGGCACGGCGTACTGGTCCGTGGAATGGGCCGGCGGTGGTCAGTCCGGCACGATCGACGTGCCGGGTCAGGAGGGTGCAGCGACGTTGTCGATCGGCGAGGCGCAGGTCCTGGTGCAGTGAGCCGCCCTGCCGCGCAGGTCAGTCCCGAGCGGTGAGGACGACCGGCCCGTAGGCGGTGACGGCGATGGTGTGCTCGCTGTGCGCACCGCGCGAGCCGTCGGCGGAGCGCAGGGTCCAGCCGTCGGGGTCGGTGAAGATCTCGTCGGTGGTCTCGAGGAACCACGGCTCGATGGCGATGACGAGCCCCGGCTTGAGCGGGAAGCCGCGGCCGGCGCGCCCGTCGTTCGGCACGTGCGGGTCGCCGTGCATCGTCCGCCCGACGCCGTGGCCGCCGAAGTCGGTGTTGATCTCGTAGCCGGCGCCGCGCGCGACCTTCGCGATCGCGGCGGAGATGTCGCCGATCTTGTTGCCGGCGACGGCGGCGGCGATGCCCGCCTCGAGCGCCACCTCGGTGGTCTCGATGAGCTTCGCGTCGGCCGCGGCACGCTGCGGCGAGGCGGAGGTGCCGACGACGAACGAGACGGCCGAGTCGGAGACCCAGCCGTCCACCGACGCGGCGAAGTCGATGCTGAGCAGGTCGCCGTCGCGCAGCGCGTAGTCGTGCGGCAGGCCGTGCAGCACGGCGTCGTTCACGGACGTGCAGATCACCTTGCCGAACGGCATGGCGCCGAACGACGGGTGGTAGTCGATGTAGCAGGACGCGGCGCCGCGGTCCTTGATCATCCGGTGCGCGACGGCGTCGAGCTCGAGCAGGTTCACCCCGACGGCGGCGGCGTCGCGGACGGCCGTGAGCACCTCGGCCACGAAGCGTCCCGCGGGGCGCATCTGGTCGATCTCACGCGGGCTCCTCAGCTCGATCATGGCGGTCCTCTCGAAATGGCTCGTGGCGGGGTCCAGGTCCCAGGGTGTCACGAATCGTCACCGAGTCGTGACCGTGAAACGCGTTGCAGGAACTTGCACCCGCAGGTCAGGGTGCGATGGACTGCGGGGGGAGGCAGTATCCCGGTCAGGGGGACCTGGGATCACGGGTCGCCGACCGGCAGGCCACTTCCAAGGACCACGACGCAGTGGAGGAGCTCGGCAATGACCACACGAACGACGACGGCGCGGCGACGCGCACTGGCGCTGGCGGCCGGCGGAGCGGGCCTCGCGCTCGTGCTGGCGGCGTGCAGCGACCCCGACGGCGAGGGTGGTGCCGGCGAGGAGTCCGGCGGCTCCGGCGCCTCCGCGGCCAGCATCGACTGCGCCGCCTACGACGAGTTCGGCGACCTCGACGGGAAGACGGTGAGCGTCTACACGTCGATCGTCGAGCCCGAGCAGACGTCGCAGGAGGACTCCTACGACGCCTTCGAGGAGTGCACCGGCGTCACGGTCGAGTACGAGGGCTCGCGCGAGTTCGAGGCGCAGCTCCAGGTGCGGATCAACGCGGGCAACACCCCCGACATCGCCTACCTGCCGCAGCCCGGCCTGCTCAACACGATCGTCCAGGACCACCCGGACGCCATCAAGCCGGCGCCCGAGGCGACCGCGAAGAACGTGGACGAGTTCTTCAGCGAGACGTGGAAGGGCTACGGCTCCGTCGACGGGACGTTCTACGCCGCGCCGCTCGGGGCGAACGCGAAGTCCTACGTCTGGTACTCGCCGTCGGCGTTCGCCGACGCCGGCTACGAGATCCCCGAGACCTGGACCGAGCTGATGGACCTCACCGCGAAGATCCAGGCCGACTCCGGGGCCCCGGTGTGGTGCGCCGGCGTGGAGTCCGGGAGCGCCTCGGGGTGGCCGGGCACCGACTGGATCGAGGACATGGTGCTCCGCACCGCGGGCACCGACGCGTACGAGCAGTGGTACACCCACGAGAAGCCGTTCAACGACCCGCAGTACGTCGAGGCCTGGGACACGGCCGGCGAGATCCTCAAGAACCCGGACTACGTCAACGCGGGCCTGGGCGGCGTGGACTCCATCGCCACGCAGTCCTGGACCGACGCGGGCGTCGGGGTCCTCGACGGCACCTGCTGGATGCACCGGGCCGCGAACTTCTACCAGACCCAGTTCCCGGAGGGCACCGAGGTGGGCGAGGACGGCGACGTCTTCGCGTTCTACCTGCCCACCGACCAGACGGACGTCAAGCCGATGCTGGTGGGCGGCGAGTTCGTCGCGGCCTTCGACGACCGCCCCGAGGTCCAGGCGTTCCAGACGTACCTGGCCAGCGCCGACTGGGCCAACCAGAAGGCGGTGAACACGCCCGACGGCGGGTGGGTCAGCGCGAACAACGGCCTCGACCCGAACAACCTGTCCACGGAGTTCGACAAGGCGGTCGTGGCGCAGCTGAACGACCCCCAGTCGTTCCAGGCGTTCGACGCGTCGGACCTCATGCCCGGTCAGGTCGGCACCGACACCTTCTTCAAGGGCATCGTCAACTGGCTGACCGGTTCGTCCACGCAGGAGGTCGTGGACCAGATCGAGAACGGCTGGCCGAGCAGCTGACCGTTCGGCTGAGCGCGCGGCCGACCGCGCAGCAGCACCCCACGGTCGAGCCTGCCGGGACCAGCACAGGTCTCGGCAGGCTCGTCCGGTGGTCCGATCCGTCAGCTGACCCGACTCCTCGAGGAGGTCGTCGATGACCTGGTTGCTCGAGCCCGACACCACCGCGGAGAAGCTGCTCCTCATGGTGGTGGGCGTCGCCGTGTTCGTCGCGGTGATGGGGCTGATCCTGTTCCTGGTGGACCGGCCGAAGCGCGTCCCCTCGTGGGTGGTCGCGCTCGGCTTCGTCGGGGTCCCCCTGGCGTTCCTCGCCTACGGCCTGCTGCGGCCCGGGCTCATCACGCTGTGGCAGTCGTTCTTCAACCGCAACGGCACCGAGTTCGTGGGCGTGGACAACTACGTCACCGCGTTCACGGAGGGGCAGTTCCAGAAGGTGCTGCTCGTCACCGTGGCGTGGGTGGTGCTGGCGCCGCTGCTCAGCACCCTCATCGGGCTGGGGTACGCCGTGCTGGTCGACCGCACCCGGTTCGAGAAGCTCGCGAAGGCGCTCGTCTTCGTCCCGATGGCGATCTCGATGGTGGGCGCGTCGCTCATCTGGAAGTTCGTGTACGAGTTCCGCCCCGACCAGGCGGGGATCCAGCAGATCGGCCTGGCCAACCAGGTACTCGTGTGGATCGGCCTGCCGCCGCAGCAGTTCCTCATCGGGCAGCCCTGGAACACCTGGTTCCTCATCATGGTGATGATCTGGATCCAGACCGGGTTCGCGATGACGGTGCTCTCGGCGGCGATCAAGGCGATCCCCGACGACATCGTGGAGGCCGCCCGGCTCGACGGGCTCACCGGGATGAGCATGTTCCGGTACATCACCGTGCCGAGCATCCGGCCCGCGCTCGTCGTCGTGCTCACCACCATCGCGATGGGCACGCTCAAGGCCTTCGACATCGTGCGCACCATGACGGCCGGCAACTACGGCACCCAGGTGGTGGCCAACGAGTTCTACTCGCAGGCGTTCCAGCAGGGGAACAAGGGGCTCGCCTCGGCGCTCGCCGTGGTCCTGTTCGTCCTGGTGATCCCGATCATCGCGTACAACGTGCGGCAGATGCGCATGGCGGAGGAGATCCGATGACGACCACGCCCACCCCTGGCCAGGCCGTCACCGGCGCGCTCACCGAGCAGGGCACCCCGCGCACCCCGCACAAGCTGACGCGGCTCGAGAAGCGGGCCATCGCCACGAAGGGCAAGCTCAGCTCCCCGTGGGCCTCGGGCATCGCGATCCTCATCGCGATCCTGTGGACGATCCCGTCGCTCGGGCTGCTCATCACGTCCTTCCGGCCGCAGGAGGACATCCGCAAGAGCGGCTGGTGGACCGTCTTCACGGGCAACGCCTCGTTCACCATGGACAACTACAACGAGGCGCTCTACGGGAACAGCAACGACCTGGCCACGTTCTTCGTGAACTCGTTCGTCATCACGATCCCCGCGGTGCTCATCCCGATCACGCTGTCGCTGCTGGCGGCGTACGCGTTCGCGTGGATCAAGTTCCCGGGCCGGAACTTCCTGTTCGTCGCGGTCTTCTCGCTGCAGGTGGTGCCGCTGCAGGTGGCGCTCGTGCCGCTGCTGTCGGACTACGTGAACTGGGACGTCAACGGCAGCTACTGGACGGTGTGGCTCTCGCACTCGATCTTCGCGCTGCCGCTGGCGATCTTCCTGCTGCACAACTTCATGAAGGACATCCCGGCGTCCCTCGTGGAGGCGGCCCGCGTCGACGGGGCCGGGCACGTGAAGATCTTCTTCCGCGTGCTCTTCCCGCTGCTGGTCCCGGCGATCGCGTCGTTCGGGATCTTCCAGTTCCTGTGGGTGTGGAACGACCTGCTCGTGGGCCTGACGTTCGCCGCCCCCGAGTACCAGCCGCTGACGGTGAAGATCGCCGAGCTGGCCGGGTCGCGTGGCGGCGACTGGTACCTGCTCACCGCGGGCGCTTTCATCGCGATGGTCGTTCCGCTGGTCGTGTTCGTCGCGCTGCAGCGCTACTTCGTGCGCGGCATGCTCGCGGGGGCGGTCAAGGGCTGACGTGCTCGCCGCAGCGACGACGGCGGCCCGGGCACCTCGCCCGGACCGTCGTCGTCGTGCTTGGTGCGTCAGGCCACCGGCGGGGCGACCGGCGCGCCGGAGAGGGTGACGGGAAGGTCCTGACCCTTGGGGTCCGGGCCGAAGCGGTTCGCGCCCACGGTGCCGGCCGTCACGTAGAAGACCAGCATGATGATCGGTCCGGCCAGGGGGATGAAGGTCATGAACCAGAAGAAGCCCGACTTGTCCTGGTCGTGGAGGCGGCGCACCATCACGGCGAGCGTCGGCACGACCAAGGCCAGCCCGGTCAGGCTCATCAGGCCCGAGACGACGTAGAAGGCGCCGCCGTAGGTGCGTGTCGCCGGGTCGAGCGTGGCGTTGCCGGTGATGCCCAGCAGGACGCCCTCCACCAGGTACACGAGCACCAGGAAGAGGTACCAGAGCCAGAACTCGGAGCGGCGCGCGCGGCCCGAGAAGGTGGCGTACTGCGAGAAGACGGACTTGATCGCGTCCGGGAACGACATGACGGCCTCACTGGGTCGATGAAGAGGGGCGGCGTGAGCGTAGGGGGCGCATGCACGGCGCGTCCAGGGGTTGTCCACAAGTCGTCCACATCCGGGACGAGCGGCGCTCGCCGCGCCTTCGGACCGCAGCGTTCGCGCGCATATGCTCCGCAGGTGCCGACCCCTGTCCCCTCCTCGCGCGGAGCGCTGGACCGCGTGCCGGCGCCGGCCCTGTTCCTGGTCTCCGGGATCACCCTGTACGCGGGCGCCGCCGTCGCCGTCGGGCTCTTCGACCAGCTCGGCGCCCCGACGGTGGGCTGGTGGCGCATCGTCCTGGCCGCCGTCGTCCTCCTCGCCTGGCGGCGCCCCTGGCGGCGGCGCTGGACCCGGCGCGACCTCGTCGCCGCCGCGCTGTTCGGCGTCGTCCTCGCGGCGATGAACGTCGTCTTCTACGTGGCGGTGGACCACCTGCCGCTCGGCGTCGCCGTCGCGATCGAGTTCCTCGGCCCCGTGGCCGTCGCCGCCGTCACGGGGCGCGGCTGGCGGGAGCGGGCGGCGATCGTGGTGGCGGCGGCCGGCGTGGTGCTGCTCGCGGGGGTCACCCTGGGGTCGGGGATCCCGCGCGAGGACGCCGTGATCGGGCTGGGCGCCGTCCTCGTGGCGGCGGCCTGCTGGGCCGGCTACATCGTGCTGGGCAAGCGGGTGGCCCACGCCGGGTCCGGCGTGGACGGGCTCGCGATCGGCATGGCGGCTGGAGCCGTCGCGTTCACGCCGTTCTTCGCGTGGTCGACGCCGCAGGTCGTGACGGACCCGCCGCTGCTGCTGTTCCTGCTCGTGGTGGCGGTGTGCTCGTCGGTCGTCCCGTACGTCCTGGACCAGGTGGTGCTGCGTCGGGTCGGCATGGCGACCTTCTCCGTCATGCTCGCGCTCCTGCCCGCGACCGCCGTCCTCGTCGGCGCCGTCGTCCTGCAGCAGGTCCCCACCTGGCCGGAGCTCGCCGGCCTCGCCCTCGTCTCCGGCGCGATCGCCATGACGGCGCGGTCGTGACGGGGCCCCGCGCGCGCCGGCCTCAGAGGTGCTGACCGGGGGAGGGGCGTCGGTCGTCCTGCCCGGGCTGACCGGGCTGCCCCTGGGCCGCCGGCCCTCCCGGGCCGAACGGCGCCGGGTGCGCCCCGGGCGGCAGCGCGCGCCGCATCTGCGAGAGCTGCGCCTGCGCGGCCATCTGCTGCGCCACGAGCGCCGTCTGGATGCCGTGGAAGAGGCCCTCGAGCCAGCCCACCAGCTGGGCCTGCGCCACCCGCAGCTCGGCGTCCGACGGCACGCCCTCGTCCGAGAACGGGAGCGTGATGCGGTGCAGCTCCTCGACGAGGTCGGGGGAGAGGCCCTCCTCCAGCTCGGTGAGGGAGCGCTCGTGGATCTCGGCCAGGCGGCTGCGCGCCGCGTCGTCGAGCGGGGCGTCGCGCACCTCGTCGAGCAGCCGCTTGATCATGCCGCCGATCCGCATGACCTTGGCCGGCTCCTCGATGCGCGACGTCTCGCCGGGTCCGCCCTCCTCGCCGAGGGCCGCGACCCCGTCGGGTTCGGTGGCGTCCCCGTCCGGGGTGACCACGCGCGGGGCGGTGCCGTCGGTGTCGCGAGTGCCGTCGTCGCTCTCGGTCATGACCCCCAGTGTGGCCCACGGGGCCGACAGCAGCCGGTCGGGCGGCCCGGAGGGCGTCAGGGCACCAGCAGCACCTTGCCGAACACCGCCCCGGACTCGAGCAGCTCGTGCGCGGCAGGGGCCTCCGCGAAGGGCACCCGGGCGTGCACGACGGGCCGCACCCGGCCGTCGGCGACCAGGGGCCACACCCGTTCGCACACCGTCGCGACCAGCGCCGCCTTGTCCTCCGCGCTGCGCGGGCGCAGCAGCGTCCCGGTGACCCACGCGTGCTTGGCCATGAGGGCGTTCAGGTCGAGCTCGCCTCGGCGGCCGCGCTGGAGCCCGATGACCACGAGCCGGCCGCCGGGGGCGAGGGCGCGCACGTTGTCGGCGAGCCCTCCGCCCCCGAGCACGTCCAGCACGACGTCGGCCCCGCGCCCGTCGGTCGCGTCGCGCACCGCGGCCACGACGTCCTGCGTGCGGTGGTCGACGCCGACGTCGGCGCCGAGCTCGACGCAGCGGGCCGCGCGGTCCGGCCCGCCGGCGGTGGCGACGACGCGCGCGCCGAGCGCGGCGGCGAGCTGGATCGCGACGCTGCCGACGCCCCCCGAGCCGCCCTGCACGAGGAGGGTCTCGCCGGCGCGCAGGTGCCCGGTGTCCACGAGGTTGGTCCAGGCCGTGCAGACGGCCTCGGGCAGGGCGGCGCCGTCGACGAGATCGACGCCGTCGGGCAGGGGCAGCAGCTGGGTGGCGCGCGCCACGACCTGCTCGGCGTAGCCCCCGCCCTCGAGGAGCGCGACCACCCGGTCGCCGGGCGCCCAGCCGGTCACCCCGGGGCCGAGCGCGCGGACCGTACCCGAGATCTCGAGGCCCGGCCACTCGGGAGCACCCGGCGGCGGCGGGTAGTTTCCTGCGCGTTGTAGCAGGTCAGCGCGGTTGACGCCCGCCGCGGCGACGTCGATCAGAACTTCGCCCGGGCCCGGTTTGTCCAGGTTGACGAGGGATAGGGTGAGTTTCCCTGGACCGCCTGGTGCCGATATCGTGACCGCTCGCACACCGATGGAGCCTACTCGCGTGCCTGGAAGCCCAGCCGGGCGCGGGGGGTGGTGCCGGACGTGATGGCACCCACCTGAGGTTCGGGCGACGAGGTCGCCCGCCTCGACGAACAGTGTTGGAGAGAGGTTCAGATGCTCCGCAGGTTGGGCGTTCGCGGGAAGATTCTTGCGACACTCGCCGTGCCGATCTTCGTCCTGGCGTTGACGGCGGGCTGGATCACCTGGCAGTCGCTGCAGGAGAACCGCAGCGCCGAGCAGACCGCGGCCCTCATGGAGTCGCTGAAGCTGCAGGACGACGCGGGCAGCGCGGTCGCCGCGGAGCGTGCGACGAACATCGCGGCCGAGCTCGGGATCCCGGGCGCCAAGAAGGCGCTCGTCAAGGCGCAGGAGGCGACCGACCGCGCCCTCGACGCCCGCGACGAGGCGCTCGAGCTGCTCGACACCAGCGCGCTGCCGACCAACGTGCAGGACGCGGTGAACCGGACGCTCCGCGACCGCACCGTCATGGACGACCTGCAGCGCAACGTCATCTCGGGCCAGCTCTCGGAGTCGCGGGCGACCGAGCGGTACACCGCGCTGAGCGAGAACGCGCTCGACGTCCCGCGCGCCGTGGCCCAGAGCACCGACGACGCCGGCCTCACGCGCCACACCAACGCCTACGTCTCCCTCGACGAGGCGATGCTCGCCAACACCATGGAACGACCGGTCGCCGGAGCGGCGCTGGCCCTGATCGCGCAGGGCGAGACCCCGCCGTCGGACCTCAACGGCCGCATGGTGAACCTGCTGCAGGACACCGACGGCCTGGTCGGGACCGCGCAGGAGCAGCTCGACCTGATCCCCGGCGAGTTCGAGGTGCCCGACTACGCGGACGACCTCGACCGCGCCCGCCTCCAGCTGCGCTACCTCAACTTCTCCGGCATCGACCCCGAGACCGTGAGCCAGTGGGACGAGCTCTCGCAGGGGTGGGTCGACGCCACCCAGCCGGTCCGGGACGACGTCCGGGACGCCGCGGTCGACTACTCGAAGGACCTCGCCGGCGGCGCCCAGACCGCCGCCCTGCTGACCGGGGCCGCGGCGTTCGGCGTCGTGCTCGTGTCCTTCCTGCTGGCGCTGCTCATCGCGCGCCGCATCGTGCAGCCGCTGGCGCGCCTCACCTCCGCGACGTCGGAGGTCCGCGACCGTCTGCCGCGCATGGTCGAGCAGATGGCCGTGCCCGGCCAGGCGCCGTCGATCGACCTCGTCCAGGTGCCGGTCGAGTCCAGCGACGAGATCGGACGCCTCGCGGCCGCGTTCAACGAGGTGAACGAGACGACCATGGTCGTCGCCCGCGAGCAGGCGGCGCTCCGTGGCTCCATCGCGGAGATGTTCGTCAACGTCGCCCGCCGCGACCAGGTACTGCTCAACCGCCAGCTGTCGTTCCTCGACGAGCTCGAGCGGTCCGAGGAGGACCCGAGCACGCTGTCGAACCTCTTCCGCCTGGACCACCTGGCCACGCGTATGCGTCGTAACGCCGAGTCGCTGCTCGTGCTCGCGGGCATCGACTCGGGCCGCCGCGTGCGCAACCCGATGCCGATCTCCGACGTCGTGCGCACGGCGTCGTCCGAGATCGAGCTCTACGACCGGGTCCGGCTCGACCTGGGCGTCGACCCGCACATGCTCGGGCACAACGCGCTGAGCTCCGCGCACCTGCTCGCGGAGCTGCTGGAGAACGCGACGATGTTCTCCGAGCCGCACACGCCCGTCGAGGTGACGACGTCGCGCGACGAGCGCGGGGTCGTCGTCACGGTGCGCGACCACGGGCTCGGCATGAGCCCCGAGGAGATCGCGGACGCGAACACCAAGGTCTCGAGCCGCGCCGCGTCGGACGCCGTCGGCGCCCAGCGCCTCGGCCTCTTCGTGGTCGGGCGCCTCGCGGACCGTCTCCACGCGCAGGTCCGGTTCCAGGTCGGCGCGTCGGGCGCGGGCACGGAGGTCACGGTCGTCTTCCCGGCGGACCTGTTCCTGCCCGACGACGCGCTCCCGCTGCCGCAGCCGACCGACCCGCTGGAGGTGGCCACGCAGAACCCGGCCGCCGACCTCGGCGGTCAGATCGCGGAGGCGTTCGAGGAGCACACCTCCGCGCCGGCCGCGGCGCCCCTCGAGGTCCCGGAGCCCGCGTCGTCGTTCGCCGCGCCGCCCGTGGTGGAGGCGCTCACGACGCCGACCCCGGCGGTCTCGTCGCCGGTGTCGGCGGCGCTGCCGGTCGAGCCCGAGCCGCCGGCGGCGGTGCCGGTCGACCTGGACGCGCTCACCGACGGCACGACGTCGGTCGGCATGCCCCGCCGGCGCCGTTCCGGCGTGGGATCCGGCGACGCCGTGCCCCGTCCGGACACGGGCCCGATCGTCCTGCCGCCGCTCGCGACGCCCGAGCTGCCGGACCTCGTCGACGAGTCCACGACCGACTCCTGGCGGCCGCCGGCCGAGGTCGAGGCCTCGGCGGCGGCGCTGCCGAGCCGGCACCGCGCGCAGCCCGAGCCCGTCGCCGAGCCGGAGCCCGTCTCGGCGCCCGTTCTCGGTGTCGACCAGCGGGCCGGCCTGTTCTCCAGCTTCCGCTCGATGGGGTCCCTGGACGTCGGCGACGCCGAGAGCACCCTCCAGCTCGACGCGGTGACGGAGGACCCGGCCGCGCTGCCGGACGGGCTCGCGCCGCTGGCCCCCGCGGATCCGGCGCCCGAGGCGCCGGCCACGGTGCAGCCCGTCGCCCCGGTCGCGGCGCAGGACGTCCCCGTCGCGGCGGTGCCGGCCCCGGTGCCTGCCCCCGCGCCGGTCGAGGCGCCCCCGGCCGAGCCGGTCGCCCCGCCCGAGCCGTACCGACCCGCCACCGAGGCGGCGCCGGCCGTGGCGCTGCCCACGCGGGACGTCGCGCCCGCCGCGGCCGTGCCCGCGCCGCCGGTCGCGCCGGCGCCTCCCGTCGTGGAGCCGGTGCGGCACGAGGCCGCGCCGGTCCCGTACGCGGAGCCCGCGACCTCGTCGTTCGACCCGGTCGTGCGCGAGGTCACCGAGCCCGCCGCGGGATCCGCGTCGGCCGCCGTTCCCGGGCCGTCGTTCGACCCGGTGACGCCGCCCGCGGCCTCGAGCCCGTTCGCTCCGACGGACTCGCTGGCGCCCGCGGACACGCCTCGACAGGACGCGCTGCAGCAGCTGCCGCCGTTCGAGGACCTGCTCGCCGACGTGCCGGCCCGTCGCGCCACCCGCG
Source organism: Isoptericola sp. NPDC019482 (assembly GCF_040632295.1). NCBI lineage: Bacteria > Bacillati > Actinomycetota > Actinomycetes > Micrococcales > Promicromonosporaceae > Isoptericola > Isoptericola sp. NPDC019482. The sequence goes on from NZ_JBEYBQ010000049.1 coordinate 14,923, forward strand.
AGACGCCGGCGCAGGGCGGCCGCAAGCGCGGCCTGTTCGGGCGCAAGCCGTCGGCCGACGAGCCGGTGCTCCCCGCGGCCCCGACCGCCGCGCCTTTCCCGCAGGCCGCACCGGAGCCGGCCCGGCCCGACGCACCGGCGTTCGGCGCGGCGCCCGCGTACGAGGCGCCCCGGGCGGACGCCCCGCAGGGAGAGGCGCCCTGGCAGGCCGCGGGCGACGAGCCGGCGGCCTCGGCGGCGACGTCGTACGGCGGCTCGGTGCTGCCGCTGCGCCCGACGGAGCCGGCGGGTTACGACCCGCTGGACCCGCACTTCGTGCCCGACACCGTCGAGGCGCGGTCGGAGTGGATGGCGTCGGCCGTCCTCTACGAGGAGATGTCCACGATGCTGCAGCGCGGCGTCTTCCAGGAAGGGAACGTGACTTCGACGAACGAGCAGACGTACCGCCCGACGACGGTCGCGGGCGAGGCCGGTGGCCTCGCGCGACGCCAGCGGGCGGGGGAGTCGACCGCGTCGACCGAGCGGTTCACGGCCCGTATCGAGCGGGACCCGGAGCAGCTGAGGTCGCGTCTGTCGGCCTTCCAGTCCGCCACGAGCCGCGGCCGGAACGACGCTGGGGCCGTCCGGGCCTCGACGCAGGCCGCCCCCACCGTGAATGATGTCCCTGGATCCGCGCCGCACCAGCGGTGACCTGCGCCTTCGGCGTATCGACGAGGAGGAAGCGTGACCCTCAGTACTGAAGCGACCAACTTCGGGTGGCTTCTCGACAACTTCGTGCGCACCGTCCCGGGCAGCCGCCACACCCTGGTGGTCTCGGCGGACGGTCTGCTCATGGCGATGTCCGACCAGCTCGACCGCACCAGCGGTGACCAGCTCGCGGCGATCGTCTCCGGCATGTCGAGCCTGACGCGCGGGGCGGCGCGTCAGCTGGACGGCGGAAACGTGCGGCAGGCCGTCATCGAGATGGACAACGGCTTCCTCTTCCTGATGAACGTCTCGAACGGGTCGGTCCTCGCGGTGGTCGCCGAGTCGTCGTGCGACATCGGGCTCATCGGCTACGAGATGGCCCTGCTGGTCTCCCGTACCGAGGCCACGCTCACCCCGCAGCTGATCTCCGAGATGCGCGGGAACCTTCCGGTGGACGGCTCGACGCGCTCCGCGCGGGTGGGATGAGGTCGCGATCATGACGCACGCATCGTTCGGTTCTCTGGGTGCGCACTCGGCAGACGGCTACGAGGCCTCGACGGTGCGTCCCTACGCGGTGACCGGTGGCCGCGTCCGATCTGCTCTGTCCGACCTGCCGCTCGAGGCGCTGGTCGAGGTGATGCCCGGTGCCGTCACGAGCGTCGGGCTCACGCCGGAGAAGCGGGCGATCCTGCAGCACGCCGCGCACACCTACGTCTCGATCGCGGAGCTCTCCGCGCTGCTGCGCCTGCCCCTCGGCGTCGTCCGCATCCTGGTCGCGGACATGCAGGAGGAGGGGCACATCACCGTGCACACCTCGACCCCGGTGAACGTCCACACGGGTCACGGCAGTTCCCACTCGGGCCTGTCTCTGAGCGTCTTGGAGAGTGTTCTCAATGGCATTTCCGCCCTCTGACAGCCCGGCGCCCGGGGCCGCCGGGGGCATGTCCCCGGCGTGGGCCCCGGTGTCCCCGGCCTTCGGCGCCGTGAGCGCGCCGGTGGCCGGCGGTGCGCCGGCGGCGGTCGGCGCACCGCAGCGACAGAGCGTGCTCGGCGGCGCCCCGGCGCCCGCGGCGGCGGCCCCGGGCCCGATCACGTCGGTGCCGACCGCGTCGGCGGCGCCCTCCGGTGCCGCGGCTCGCCCCGTGGCGCAGCAGGTGCCCGCGTCCGCGCCGGCGCCCCAGGCGCCGGCCGCCCAGCCGGCAGCGGCGTCGCAGCCCGCCCAGGGTCCGGCCGGCGCGGCTGCACCGCAGGCGGCCGCGGCCCCCGCGCCGCCGACCGGTGCCCCGACGGTGACGAAGATCGTGGTGGCCGGCGGCTTCGCCGTCGGCAAGACGACGTTCATCGGCTCCATCTCGGACGTCGAGCCGCTCAACACCGAGGCCGCGATGACCGAGCACTCGGTGGGGGTCGACGATGCGGGCGGCGTGTCCGACCGCAAGACGAGCACCACCGTGGCGATGGACTTCGGCCGGGTGAACCTTCCGGGCAACCTGTGGCTGTACCTGTTCGGCACCCCGGGCCAGGACCGCTTCCTGTTCATGTGGGACGACCTCATCCGCGGTGCGATCGGCGCCGTCGTGCTGGTCGACACGGACCGCCTGGAGCAGTGCTTCCCGGCGATCGACTACTTCGAGTCGCGGGGCGTGCCGTTCGTCGTGGGCGTCAACTGCTTCGACGGCGTGGCCAAGCACCGGCTCGAGGACGTCCGCGAGGCGCTGCAGATCCCGGCGCACGTGCCGATGCTCTACACGGACGCCCGTTCGCGGGCGGCGACCAAGCAGACGCTCATCGCCCTCGTGCAGCTCGCGATGCGCCAGCTGCGCTCGGGCGGCGGCGCGGCCTGACGGCCGTCGCCGTACGTCGCTCCCGCGGCCCCGGAACGCCTCGGCGTCCGGGGCCGCGGGCGTACGCCGGCCGGTACACTGCTGTGCCGGACGGGCGCCCGGGCGGCCGTCCCGGGAGGGCTGACAGAGCGGCCTAATGTGACGGTCTTGAAAACCGTTGTGCAGCAATGCACCGGGGGTTCGAATCCCTCGCCCTCCGCACGACGACGCCCCGCCGGCCACGCCGGCGGGGCGTCGTGCTGTCCGGGGCTGCTCAGGAGTGCCGGACCTCGACGAGCGGCAGCCGCAGGGCCCCAGGTGCGGCCCCGGGGACGACGGGCCGCCGGGGCGCCGTCGGCGGTACGACGGCGTAGCGGGCGCCGGGCGCGGGGCGGGCGTCGTCCTCCCCGCGATTCGGCCACAGCGCGCACGCCCGCTCGGCCTGGGCGGTGATCGTCAGCGACGGGTTGACGCCGAGGTTCGCGGTGACGGCGGACCCGTCCAGCACGTGCAGGCCCGGGTGGCCGTGCACGCGGTGGTACGGGTCGACGACGCCCGTCTCCGGGGACTCGCCGATGGTGCACCCGCCGAGGATGTGCGCCGTCATCGGCACGTCGAACGGGTCGCCCACGCTCCCGCCCGCCAGGCCGCCCATACGGTCCGCCATGGCGCGCACGGCGTCGTGCGCCGCGGGGATCCACGCGGGGTTGGGCTCGCCGGTGCCCTGCCGCGACGTGAGGCGCCGCCCGAGCGGGCCGCGCGTCGTGAACGTGGTGAGCGAGTTGTCCCGGCTCTGCATCACCAGGGCGATGACGGTGCGCTGCGACCAGCCGCGCAGGTCGTACAGGGAGGGCAGGTGCCGGCGCTGTCGCCACAGCTCGCCGAGCCAGCGCCGCCAGCGCGGCCCCTCGCCGGGCCGGACGCCGTCGACCAGCACGGTCTGCAGCAGCCCCATCGCGTTGGAGCCGCGCCCGTACCGCACGGGCTCGACGTGCGTCTGCGGGTCCGGGTAGAACGACGACGTGATGGCGACGCCCTCGGAGTAGTCGGGGTCCTCGGCCTGCCCGCGCCGCCGGGGGCGCATGGCACCGAGCAGCGCCTCGGAGTTGGTCCGGGTGAGGTGCCCGAGCCGGGCGGACAGGTGGGGCAGGACGCCGTCGTCCCGCATCGCGTGGAGGAGCCGCTGCGTGCCGAGAGTGCCGGCCGCGAGCACGACCTGCCCGGCGCGGAAGGTGCGGCGACCGGCCCGGCGCCGTCCGGTCCGGTGGGTGCGGACCTCGTAGCCGCCGCCCGGCCTCGGCACGACGGCGGTGGCCGTCGTGAGCGGGTGCACCCGGGCGCCGGCGCCCTCTGCGAGGTGCAGATAGTTCTTCACGAGAGTGTTCTTCGCGTTGTGCCGGCACCCGGTCATGCACTCGCCGCAGTGCAGGCACGGGTTGCGCTCCGGGCCGGCGCCCCCGAAGAAGGGGTCGGGGACGGTGGGCCCGGCGGCCCCGCGCGGGCGCTCGTCGCCGTCGGGCCCGAGGTACACGCCCACGCGCACCTTGCGGAAGGTGTGCCCCACGCCGAGGTCGTCCGCGACGTCGCGCATCAGCTCGTCGGCGGGCGTCGTGCGGCGGTAGTCCACGACGCCGAGCATGCGCTCGGCCTGGTCGTAGTACGGCTCCAGCTCGGCCTTCCAGTCGGTGAGGTGCGCCCAGGCGGGGTCGGCCCAGAAGGCGTCGAGCGGCCGGTACAGCGTGTTGGCGTAGACCAGCGAGCCGCCGCCGACGCCCGCACCGGCGAGGACGAGCACGTCCCTCAGCCGGTGGATCCGCTGGATGCCGAAGCAGCCGAGCGCGGGCGCCCACAGGAAGCGGCGCAGGTCCCACGAGGTGCGCGGGAGCTCGTCGTCGTCGAACCGGCGCCCGGCCTCGAGCACTCCCACGCGGTAGCCCTTCTCCGTGAGGCGGAGGGCGGCGACGCTGCCGCCGAAGCCGGAGCCGATCACCACGACGTCGTAGTCGTCGGGGCCGTCGCCGGACGCCGGGGAGGGGGAGGTGCGGGGGGAGGGGGCGGGGTCCGTGCGCTGGTGGGGGCGCTGCGGGTGGTCCTGGTCGTCGTCGTCCAGCATGGCGCAGACCGTAGCGCGGTGCGGCGTGTGGCGGGGACGACGGCGCGCGGCTTTGCTCCGGGGCAGCGTCGGCGGTTACTCTGGGCGCCGCGGTGCTGCTGTGCTGCCGCGAGGAGACGTCGCATAGTCTGGTCTAGTGCGCCACCCTGCTAAGGTGGTAACGGGGCAACCCGTTCGCGGGTTCAAATCCCGCCGTCTCCGCCAGGAAGGCTCCGGCTGCTGAACGCCCGGAGCCTTTTCTGTTGCCCCGGAAGGGGCACGGCCGGTGTCGTGCGTCACGATGCGGCTCCCCGGTTTGGGGAACCGGCTCGAGGGCTGTAATGTTCTCGTCGGTCGGTGCGAGAGCGCCGGCAAGGACTGCGCCCGTAGCTCAACGGATAGAGCATCTGACTACGGATCAGAAGGTTGGGGGTTCGAATCCCTCCGGGCGCACCGAAAGGCACAACGGCTCGATCCTCACCCAGGATCGGGCCGTTGGTCGTTTCGGCGCCATCGAGGTGGCGAGCAGTGGGGTGGCACAGCAGCGAGGTCAGCGCCGACCGCGTCCTGACCTGGCCCCGGGACCGTCGCGCACGAACGCGACGGTCGGCGCGACCAGCGCCAGACGCTGCACCACACGACCGAGAGGGTGATCGATCGCATGAGCGATCAGACCTGGCAGACGATCGCGATCGTCGCGTACCTGCTGGCGATGCTGGGCATCGGGTATGCCGCGTACCGCCGCACGGACGACCTGGACGACTACATGCTCGGCGGGCGCAAGCTCCGCCCGGGCGTGGCCGCGCTGAGCGCCGGCGCCTCCGACATGTCGGGCTGGCTGCTCATGGGCCTGCCGGGGGCGATCTACGCCACCGGGCTCGTCGAGGCGTGGATCGCGATCGGCCTCACCATCGGGGCCTGGCTCAACTGGAAGTTCGTGGCGCCGCGGCTCCGGGCCTACACCGAGGTCGCGAACAACTCGATCACCGTCCCCAGCTTCTTCGACAACCGGTTGCGCGACCCGGCACACCTGCTGCGCATCGCGGCCGGGCTGATCGTGCTCGTGTTCTTCACGTTCTACGTGTCGTCCGGCATGGTTGCGGGCGGGACCTTCTTCGAGAGCTCCTTCGGCCTCGACTACCTCACCGGGCTCCTCGTCGTGGGCGGCGTGACCCTGGCCTACACGCTGTTCGGCGGCTTCCTCGGCGCGACGTGGACCGACGTCGCGCAGGGGCTGCTCATGCTCGCGGCCCTCGTCGCCGTCCCGGTCATCGCGATCGTGGACCTCGGCGGCTGGGGCGCCATGACCGAGGGGATCCGCGCGGCCGACGCCGCCGGCGGTACCCAGCACCTGTCCTTCTTCGCCGGCGCCTCCGCCACCGGGATCATCTCCGCGCTCGCGTGGGGCCTCGGGTACTTCGGGCAGCCGCACATCATCGTGCGCTTCATGGCGATCCGCAGCCCGCAGGACGCGAAGGCCGGACGCCGCATCGGGATCGGCTGGATGGTCCTCACCGCGCTGGGTGCCGTGATGACGGGCCTCGTCGGCGTCGCGTACGCGACGGTGAAGGGACTCGAGGTGGACAACCCCGAGACGATCTTCCTGGTGCTGGCCCAGCTCCTCTTCCACCCGCTGATCGCGGGTCTCGTCCTCGCGGCGGTGCTCGCGGCGATCATGTCGACGATCTCGTCCCAGCTGATCGTGTCGTCGTCCGCGCTCGTCGAGGACCTCGCCAAGATGGCCGGGATCCGGCTGGGCACGCGGGCCGAGGTGATGCTGGGGCGCGCCGGCGTGCTCGTCGTTGCGGTCGTCGCCGCTGTCATCGCGCTGGACCGCACGTCGTCGATCCTCGACCTGGTCGGCTTCGCCTGGGCCGGCTTCGGCTCGGCGTTCGGGCCGGTCGTGATCCTCAGCCTGTACTGGCGTCGCCTCACGCGCTGGGGCGCGCTGTCCGGGATGGTGGCAGGCGCGGTGGTCGCCTTCGCCTGGGGCCGGTCGTCGCTCGCGGACTCGCTCTACGAGATCATCCCCGGCTTCGCCGTCGGCCTGCTCGTCGCCGTCGTGGTCAGCATCCTGACGCCGCGGCCGGACGCCGCGGTGCTCGGTGAGTTCGACGCCGCGCGCCGTCTGGCGCGTGGCGACAGCCCTGAGCCGGAGACCGTGACCGCCTGACGGGCGCCTGTCCGGGGCCTGCGCGCAGGCCGTGGCCGGACGTGGCGCGCGCCACGTCCGGCCACGTTGCACGGAGCGCTCCGCCCGGGTAATGTTCTACGACGTCAGCCCGACGGGCCGACGGACATCGAGGAGACAGCCGAGAGGCTGGGTACCGATGGCCGGGCCGGGACTGAAAACCCACACCTTCAACGGTCGGGATGCTTCGCGCATTCTTCCCGGTGGGATCGGATCGTCTTTTTCGACTCCTTCGATCTTCGGATCAAGGATTTGAAAAAGGGAAAACGGTCTGGTAAGTTTGAGGGGTTGCCCCGGCGGGGTCGGAACTGAGAAAGGTTCTGGGTCTGCGGTGTGCGTCGGTTGTTTGAGAACTCAACAGTGTGTTTGATAGTCAATGCCAATTTATTTGAACCCTTTGTGGTTCCTTTGGATCGGACTGAGCAGTTCAGCTTGGTCTGGCCAGTATCGTTGAATGCTGCGGGCTCTTTTGGGGGTTC